>LNEG01000159.1 GCA_001464865.1 Burkholderiales bacterium Ga0074133
CGCGCCGGCCAAGCGCATGCCGGTCATTCGACCGTCACGCTCTTGGCAAGGTTTCTGGGCTTGTCCACATCCGTCCCCCGCGCACAGGCCGTGTGGTAGGCCAGCAGCTGCAGCGGCACCACATGCAGCAGCGGGCTTAAGGGCCCGTAGTGCTCGGGCATGCGGATGACATGCAGGCCCTCGCCACTTTCGATGCGGGTGTCGGTATCGGCCAGCACATACAGCACGCCGGCACGGGCGCGCACTTCCTGCATGTTGCTCTTGAGCTTTTCCAGCAGCGCGTCGTTGGGCGCCACGGTCACCACGGGCATGGCGCTGGTCACCAGTGCCAGCGGGCCGTGCTTGAGCTCGCCGGCCGGGTAGGCCTCGGCGTGGATGTAGCTGATTTCCTTGAGCTTCAAGGCGCCTTCGAGCGCGATGGGGTAGTGAAGGCCGCGGCCCAGGAACAGGGCGTTTTCCATGCGGGCGAAGTCTTCTGCCCAGCTGATGATTTGCGGCTCCAGTGCCAGCACGGCCTGCAGGGCCACGGGCAGGTGGCGCATGGCCTTCAGGTGTTCGGCCTCCTGCGCCTCGGTCAGGCGGCCCTTGCTCTGGGCCAGGGCCAGCGTCAGCAGGAAGAGGCCTGCCAGCTGCGTGGTGAAGGCCTTGGTGCTGGCCACGCCGATCTCCACGCCTGCGCGGGTGATGTAGGCCAGCTTGCACTCGCGCACCATCGCGCTGGTGGCCACGTTGCAGATGGTCAGCGTGTGCTGCATGCCCAATGATTGCGCGTGGCGCAGCGCGGCCAGCGTGTCGGCGGTTTCGCCGCTCTGGCTGATGGTGACGACCAGCGTGCGCGGGTTGGGCACACTGGTGCGGTAGCGGTACTCGCTGGCCACTTCCACCTGGGTGGGGATGCCCGCGATGTCTTCCAGCCAGTATTTGGCCGTGCAGCCGCTGTAGTAGCTGGTGCCGCAGGCCAGGATGAGCACACTGTCGATGTCCTTGAACACGCGCCAGGCGGCGGCACCCGGCTGGCCGTGCAGGCCCTGGCCGTCAAACAGCTCGGGCACGACACCCGCCACGCCTTCAAGGGTGTCGGCAATGGCGCGCGGCTGCTCGAAGATTTCCTTTTGCATGTAGTGCCGGTAGGGGCCCAGCTCGGCCGCGCCGCTGTGGGCCTGCACGGTACGCACCGGGCGCTGCTCAGGCGCAAGGGCTTCGCGGCCCTTGCCCACGATCCAGTAGCGGCCCAGTTGCAGGTCCACGAGGTCGCCCTCTTCCAGGTAGACGATCTGGTCCGTGACGCCTGCCAGGGCCATGGCGTCGCTGGCCAGGAAGTGCTCGGAGCCTTCGTTGCCAACACCCAGGATCAGCGGTGAGCCGGCACGCGCGCCCACCACACGATGGGGCTCGTCCTTGTGGATGACGGCGATGGCATATGCGCCATGCAGCTCGGCCACGGTGGCCTGCACGGCCTCGAACAGGTCGCCGTTGTAGTGGCTGTCCACCAGGTGGGCGATGACCTCGGTGTCGGTCTGGCTGGCAAACACGTAGCCGCGCGCCTGCAGCGCCTTGCGCAGTTCTTCGTGGTTTTCGATGATGCCGTTATGCACCAGGGCCACGCGCCCTGCGGTCTGTGCCTGCGCGTCTGCACCCGTGCCGTGGCTGAAATGCGGGTGGGCGTTGTGCACGGCGGGCGCGCCGTGGGTGGCCCAGCGCGTGTGGGCGATGCCGGTGGCGCCTTCCAGGCGCTCGGTGTTCACCTGCTCCAGCAGCTCTGCCACGCGGGCCGTACTGCGCGCGCGCTGCAATCCGGCGGGGCGGGATGTGTCCAGGCTGGCGGCATGTACCGCCACGCCGCACGAGTCATAGCCCCGGTATTCGAGCCGTTGGAGGCCCTGAACGAGGATGGGAACGATGTTGCGCGCAGAGACTGCGCCGACGATGCCGCACATGGAGCGTCCTTTGTTCTGACAAGTAGATGGGCGCGATCGTAGACGTGGCCGGCAGAAATATGTGACGATCTTTGCAGGGCTTTTTGTTAACTTATTTCATCCAGCTTCACAATCAACGTTTTATTTCATAAAGATGTATTCAGTGGAATATTTGAACATTGACGCCATCGATGTGCAGTTGCTCGAATTGCTGCAGGACGACGCCAGCTGCAGCAACCAGTGGCTGGCCGCACAGGCAGGCATCTCGCCGCCGACCTGCCTGCGCCGGGTGCGGCGGCTGCATGAATCCGGACTGATCGAGCGGCAGGTCGCCATCCTCAACCCCGACCGCCTGGCCGCCACGGTGGGCCACGGCCTGGCCTGCATCGTGGAGGTGTCACTGGACCGCCAGGGCGCCGAGCACATGGACGCTTTTGAAGCGCAGGCCGTGGCCGAGCCCGCGGTGCAGCAGTGCTGGCGTGTGGCACCGGGGCCAGACTTCATGCTGGTGGTGCACACGCGGGACATGCCCGGCTACCTGGCCCTGTCCCAGCGGCTGTTCACGGCCAGTGCCAACGTACGCAACGCCAAGGCGTTTTTCAGCACCAAACGGGCAAAATTTGAGACAAGACTGCCGCTGCCCCCCACCGTGTAAGCATCAAAAGCCATACATTGGGTAGCAGCCTCATCGCCGTGCAATAGCGGATGCCGCACCGCGGGTATCAGCAGGGCCAACGCGGACGCCTGCCGGCCAGCGTATCCTGCAGATCACAAACAGAAACACGCAACGACCCGGTGATGTTGCAACCTGTCCTCCATGCCCACACCCGAAAAAAACATGTACCGCCGCATCTACCCGCTGCGCGTGCTGGGCATGGGGCTGGGCGGGGCCGTGGTGGCGGTGGTGCTGTGGGAGCGGCAAGCATCACTGACCGCATGGGTCGTGATGGCGATGCTGGCGTTTGCCTGGCCGCATGTAGCCTACCTGCTGGCCCGCCGCAGCCCTGACCCGTACCAGGCAGAAGTCCGCAACCTGCTGATGGACTCGGCCATGGCAGCAGCCTTCGTGCCGCTGATGCACTTCAACCTGCTGCCCAGCGTTCTGATCATCACGCTGACCATGGTGGACAAGATCACCACCGGCATCCGCGGGCTGTGGGCGCGCGCCGTTCCGGGCATGCTGGCGGCGGGCATCGTCAGCGCGCTGGCCACCGGCGCACAGTGGGTGCCCACCACCTCGATGCTGGTGGTCATGGCGTGCCTGCCGGTCATGGTGCTGCACACGCTCTCGGTCAGCGTGGTGAGCTACCGACTGATCCGCAAGACTGCGCAGCAGAACCGGCTGCTCGACGAGCTGCGCCGCATCGACACCCTGACCGGCCTGTATGCCCGCGGCTACTGGCAGGAACAGGCCAACGCCGCCCTGCAGCGCCACCACGCCACGGGCGAGCCCGCGTGCCTGCTGATGCTGGACATCGACCACTTCAAGGACATCAACGACCAGCACGGCCACACCGTGGGCGACGAGGTGATCCGCGCGCTGGCCCATGTGGTGCAGGGCACGGTGCGCGCCAACGACTGCGCGGGGCGCTACGGCGGGGACGAGTTCGCGATCCTGCTGCCCGGCATGCACGCGCGCGATGCGCGGGCGGTGGCCGAACGCATCCGCGCCCAGTCCGAAGGCCTGCGCATGCGCCAGCTGCCCGACCTGCGCATCACCAGCAGCATCGGCGTGGCGGCAGCTGACCGGCACCACCAGAGCCTGCGCGACTGGATGAATGCGGCAGACGCCGCCATGTACGTGGCCAAGAACGAGGGACGAAACCGCGTGGCGGCATTCGCGGAGCCAGCCGCCCCGGCGGTGCACTGAGGGCGCGGACAGCCGTCGTCTGCGCTTTGCCGGCCCGTGGAGACCACCGCGATGTCCGGCCGCCAGCAAATGCTATACAAACAATAGCAATACAGCCAATAGATATCTGGACCTGAAGCACATTTCGCTTCAAAACCGCTACACAACAGGCCCTGGCACCGCCGCTGGCCACTGCACCCGCACGGTGCAACCTGCCCCCGGCCGGGCGGTGGCCGATACCTCGCCGCCGTGCCGCAAGGCGATGGTGCGGCACAGGGCCAGGCCTGCGCCCACACCTTCAAATTCCGATTCACGGTGCAAGCGCTGAAACACGCCGAACAGCTGCCCGGCACGGGCGGGGTCAAACCCGACGCCGTTGTCTTCAATGGTGAAGGCGACCTGGCCCTCGGTGGCCGCGGCCGGCGCAATGGCCACCACCGGCGGCGCACTGCCGCGCGAAAACTTCACGGCATTGGCCAGCAGCTGCACCAGCAGCTCGTGCAGCAGCGCCGGGTCGGCCTGCAGGGCGGGCAACTCTGCGTCCACACGCCATGTCACCGCGGTGGCGGCACCCGCTGTGCCCACCGCACCGGACTGAGGTGCAGCATGGATTTGGGCCTGCGCCTGCTGCAGCGCGTGCGCCAGCGGCACGGGCCGGGGCAGCAGCGGCGCACGGCTGGCGCGTGCAATGGCCAGCAGCCCGTCCAGCATGCCGCCCATGCGGCGGGCAGACTGGTCCATGGTGGCCAGAAAGCCCAGGGCCTCCTGAACCTCTTCGGCCGCCCCCGCCTCGACAGGCAAGCCCGCCAGCACCTCGCGCACCAGCGTGCCGTACGACGTGACATGCCGCAGCGGGGCCCGCAAGTCATGCGACACCGCGCGCAAGAATTCTTCTTGCGCGGCCGCCATGTCGGCCACCTTCTGCTGGCTGGCAGCCAGCGCGGCGCGCAGCTGCTCGGGGGTCAGGTCGTCTTCAGACATGGGGGGCGCACGCCGTGCAGCGTCAGGCCTTGGGCTGCTTTTTGGGGCGCTGCCAGTCGGCAATGCTCACCTGCTTGCCGCGGGCCACACTGAGCGCCCCGGGCGCGGTGCTCTTGGTGATGGTGCTGCCGCCGCCCACCGTGCCGCCTGCACCAATCGTCACCGGCGCCACCAGCACACAGTTGCTGCCCACATGCACATCCGCCTCAATCACGGTGCGGTGCTTGTTGGCGCCGTCGTAGTTGGCGGTGATGCTGCCGGCGCCGTAGTTCACGCGCTCGCCCACGGTGGCGTCGCCCAGGTAGGCCAGGTGGTTGGCCTTGGCACCATCGGCCAGGGTGCTGTTCTTGACTTCCACAAAGTTGCCGATGTGCACTTCGCGGCCCAGCTGTGCACCGGGGCGCAGGCGGGCAAAGGGGCCGATGAGCGCGCCCTCGCCCACCGTGGCACCGGCCTTCTCGCCGTCGATGTGGGTGTAGGGGTGGATGACTGCGCCCGCTGCGATGCGTGCGTTGGCAATGCAGCAGTGGGCGCCGATGCTCACGCCCTCGCCCAGCTCCACGCGGCCGGTAAACACGCAGTTCACGTCGATCTCCACGTCCTGCCCGCACAGGACTTCGCCCCGCGCACCGGTGCGCGCGTCGTCGCGCACATCGAAACGGGCCGGGTCGGCCAGGCGCACACCCTGCTCCATCAGCGCGCGGGCCTGGCGCAGCTGGTGGGCGCGCTCCAGCTCGGCCAGTTGCAGCGGGCTGTTCACGCCCGCCACCTGCAACGCATCGGTGATGCGGTGGGCCACCACGGGCACGCCGTCGGCCACGGCCATGGCCACGATGTCGGTCAGGTAGTACTCGCCCTGGGCGTTGTTGTTGGTGAGGCGCGCCAGCCACGGTTTCAGCAGCCGCGAAGGCACAGCCATGATGCCGCTGTACACCTCGGTGATGGCGCGCTGGGCATCGGTGGCGTCCTTGTGTTCGACAATGCCTTGCACGGCACCTTCGGCATTGCGCACGATGCGGCCGTAGCCCGTGGGGTCGGGCAGCGTCACGGTCAGCAGTGCCAGCCCGCCACTGGCGGCACCGGCACCGGCCAGCGCTCCGGTGGCCGCACCGGCTTGCACCAGGGCGCGCAGAGTGTCCGGCTGCGTCAGGGGCACATCGCCCGACAGCACCACGGCCGTGCCGTCGTCCGTCAGGTGCGGCACGGTCTGCTGCACGGCGTGGCCGGTGCCCAGCTGGGGCTCCTGGCGCACGAATTTGATGTCAAAAGTGCCTGCAGTGCTGGCTGCAATTGCCGTGGATGCTTCTACTTCGATAGCGCCGTGCCCCGTGATGACGATGGCGCTGCGGGCCTGCAGGTGCGCGGCCTGGTCCAGCACGTGGTGCAGCAGCGGGCGCCCGGCCAGGCGTTGCAGCACCTTCGGCGTACGGCTTTTCATGCGCGTGCCCTTGCCGGCGGCCATGATGAGGATGTCGAGTGGGGTCATGGATTCAGGAGTGGTGTGGGTCATGCCAGCGGCTGGCCCGGATTATCGGCGCAAGGTGCAGCGCGCTGGTGAACGACTCAGCCCCGTGGCATGCAGCAGGCAGCGCGAGGCCGCCGATGCACGCGGCGCGCTGATTCTTGCAGAGGGTCCCTAAAGCAGCGGCATTTGCCGCGGTGGTGTGTCGTAGTACTCGGCAATCCGCGCCAGCGCACGCGTGTTGAGCAGCCGCAGCCGCCCGTTTTTCAGCTCGTGCAGCCCCAGCAGCGACAGGCGCCGCAGCGTCTTGTTGGTATGTACCAGCGACAGCCCCAGTGCATCGGCGATGTGCTGCTGGTTGAGCGGGAAGGCCACCGTGCCGTCCTGCACCAGCCCGATGCGGTCCAGCCGCCGGTACAGGTGCATGAGCAGCATGGCCAGTCGCTCGGTGGCGTTGCGGCGGCCCGTGGTCAGCAGGTTGTCGTCCACATGGCCCTCTTCGTGTGCCGACAGCCAGGTGATGTCGTAGCCCAGGCGCGGATGCTCGCGAAACAGCGCCCACAGGCTGTCGTTCTGGAACACACACAGCGAGCAATCGGTCAGCGCCTCGATCCCGTGCGCCGATACGTCGCCAAACTCCTGCTGCAAGCCCACCAGGTCGCCGGGCAGCAGAAAGTTGAGGATCTGGCGGCGCCCGTCGCTCAGCGTCTTGTAGCGAAACGCCCAGCCCGAATACAGCGTGAACAGCCTGGCATTGGTCTGGTTCTCGCGCACCAGCGCACCGCCCGCCTCCACGGCCAGGCTGTCGGTGCGGAAGCCCTCGATGAAGTCGAGCACCTCCGGCTTCACGGCCGTGAAGGCACCCGTCTTTCGCAACCGGCAGTCGCGGCAGGCCGGTGGGCAGGTACTGGCGGGCAAGGTGACATTCATGGGGCGTTGATTCTATGGACCCCCTGCACGCATCGAGCGGATGGTGTGCGCTGCGGGTGGTGATGTGCTGCCAGGCGCAACACACCGCCCTCGCCTTGGCCATGGCGAACATCTGCCACGCTGCAGACCGCCCGGGGCTGCAGAGGCACACAGCGCAGCGATTCGTCAGCGAGGCAACTGGCAAGCAGTGCACCGCAGCGCACGACCGCGGGTGGCAGCAACACAGCGTGCCCGCGGGCGCCTCGCCGCGCCTATGTCTTTTGACATTGCGCCGCCGCAGTGCGCGCCCTACATTGGGCGCCACCTATGAACGTATCTCCCGCACTTTACGAGGTCCTCTACGTCAGCACCCTCGCCCCCGAGCAACCACTGAGCGTGGTGGCCGAGATTGCCGGGCGTGCGCGCCAGGTCAACGCGAAGCTGGACGTGACGGGCTTGCTGATCTTTGACGGCCAGCGCTTTTGCCAGCAGCTGGAGGGCCAGCAAAAGGCCGTGCTCAAGCTCATTGAGCGCATTCGCAACGACCCTCGACATACCAACGTCGAGGTGCTGCACCATGGCCCGCTGGCCGGGCGGCGGTTCCAGCAGTTCAGCCTGGCGTTCAGCACGGTCGAGGACGAGGAAGCCCTCGCCCGCATGGAGCAGCTTGACGGCGATGCGGCCCTGGCCGCGTTTGAAGCCGTGCGCGGAGAGCTGATGCTGTAGCCGGCCTCCGCCTGGACTCGCGTGATCCCCGACGCATCCCCGCCACAGACCACTATCAATACAGGAGCGCCTTGCGACGACCCGGCGCAGACTGTCGGCTTTGGGGGGCCAGCGCGACAGTGCCAACATGTTCGCGGCCAGCGGCCTTTATCATCTCGGCGCCATGCCGCCGCCCGCCCAGCCTCTGCCCTCCACAGCCTTCGCCACCACCCAGTCGTCCTTCGAGGACCGCTTTGAAGCCTGGCGCAGCGGCATCTCCGTTCTTTTCGATGTGGCCCCGCTGGCGCAGGGCGACCCGCTGGACGGGTTCCATGCCCAGGTGAATGCGGTGCACCTGGGCCAGCTGCTGCTGGGCGACCTGCGCTTTGGCGCCCAGCGCTTTGCGCGCAGCCAGGCACGTGCCGCGCACGACGGGCTGGATCACTACCTGGTGCAGTGGTATCGCGATGGCGGCTTCATCGGCCAGCACAGCGACCGGGACGACCTGCTCGTGCGCGCGGGCGATGTGGTGGTGTTCGACATGGCCCGCACGCAGCACACCGTGGCCCAGAACTCGCGCGTGCTGTCCCTGATCGTGCCGCGCGCGCTGGGCGACGAGGCCTTCGCGGGGGCCACCAACCCCCATGGCACGGTGCTGCGGTCAGACAACATCTTCGGCGGCCTGCTGGCGGACCACCTGGGCGCGCTGCACCGGCGCCTGCCCACCATCGGCATGGACCAGGCCGACGACGTGGTGCGCGCCACCACCCACATGCTGGCCGCCTGCCTGCGCCCCAGCCAGCGCACGCTGGCCGAGGCCCGCGCGGAGGTGGAGGCCGTCACACTGGAGCGCATCCAGCGGCACATCGGCCGCCACCTGGGCGCGCCCCTCACACCCGACGCCCTGTGCCGCACCTTCGGCATCTCGCGCCACCGGCTTTACCGGCTCTTCGAGCCGCTGGGCGGCGTGACGCGCTACGTGCAGCAGCGCCGCCTGCAGCGCGCGTTTCAAACCCTGTCTGATGCCGCCTACCGGCACCTGCGCGTGGCGGATGTGGCCACTCGCCTGGGCTTTGCCAGCGAGGCCCACTTCAGCCGCGCCTTCCGCGCCACCTTCGGCCATACGCCCAGCGACGTGCGTGCCGCAGCCGAAGCTGCCCGCAACATCAGCTACGGCCTGGCCACCGGCAGCGCCGTGACGGTCGAGTACGCAGACTGGCTCCTCGGGCTCTGAGCGCCGATATCCCCTGACGCCTCGCACGGGGCGTGCGCGAACGCACAGTCAAGCGCCCCGCAAACGTCCGGTCAAGCCGCAGGGCCGCTCGGCCTGCAAGATCGTCGGCAGCGCACTTCCACCTGCCTCAGATGCTTCCCAACAGATCGCTGTCAACGCTTGCCAGATGAGCGCTGGGGCGTTTTTCATGTGCAACGCCTGCACCGTGGAGGTCTCATCCCACCACCGACCCAGGCCCCATGAAAACCACTGCGTACACCCGCCCTTCGGCGCCCCTTTGCAACAACGCGGCGACAACACACGGCGGGCGGCGCACACGGCCCCGCTGGCGGGCATGGCTGGCCGCCGGACTGCTGGCATGCGCGGCGGGTGTGGCCGTGGCGGAAGACGGTGAGCCGGGGTTCTCCAACTACGCGCAACTGGCGTCCATCTCGGTGGGCGGTGTGGCCGCCAGCTTCCCCGTGGGGCTGGAGGACGACCCGCTGCACATCACGGTGCCGCCCATCCAGATCGGACACTGCGCCCCGCAGGTCATCACCATGACCGCCTGGGACCCCAGCGGACGGTGGCATGAGGTGAGTGCACTGGGGCAACGCTTCTACCTGAATGACGACACGCCCACCCGATCCCTGAGCGCAGCCCCGCTGGCCTTTGGCACCAACGTGGTGGACATCGACGTCCGCCGTGCCGTCTCTGCCGGCCTCTGGGCCATGGCCAGGTACACGCTCACCATCGAACGCTCCGGCCCTGGCACCGATGCCGGGCTGGCGGGCATGGCCCTGTCCTCCGGCACGCTCACGCCTGCGTTCGATCCCGCCATCACCAGCTACAGCGCCACGGTGGACCTGCCTTCGGTGGCCATAGCCGCCACGGCGGCAGATTGCCCGGCGATCACTGTCAATGGCCAGCCGGTGGCCAGCGGTGGCGCAGCGCAGGTGCCGCTGGCCCTGGGGCCGAACACGGTGTCGGTGCAGTCCACGGCTCAGGATGGCACCACGCGCACCTTCACGCTGGCGATCACGCGCATCGCCAATGCCAACGCGAGCCTGCAAGGCCTCACCCTGTCTGCGGGCACGCTGAACCCGGGCTTTGATGGCGCCGTGACGCGCTACAACGCCGCCGTGCCCTACTTGGCCTCGGTGGCCGTGACACCCACGCCGGCCGCGCCGACCGCCACGCTCACCGTCAATGGCGCTCCTGCCACCGCAGGCGCACCACAGTCCGTGGCGCTGCAGGCGGGCACCACGGCCATCACGGTGGGCGTGACGTCGGAAGACGGCACAGCGACGCGCGCATACACGGTGGACGTTACCCGCGCCGGGCCCAGCACCGACGCCCGCCTCTCGGCGCTGGCCCTGTCGGCTGGCGTGCTGAGCCCGGCATTCGACCCGGCGGTGCTGGCGTATTCCGCCCTGGTGGGCCATGCGACGAACGCGATCCATGTGGTGCCGACGCTGGCCTCCGGCGATGCCACGTTGGCGGTGAACGGCACACCCGCCCTGTCCGGCAACGCCGTGCGCATACCGCTGGCACCGGGGCTCAACACCATCGCCGTGCAGGCCACGGCGCAGGACGGCACCACGCAACAGACGTACACGCTGCGCGTGACCCGCGCCGGTGCGGTCAACAGCGCGCGGCTGCAGGCTCTGTCGCTCTCCAGCGGCACGCCCTGGCCGCCGGTGCACCCCGCCACGCTTGCCTACACGGCGCGCGTGGCCAGCACCACGGCCGCCATCACGCTCACACCCACACCGGAAGACGCCACGGCCAGCCTCCTCATCCATGGCAGCCCGGTCGCGCCCGGCGCGGCCTCGGCGCCGATCCCCGTGCAGCCGGGGCACAACACCATCACCCTCCAGATCATCAGCACCGATGGCCAGCAAACCGCCAGCTACTCGCTGGATGTGCTGCGCGGCAACGCCGACGCCACGCTGGCAAGCCTGTCGCTGTCGGACGGCAGCCTGGGCCCCGCGTTCGACCCGGCCGTACTCGTTTACAGCGCCAGCGTGCCCTTTGTCATGACCTCGGTGCGGGTGGGCCTGACGCTGCCGGATGCCGAGGCCACCGCCCGCGTGGGCAAGCGGGTGCTGCGCAGCGGCCACGCGGCGGCCGTGGCACTGGCACCCGGGCTCAACACGGTGCCGGTGCAGGTCACCTCCAGCGACGGTACGGTGATGCGTACCTACCTGCTGCGCATCACCCGCGAGGCGGCCCGGGCGGTGTCGCTGTCGGGCAACCCGGCGCAATTCGGCCCGCCGCAAAGCCTGGCGCTGTCCGGCGACTTCGTGGCGGCGATAGCGGCCGACGACCTGGACGGCGACGGACGCCCGGATGCGCTGGCGAGGGACTACACGCGGCCAGAACTGGCCCTGCTGCGGGGGCGGGGGGACGGTAGTCTGGACGCAGCGCATTGGCTGCCCCCGGGCATCAGCGGAGCGCGGCGCCTGGCGGTAGGCGATGTCCATGGCGATGGCTGGCCCGACGTGCTCAACGTAGGCAACGCACAGACCCTGCTGACCACGGGAACCGGCGCAGGCCTGGGCAGTGCCGGGTTTGCCGCGCAGCCGGTGGCACTGCAGGAGGGACTGGCAAACGATCCCCCGTCGGTGCTGCTGGACGTCGACGGCGACGACCGCGACGACATCGTCTCGGCCGAATGGACGCAGGGCGTGGTGGTCCTGCGCAGCCTGGGCGACAGCCACTTTGCGGCGGCGCAGGCGGCGGGCACGGTCAGCCAGGTCCGGCACGTGGTGGGGCAGGACGTCGATGGCGACGGGCGGATGGATTTGCTGCTCGCCAACGAGGCCGGTACGCTGCAGCTGCTGCCCGGAGCGGGCGGGGGCACTTTTGGCGTCCCCCAGGATGTGCCGCTGGGCACAACAGGGCAGTTCAGGCTGTACGCCTCGCCGCGCATGGCGGATGTGGACGGTGACGGGCGGGCCGACCTGATCGCGGCGGCCCAGTCCGACAACGCCAGCGTGGTGTTCATACTCAAAGGCTTGCCGGGCGGCGGTTTCGGCCGGCCCGTCCGCCTTGCGAGTGGCTGGCCAACCTTTGTCGGCCAGGAGTTGCCGATAGACCTGGCCGTAGACGACTTCAACGGCGACGGCCGCCCCGACATCGCCGTGCTCAACAGCAACGGTGGTTACTACAACGTCACGATCCTGGCAGGCCAGGGTGACGGCAGCTTCGCGGTATCGGTGCGGCATCGGGTGCCATGGCTGCCCGGCCACATGGCCGTGGCCGACTTCAATGGCGACGGCAAGCCGGACCTGTTGCTGGACGCATCCGTGAGCCAGGGCGGCGGCCTGAAAGTGGTCACAAACACCTCACCCGACCTGGCCCAGGTGGTTCCCTCCACCGGCACCCTGACGCCCGCGTTTTCGGGAGATGTGACCGAATACACGCTGTACATGCCGCAGGGGGGCCCGGCGCTGACCCTCACACCCTGGCTGGCCTTCGGCACGGCCACGGTGCGCGTCGGCGGGGCGCCAGTGGCCAGTGGCAGCGCCTCGGCCCCCATCAACGTGCCGTCCGGGGGCAGCGTGCCCATCACGGTGGAAGTGCAGGCGCGCGACGGCAGTACGCGCACGTACACGATCCACGCCACGCGCGCCGTGGCCGTCACCGCCACAGCCAACCCGGCAGCAGGCGGCACCGCAGCCTGCTCGCCCAGCCCGGTGACACGCGGCAGCAGCGCCACCTGCACTGCCACAGCCAGCGCGGGCTACCGGTTCACCGGCTGGACCGGCGCGTGCGCGGGCCAGGGGACGCCCTGCCACCTGATCGACGTGCAGTCGGCACAGGCTTCCGTGGCACTCTTTGCGCAGGAGCAGACGCTGGCGATCCCTGAAGGCCCTCAGGCCAACCAGCCCCTGCTGCTGACGCTGCAGGCGCTCAACGGCTGGCGGGTGGCGGCAGCCAGCACACACGCCATCGCCAACGCCAACGTCCTGCTCCCCGGCGGAGTCACGCTTCCATACGGCCTGGTGTACCTGCGCCTCGAGTAGGGCGTGCAGGGCTCCCGGGCCACCGTGGTACTGACCTACCCGCAGCCCCTGCCGCAGGGCGCGGTCTACTACAAGTTCGGCCGCACGGCAGACAACGCCCAGCAACACTGGTACCCGTTCTCCGGCGCGCGCATCAGCGGCAACACGGTGACCCTGACGCTGGAAGACGGCGGCGCAGGCGATGACGACCTGACGCAGAACAGCGTGATCCACGATCCCGGCGGCGTGGCGCTGCTTGCGCCGCTGCCCCCTGGCCCCGCTTCCGCCACGGCCATCCCCACCCTGCAGAACTGGGCCCTGTGGTTGCTGTCGCTGCTGGCCATCCTGGTGGTATGGCCCTGGTGGCGCGGCCCCAAGGCCAGATCGGCATCCAGCCCAGGTTGAATCAGCACTGGCCGCTATCAACCCAATAGCAACCAGAGCCCTCCACGCAAGCGGGATGGCTTGCGCCACGGGCGCTTGGCGAACGCTCAGTCAAGCACCAGGCAAACACCCGGTCAAGCCGCCGGGGTGCCTCGCGCACACCATTGCGCCATGGCCCGCGGGCACGCTGGACTCTTCGGCGGCCACCGGAAAAAGGAGCTGGCCGCGCTCCATCCCCCACCGATCCAGACCCCTTCCGTGGCCCACACAAGCTACCGTCCCGAACCCGCTGCTGCATGCCCGCAGGGCACGCCCCCAGCGCTGCGCGCTGCGCTGGCAGCGTTGCTGCTGGCCACCGCGCCATCTGCACAATCCGCCGCTTTCAGCGTGGGCGCCGGGGGCGGGGCGTACCACGGCACCATCGACCTGGGCTGCGACGACCTGGAAGTCAATGGACCGCTGGATGCTGCCGGCGCCACCTTCACCGGCGTGGGCCACGTCCGCATCGGCGCAGCAGGCTCCATCGCGGCAGCAGGTGCACGCATCGAGCTGGGTGCGGGCTGGCACAACGCGGCGGGCCCGGGTGGCCTCAGCGGGGCGGGCAGCACCGTGGCCCTCGTGAACCGCTGCAGCAACGGCGGCACGACCGACATCACGGGCAGCACCACCTTTTCCAACCTGAGTGCCGCGCAGGCCGGCCAGACGATTCGTCTGGCAGCGGGGAGCGAGCAGCAGGTCAACGGCACGCTCACCCTGGGCGACGTGGCACTGCAGGGCCAGGCCGGCACCGCGTTCCTCACGCTGCGGCCGGGTGGCGTTCAGCAGCTCGGGACCGTGACCGTGGCAGGCGTCGATGCCTCGCGCGGGCAGCGGCTGTCCCCCTCTGGCCAGAACGGGCCCGGGGGCGGCAGCGCGCCAGGCTGGTTTGCACCTCCATCCGCCCAGACCGTTGTGGCGGTGCCCACGGTGGGCGAATGGGGCGTGGTGCTGCTTTCGGCGCTGGCAGGCCTGCTGGGCGCACGCCAGCTGCGGCATCGCCACCACGCGCGCGTCCGGTAGGCCCGCTTCCACAGTGACCCATTCACAGCAGCGACCCATTCGCCATCGATCCATGCCCAACATGAAGCCCCATCTCCTTTGCGCAGCAGCCTGGATGGCCGCAGGCGCTGCATCCGCACAAGTCACCCTGTCGGGCGCCGGTGGCGTGGTCATCCAGACACCCGGGACCGGGCAGACCATTTCCAGGTTCGGCAACGACGGCAAGGTCACCCTGCCCCAGCTTGGGGGGGCCGGTTTTGTGCGCGCGGATGCGCAGGGCGTGCTTTCAGTGGACGCCACCGGGCCGGTGGGCCCCGCCGGGCCCCAGGGCCCCAAGGGCGACGCTGGCAGCAACGGTGCCACGGGCCCGCAAGGACCGACAGGCCCCGCGGGCCCCCAGGGCGACGCAGGACCACAAGGGCCGGCAGGGCCTGCCGGTTCTGCAGGACCCACCGGGCCCACCGGGCCTGCGGGCACCGTGGCAGGTGTGAGCTTCCTGCGCCATGGCTGCTTCAAGGTTCAGGACCCACTGTCGAACACGCTCGCGCCCGCCACCATCGCAAGTGGCACCGGGTAC
Organism: Burkholderiales bacterium Ga0074133; assembly: GCA_001464865.1. Lineage (GTDB taxonomy): Bacteria > Pseudomonadota > Gammaproteobacteria > Burkholderiales > Burkholderiaceae_C > Acidovorax. The sequence goes on from LNEG01000159.1 coordinate 15,045, forward strand.
ACGGTCAACCCTGCCTACGGCGGGGGGCAGACGCGAACGTATTTCATCTTCTTCACCGAGCCTGCGGCCGGCAAGGATCTCACGGTGCTGATGGACATACGCGCCGGCAGCACGGGCCGCGGCATGGCCGCCACGTCGACCACCACGACACCCCACATTGACGTGCTGATCACCGTGGACGTGAGCCACAACATCAACGCGGGCGAAGAGCTACGCGTCTGTTTCTCGGCGTTGCGCTGATGCGGCTCCCGGTCGCCGGACCCGGAGCCGCATCAGCCGAACCACCCTCTCACCACGACTCCACCTTCGCAGCCACCAGCGCCCCACCGGAGAGCGCGAGGGGCATTTTTCTTTCATCTTCCAAGGGAACGTTCCAATGCAAAGCATCCACCTGTTTCGCCGTCGCACTTGTGCTGGCTTGCTGGCCATCAGCACACTGGCCCTGTCGGCGCCTGCATGGGCGCAAGGGCAGCCCCCAGTGGGCGCGATCACGTATGCGGCCGCGCTGGCTGGCGCTGCGCAGCCAGTGCCTTCGCTGGCGCAGTGGGGCGTGGTGGTCCTGTCGCTGCTGATGGCACCGCTGGCCTGGCGCGTGGCCCGTGGCCGTCTGGCGTGCCTGGCGCTCGCCGCCAGCCCCGGGTTGCTGGCGGCCGCCATGCTGATGGCCGCGTCGTGGAGCGGACAGGCCGAGGCCCAGCCCGTGGCGGACGATGTGCTGCTGGCCAGCCCTTCTGGCGGCACCACGGATATTCCATACCAAGCGGCGCTGGATCTTGCCTGGACCGATTACATGTACCAATACCAGGTGCGCAACACCAGCGGGCAGAGCGTGCGCATCACCGGCATCACCTTCACCGCAGGCCACAACGACCGCGACCCGCGCGACCCGCCGCGCTGCACGGCGGGCCTGGTGCTCGCTGCCAGCGAAGGCTGCTACGTGCTGGTGTCCAAGCCACGCTGATCGTGCGCAGGGGCCTTGCGGCGGCGTGCACGGCCGGGCATGGATGCGCACCAACCGGGCACCCTGGCGCCACCCCACCCCGCAAGGCTTGCAGGCACACGTCAGGAGCGTGCCGGACCTGGAAATCGCCGGAGGCCCAGCGGCCGCAGCGCTCCATGTCTGGCTACGCCGCCCATCGAAATCACCGTCTTGCTGCGCACAGACTGGCGATGGGCTGCAAACCCGGCACACCCGGCGCTTGCCGGGGCCGGTGTTGATGAAGCCTGGGGTGTTCGCTTGCGACGCTTCAGGGCTCACCGGCTCCTGGCAAGACGCCAGGGTGCGCGTGCCGGGTATCGCCCCATAAGGAACAAGCCCTCGATTGATGCGCCCCACGCATCAGGACGCCGGGCCGGACGGCGCTGCTCACACAGCCCGGCACTGCGGCGGCATGGCGATGCGGTGCCGCGCAAACCGCGCGAAGCCCCAGGCCAGGCGCCCGCCCGCAGCCATCGAATCCGCCACTGCACGGCCGCCTTGCGCCAGCGCACGGCCCAGATCGCGCAGGGGCTGCACCACGGCACAGTCCCATTCGGCGGCGGCAGCACTGCACTCCGGGCGGCCTTCCACCAGCGCGCAGGTGACGGGCGCGACGTCCCAGCGGAAAGCCAGCGCATCAGCGCCATGTGGCTGTGCACCTGGGGCGGTCCAGGGCTCGACCACCACATGCATTCCAGGCTCGATGGCCAGCCGCTCGCCCGCCACCAGTACCCGGTCGCCCCCCGCGCTGCGCGCAGTCGAGGGCCATCCGCGAGCGCCCTCCCCGAGGGTGACCCAGGCGCGTCCTTGTGCAATTTCCAGCACACTGCGCTGGCGTGGACGCAGCGACAGCGCGCGACCAGCGGCCAGTTTCCAGCTACCCGCCGCCGCACGATGGCCAGCCAGGTCGGCAGGATCGAAGGGTTGCGATGGCAGGGCATTGCGGGGGGACATGACAGGCTCCTTGGTGGGCTTGAAAAGGGTGCTGAGGAGACCCGATAGTGCGCCGTCCATCGCACGCAGTCCAATGAAAACGCGGTACGCTATTCATTCCGTCAACGCATGAATCACCCTCAGGACTCCTGCCATGGCCTCTGCCGAGTATTCCCCTGCTGTCTTGCGCTCCCGACCCGTCGCCACCGGACACTGGCGCGCCTTTCTGGCCGTGGCCAAACACCTGAATTTCCGGGCCGCAGCCGACGAGCTGGCGCTCACCCAGTCGGCCGTGAGCCGCCAGATCCAGGCCCTCGAAGACGAGGTGGGTGTGGCGCTGTTCCTGCGCCACACGCGCGCCGTGGAAATGACCAGCGCAGGCGCGCAGTTGCACCGCGCCGTGGGCCCCGCGCTGGAACGCATGGACGCCGCCGTGCGCCTGGTGCGCCAGACGGCAGGGCGTCGCAGTGTGGCCATCACCACCTGGGCAAGTTTTGCTTCGATGTGGCTGATTCCGCGAATGGAGGAGTTCCAGCGCGAGAACCCGGGCATCGACATACGCATCGACGCCAGCGATGTGCCGGTGGACCTGGAAACCTCGGACGTGGACCTGGCGCTGCGCTACAGCCTGCCGGGAGCGGGTACACAGGGCGGCCAGCGCCTGTTTGGCGAGCAGCTGGCGGTGGTGGCCAGCCCCTGGCTGCTCAAAAGCGGCAAACCGCTGCGCGTACCAGCCGACGTGGCGCATTTCACCCTGATCGAGGCAGGCGATGCCCACCGCACGCACCATCTGGAGTACCTGAGCTGGCGCCGCTGGTTCGACACCTGCGACCTGAACAAGCTGCAACCCCAGCGCTGGCTGTATTTCAACTATGCACACCAGATCGTGCAGGCCGCTCTCAGCGGACAGGGCCTGGCGCTGGCGCGCATGCCGCTGATTGCCGACGCACTGGCCGCCGGGGACCTGGTGGAGGTGCTGCCAGGCCACCGCATCGACTCGCCGCTCGCGTACTGGCTCATGGTGGGGCCGCGCAGCGCGCAGCGGCCCGAGATCAAGGCCTTCTGTGCCTGGCTCCAGGTGCAGGCCGAGGCCACACGCGAGGCCATCGGGGATGTGCCGGACCCGGATCTGAACGACAACCTGGACTGATCGCGGAACGCGTCTGACACACCCGTTGCTATATTATTTATAGCAATGGGTGATCATAAAATAAGGACTTGAGGCCGTTTGGGCCAGATTTTCATGATGAATGGCGCTGCAAGCCATCCACAGCCCGCGCTAACGGCGCAGCCATCCCAGAGCGGCCGCAGCACATGCGTTACAGCGCCACCGGGCACCCCGCTTGCCGAGGCCAGCGGAGCCGCCCGTCAGGAGGCGACCAATGTCACCCGGGCAAACTTGCGCTTGCCGACCTGCACCACGTAGGTGCCAGCGGCCAGCTTCAGGCCTTTGTCGCTGACCACGCTGCCATCTACACGCACGCCGCCGCCGTCGATCAGGCGGTTGGCCTCGCTGCCCGAGGGCGCCAGGTTGGCCTGCTTGAGCAGTGCACCAATGCCCAGCGGCGCGCCCGACAGGCCCACTTCGGGGATTTCATCCGGCACGCCGCCCTTGCTGCGGTTGGTGAAGTCCTGTTCGGCCGCATCGGCCGCCGCCGCGCTGTGAAAGCGCGTGGTGATCTCCTTGGCCAGCATCACCTTGGCGTCCTTGGGGTTGCGCCCGCCTGCCACCTCGGCCTTGAGCGCGGCAATGTCAGCCAGGCTCTTGAACGACAGCAGCGTGTACCAGTCCCACATCAGGGTGTCGCTGATCGACAGCACCTTGGCGAACATGGTGTTGGGCTCCTCCGCGATACCGATGTAGTTGTTCTTGGACTTGGACATCTTGTCCACACCATCCAGGCCCACCAGCAGCGGCATTGTGAGCACACACTGCGGCTCCTGGCCGTATTCCTGCTGCAGGTGGCGGCCCATCAGCAGGTTGAATTTCTGGTCGGTCCCGCCCAGTTCCAGGTCGCTCTTCAAGGCCACCGAGTCATACCCCTGCATCAGCGGGTACAGGAATTCATGCACCGAAATCGACTGGCCGGTGGTGAAGCGCTTGTGAAAGTCATCGCGCTCCATCATGCGGGCCACGGTGTATTTGGCCGCCAGCTGGATCATGCCGCTGGCACCCAGGGGCTCGCTCCATTCGCTGTTGTAGCGGATCTCGGTACGGGCCGGGTCCAGCACCAGGCTGGCCTGGCGGTAGTAGGTCTCGGCGTTGGCCTTGATCTGCTCGGGCGTCAGCGGCGGGCGGGTGCTGTTGCGGCCCGAGGGGTCACCGATCAGGCTGGTGAAATCGCCGATCAGGAAGATGACCTGGTGGCCCAGATCTTGCAGCTGCCGCATCTTGTTGAGCACCACGGTGTGGCCGATGTGGATGTCGGGCGCCGTGGGGTCCAGCCCGAGCTTGATGCGCAGTGGCTGGCCGGTGGCTTCCGAGCGCGCGAGCTTTTTGACCCACTCGTCCCGGGGCAGCAGTTCTTCCACGCCGCGCAGCGAGATTTCAAGCGCTCGCCCTACACCAGCAGAGACCGGGGTCGTTGTAACAGCAGATTGATTCATAAGGGTTTTTTTGGATGTCTACACCGCAGGCGCCGCTATACTCCAGCCCACATTGCTTGAGGCGGATTCTAGTGGGCCCGCCATCTCGACCTGTCGTCGACACTGTCGAGCGACCGCAACCCGACAGCCTGTGCATCCTGCCGCCACCCGCGTTCATTCCGGGCAGCCTCTGCAGATGCCTATTCACCCTGGGGATAGAACCTTGATTCACGGCTTGACCACCGCCAGCGCGGCTTTGCTTGACCGGCTCTCCCTCACGATCCAGCGCCACCCCAAACGACTGACTGCTGCCATTGCTGCCGTGCTGCTCACGGGCGGTGGTGGCGCGTTTGCCGTCGCGTCGTTTGCACCCGATCCCGGCGAACTTCCGGTGCGCATGGTCAGCTACCCGGTCGAATCCCTGGCCGACAACGTGGTCCTGGGCGAACTCGACACCCCCGGGTTCTCGCTGTTCCGCTCCGAACAGGTGCGCAGCAGCGACACCCCTGAATCGCTGCTGCAGCGCATGGGCGTGGCAGACCCGGCCGCCGCTGCCTTCATGCGCGGCGACGGCACCGTTCGCCAGAACGTGCTGGGCCGCTCTGGCCGCGTGGTGTCGGCCGAGACCACTGACGACCACCGCCTGGTCCGCCTGACCGTGCGCTGGGTGCCGGACGACAGCGGCAACTTCCGCCGCCTGATCGTCGAGCGCACGGGCGACAAGTTCAGCACGCGCATCGAAACCGCCAAGATGACGGTCAACAGCCGCCTGGCAGGCGGCGTCATCCAGAGCTCGCTGTTTGCTGCAACCGACGCCTCCAACATCCCAGACGCCGTTGCCGTGCAGGTGGCCGAACTGTTCTCGGGCAACATCGACTTCCGCCGCTCGCTGCGCAAGGGCGACCGCTTCTCGGTGGTGTACGAAACGCTGGAAGCCGACGGCGAGCCACTGTCCAGCGGACGCGTGCTCAGCGCGGAGTTCGTCAACAACGGCAAGTCGCACGAGGCCGTCTGGTTCCAGGAGCCCGGCGCGTCCAAGGGCGCCTACTACTCGCTCAAGGGCGAGAGCCTGCGCCGCGCGTATCTGGCCTCCCCTGTCGAATTCTCGCGCGTGAGCAGCGGGTTTGCGATGCGCATACATCCGATCCTGAAGACCTGGCGCGCGCACCTGGGCACTGACTTTGCCGCGCCTACGGGCACCACGGTACGTACTGTGGGCGACGGCGTGGTGGAATTTGCAGGCGTGCAAAACGGATACGGCAACGTGGTCTTCGTCAAGCACCGTAACCAGCACGTCACGGTGTACGCCCACCTGAGCCGCATCGACGTGCGCCAGGGCCAGTCGATCGAGCAGGGCCAGACGATTGGCGCAGTGGGAGCCACGGGCTGGGCCACGGGCCCCCACCTGCACTTCGAATTCCGCGTCAACGGCCAGCACCAGGACCCGATGACCATGGTGGCCCAGAGCGAAGCCGCAGCGCCCGTGTCGGCAGCGGCCCGCCCGGCGTTTGATCGCCTGGCGTCGGGCATGCGCATGCAGCTGTCCGCGGCAGCCCTGATCGAGCAGGCGAGCGCCAACTGACCAGCCTCGCCCATGCCGCCCGGTTCCGGTCGGCATGGGGCTGGCGGGCCATGGCCGGTCTGTGCAGCGTGCCTGCGGGGGCGCCCCGCCCCACCGCTTCATCCACATGGCCTCTCAGCGGCGCGGCTGAAAGAGGGGCTCACCGCCCACCCTCCCCATGACCGAGCTCTACGTAGGCCTCATGTCCGGCACCTCACTGGATGGGGTGGATGGCGTGGTGGTCGATTTTTCCGGGCCACGCATGGTCGTTCAGGCCCATGCCTCGACCGGGTTTGATGCCGCATTGCGCACCGAGTTGCTGGCCTTGAACGCCTCTGGCCCCGATGAGTTGCACCGGGCTGCGCTCGCCGGGAACGCCGTGTCGCGCGCCTATGCCGGGGTTGTGGAAACATTGCTGCAGCAGACTGGCCATTCCACCAATGCGATCCGTGCCATCGGCGCCCACGGGCAGACCGTGCGCCACCGCCCCCGCGAGTTCGACGGGACTGGCTACACCCTGCAGCTGGGCAACCCGTCGATGCTGGCGGAACTCACGGGCATTGCCGTAGCCGCCGACTTCCGCAGCCGTGACGTGGCGGCAGGCGGTCAGGGTGCACCGCTCGTACCGGCGTTCCACCAAGGCGTGTTTGGCCGGGCGGGTGAAACGGTGCTCGTGCTCAACATCGGCGGAATCTCGAACCTGAGCGTACTGGGCGCAGATGGCAGCGTTCTGGGCTTCGACTGCGGGCCTGGCAATGCACTGATGGACCACTGGTGCCAGCTGCAAACCGGCCGGCCGTACGACGCAGGTGGCCAGTGGGCCGCCGGCGGGCAGGTCTTGCCCGGCCTGCTGGCCGCATTGCTGGACGAACCTTTCCTGCACAAGGCACCGCCCAAAAGCACCGGCCGTGACCTGTTCAACCCGCCCTGGCTGGCACAGCGACTGGCCTCCAGTCCCGATGCAGCGCCGCAGGATGTGCAGGCGACATTGACCGAATTGACCGCCATCGCTTGCTCCACCAGCGCAGCCAGGTACTCAAGAGATTGCAAACTGCTGGCTGTTTGCGGCGGCGGCGCATTGAACACGCACCTGATGGACCGGCTTCGCGCCCATTGCCCGGGTATCGAGGTCGTTGATAGCGACCACCTCGGGCTGCCCGCCCTTCAAGTGGAAGCCGCCGCTTTTGCCTGGCTCGCATGCCAGCTCGTGCGCGGCCAACCGGGCAACCTGCCGGCCGTCACAGGGGCCGCAGGCCTCAGGGTACTGGGCGCACTCTATCCCGCCTGAATGCACTGACAGGCCCGCCACCTGCGCCCACGGCAACCGATCACTCGCCAAGCCCGCCTTTGCGGCAGGTCACCAAGCCGGGTGCGGCGGCAGGCCTGACGTGCTACCCGAAAAGGGCGACCTGCCCACCCCCTTTTGTGCATGAAAAAAGCCGCCTTTCGGCGGCTTTTGATTGCCAGGACCAGAGATGCGGAAGACTAGCCGGGTCGGGCCGACGAGCTTCGCAACCAGCCTCGTCAGGCCGAGAAGCTCGAACCGCAGCCGCACGTCGTCGTGGCATTGGGGTTCTTGATCACGAACTGGGCACCCTGGAGGTCTTCCTTGTAGTCGATCTCGGCGCCGACCAGGTACTGGTAGCTCATCGCATCGATCAGCAGCGACACGCCGTTCTTGGTCATCGTGGTGTCGTCTTCATTCGTGATCTCGTCGAACGTGAAGCCATACTGGAAACCCGAGCAGCCCCCACCCTGCACAAACACCCGCAGCTTGAGGTCAGGGTTGCCCTCCTCGGCGATCAGGTCTGCCACCTTGGCTGCAGCGCTGTCCGTGAAGAGGATCGGCGAGGGCATTTCGGTCTGGATGTTTTCGGCAACGGCGCTCATGGGGTACTCCGGGTTCAGCTTTGCCAACAATACTACTGTATAACGCTCGGGAATTCAGCTCAGGGGTTGTTTGACGCTAACTGCAGTGGGGGCTTTTCCTCGACCAATACGACCGAGGGGAACATCTGCCCGGCGATCATCCCGCCCTGGTGCATCTCCAGCGCCTTGTAATGCACGTTGCCGGTAATGCGAGCCTTAGGCTGCAATTCGAGCAACTCGGCGGCATGCACTGGCCCTACAACCTGGCCGTTGATGATCACGTGGTCTGCATGGATGGCACCCTCTACACGGGCCGACTCCGATATCACGAGGATGCTGGGCTGTTCGGCGCCCGCCCGGATGTCGCCCACCACCTCGCCGTCAATGCGCATGCCTTCGGCGAAGTGCACGTCGCCGAGAATCCGCGTCCCCTGCGCCACCAGGCTCTTGATTGGGGGCTGCTTCCTGCGTGAAAACATCGATGACTCCTGGAACAGACGCCTTGACTGGCAAGCGCGAAGATGAAAAGACAAAGCCCGTCCCAGCACCTGGGCACCGACAGTTGCAGCCGACTGAAAAGTGCAGATTCAGGCCGGCGGACGCGCCTGACCAGTGCGCCTTTGGGCCCACTCGCCGCACAGGACGTCTGGCGGACCTCAACGCTCATCCGCAGCGCCAATGCCCTCGCCACCGGGTGTGGAAATCACTCCAGCACCATCGACTGCGTGGCACGCACCGTGGAGCCCTCCAGCACCCGCGCGGTCACGGTTTTTACCACGGCATTGGGGGGCAGATTCACCAGTCCTTCCACACGCCGATACTGGCGTACCTGCAGTGGCTGGACCTGGGCAGGCAGCTCCTGGGACCATGGAAGTCCGTTCTGGGTGCCTGCCAGCACCACCTCCAGCCGACCCTGGAAATCGGGCGCATTGCGTGATGCCTGGATGAGCAGCACCTGCCAGCGAAGTTGCAAGCCGCCCAGCACTTCAGCCTGCAGGCTGCGGATGGACAGGCCTTCGGTGGTGGTGGCGGGGATGAGCTTTTCGAAAAAACCCAGGTCTTCACGCAGGGTGCGGTTGTCAGCCTCGAGCTGTTTGACCTGCGACATCAGGCCTTCCTTGGCTGTGCGCTCAGCCACCAGCAGACTCTCGGCAGTATGCGCGACTGTCTGCTGCTCCTGCCCTTTCTCGCGCAGCAGGGCCACCTCGGTACGCAGTTGCAAGAGCTCCTCGCGCGAGACCGTGTCGAGCCCTGCAATGGACTTGCCAAACTCGAAGGCCCACAGGGCCACGGCGGCACAAAAGCCCATCACGACCGCCAGCGCCAGCCAGCGCACAGGCCATGGCAAGGCACTGCGGATCGCAACGCGCGGCGCGCTGATGGTCAGCCGGCGGCGAAGGAGACGCAATCGCATGAAATCAGGGTCTGCAGGATCATGAAGAAGGCCCCAGGGCCGCGAAGAAAGAGCGCACCTTAAACGAAAAAACCGCCCGAAGGCGGTTTTGGCACCGAAAAGCAACCCGGGGGTTCCCTTGCGAACAGATCCTGGCTTAACGCTTGGAGAACTGCTTGGCGCGACGGGCGGAGTGCAGACCGACCTTCTTACGCTCGACTTCACGGGCATCGCGGGTCACGAAGCCGGCTTGGCTCAGGACGGGCTTCAGGGATGCGTCGTAATCGATCAGGGCGCGGGTAATGCCGTGGCGGGCAGCACCAGCCTGGCCGGATTCACCACCACCGTGCACGTTGATCTGGATGTCGAAAGTTTCGACATGGTTGGTCAACGCCAGGGGTTGCTTGGCAATCATGATCGAGGTTTCGCGGCCGAAATAGGACTGGATGTCCTTGCCGTTCACCGTGATCTTGCCAGAGCCTTTTTTCAGAAACACGCGGGCGACGCTGGACTTGCGACGGCCGGTGCCATTGTTCCATTCACCAATCATCTCAAGGCTCCTTAGATTTCCAGCACTTTGGGCTGCTGGGCGGTGTGGGGATGCTCAGCACCACCATACACCTTGAGTTTCTTGATCATCGCGTAGCCAAGGGGGCCCTTGGGCAGCATGCCCTTGACAGCCTTTTCCAGCGCGCGGCCGGGGTGCTTGGCTTGCATGTCGCGGAAGTTCGTCGCCGTGATACCGCCGGGGTAACCCGAGTGACGGTAGTACACCTTGTCCAGGGACTTGGTGCCGGTGACCTTGAGTTGGGCTGCGTTGATAACGACGATGAAATCACCGGTATCGACGTGAGGCGTGTAAATGGCCTTGTGTTTGCCGCGCAAACGGAGAGCAACTTCGCTGGCTACTCGTCCGAGGACCTTGTTGGTCGCGTCAATCACAAACCACTCGTGCACGACCTCAGCGGGCTTTGCGCTGAAAGTAGTAGTCATGAGATTTCTCTTCAAAAGAGGGTTTGGCGGGTCCTTTTCCACGGTCGGTGCCTCTCTGAAGGAAGCCTCTTAGGTGGCGATGAATCTCCGCCGCGGGACCACAAATGCGCTGCGAAGCCCCCGATTATACAAAGCAGTGCCCGCCGGGTGCAACCAGGGGTCGCAGGACACCCCTTCACGCCCGTGGGCGCCCGCTCGGCCATGCGGGGCCGCCCGGACTCCACGGAGCGAAACGCCGCGGTCTCGCGCCAGCACGGCGTCAGTCAGTTGGGCGTCTGGCGGCGCCCCTGCTCTTCGGCGTCATACCGGCGGCGGTTTTCGATGCAGATTGACTGCCCGGCCTGGGAGGGTTTCTGGCACTCCTGGTGGATGCACATAGGCCGCGCCAGGAAGCCGGAGTCCGCACAGGCCTCTTGCGGCGATGGCAAGCGCGGCGGCGGCGCAGCACGGGGGCGGACTTCCACCACTGGCGGCGGTGGCGGCGCAGGTGCGGGCTCGGGGACCACCACGGTCTCCGCCACCGGCTCAACCACAGGGCGTCGTATCGTCCGCGGCGCAGGGCGGGGCGCAGAGGCGGCACTCACGAAGGCAGGCGCGGACACGGGGGGCACGGCGGCGATGACGGGCGCCTCGCCCTCGGGTACAGCGGCCATACCGGAGGCCGGGACGCTGCCCGGCCCCGCCGCCGGTGACGGTTCGGACACCGGAACCGACGCAGCCGCGGCTGCAGGCTCTGCCATCTCGGTGATGATGTCTTGTTCAGCCGACTTGCTGCCTTGTGCCCACCGAAGGCCCGCCGCTGAAACCACCACCAGGGCTGCGGCGAGCGCCAGCCAGACCACGACTCCAGGCTTGCGCACAGAAGGGGCCAGCTGGCCTGCCGGCTTCGAGGACGCGCGGGACTTTGCGCTCCGCCCGGCTCCGGTGTCACTGTCAGAAAACCGGTTCAGCGCCAGTTCTTCGTAGCGCGAATCCTCAAAAGCCACCGTATCACCCGCATCGATGAACACGGTGTCCCCGCCTTGGGTATCGGGACCACGCTGAACGGCCGCGTCGCTGGGCATCGCGCCAGACCTGTACGTGACACCCAGGTCGGCAGGGCGACTTGCCTCGCCCGCGGCGGCGGCCGGGCCTGGGTTGGCCACAGGCGCGGCTACTCCGACGGTGGTGATGGAATGGACATCCGGGCCCAGGGGGGTGGCCGGCTCGACCCACGCATCACCGAGGTCAGCGCGAAAGTCAAAATGGTCAAGCCCCTCGGGCGGAGCGGTCATCGCCATCAGTTGCAGGAATGCATCGATGCTCTGCGGACGGTCGCCGGGCCGCAACGCCAGGGATTGCGATATGGCCGCCACAAACGATGCCGAGTACTCCACGCCGAACTGACGCTTGACCGTCTTGGCCACGCGTGAAAACGGCACCATGCGATCGCGGATGGACCGCAGCGTGGCAGGCAGGGGCGTATCGTTGCACAGGCAGCCGTACGTCACTGCCGCCAGCGAGTACAGGTCGCTCCATGGCCCCTGGCGAAGATCTTCATCGCCCTCCGAATACTGCTCAATGGGCGCGTAGTTCACCTTCAGCACGGCTGTGTGCTTGCGGTCCTGGTCGTTGATGGCGTGGCGAGCCGCACCCAGATCGAGCAGCACGGGCGGACCGTTGTCCTGCAGGAAGATGTTGTCCGGAGAGATGTCGCGGTGCAGCGTCTTGCCATCGTGCAACACCCTGAGGGCGCCCAGTACGGACCACAGCAGCTTGCGCAGCCACGCTTCGGGCGGAGGGGTCTGCATGTGGGCACGCGCCTGCTTGAAAGTCATGCCCGAGTACAGGGGCATCACCATGTAGGCCGTGTTGTTGGCTTGCCAGAACCGGAACACCTTGACGAGCGAGGGATGGTCGAACTGGGCCAGCAGGCGGGCTTCGCCCACGAACGACGCCAGGCCCGCCTGATAGGTCGCCTGATCGGCCGACGCCCGCACCCACAGTGACTGACCACCTGCCCGGCCGGCCAGTGCCGAGGGCATGTATTCCTTGATGGCGACGGCGCGATGCAGGGAATGGTCGAACGCCTTGTACACCATGCCGAACCCACCCACGCCCAGCAGCGACAGGATCTCGAACTCTCCCAGCCGGCTTCCAGGCAACAGTGCATCGACGTGGCTCATGCCGGCGCCGCGGGGCTGACTGGGGCTATCAGTCATGGCGGCGACGCGGGACAGGGAACCCGCAGCCAGGGGCCGAAGGGTCGCTCCGGAGGCTGGCATACGCACAGCCGGGGCGATCATCGAGGATGGCTCTCTTGTTACACATCAGAAATACGGCTCCCTTGCCAAAACCATCACACCCAGGCCAGCGGAAAGCTGCCGATTGTGCCGTGCACAGGCCACGCACACCATCGCCCGAGAAGCCGCGTCGCAACCAAGCCACGACCGCCTGCGCCGTACGTTGCGGCAACTGCCCCGCAATGCACGCAAGGCCTAATCGTTACCATTGGGCGATGTTCAGTTATCGACACGCCTTCCACGCAGGCAACCACGCCGATGTGCTCAAGCACACCGTCCTGATTGCCGCCCTGCAACACCTGACCGAGAAAGACGCGGCGCTGACCGTGCTGGACACCCACGCGGGCGCGGGTCTCTACCGGCTTGATGGCGACTATGCCAGCACCAGCGGCGAAGCGGCCGACGGCGTAGCCCGCCTTTTTGCGCCCAACCTGCCGCCACTGACACCCGCGCTGCAGGCGTATGTGGACATGGTCCGCGCATTCAACCAGGGCAGTACCCTGCGTGTGTACCCCGGATCGCCCTTCATCAGCCAGCGCCTGTTGCGTGACCACGACAAACTCAAGCTGTTCGAGCTGCATCCCACCGACCTGCGCGCGCTGGCCGGCAATGTGGCCCAGCTCGAGGCGGGCCGGCAGGTGGCCGTGCTGCATGAAGACGGCTTCGAGGGCATTCGCAAGTTTCTGCCCCCACCCGCCCGACGCGCTCTTGTGCTTTGCGATCCCAGCTATGAAATCAAGAGCGACTACGGCAAGGTTCTCGACATGGCGGCCGACTCGCTCAAGCGCTTTGCCACCGGCACCTACGCGTTCTGGTACCCCATCATCCCGCGGCCCGAGGCGCACGACCTGCCCCGGCGCCTGAAGACACTGGCCACCAAGGCTGGCAAAGGCTGGCTGCACGCCACGCTGACGGTCAAGAACAGCAAGCTCACCGAAAACGCTGCCGGTGACCTCAAGCGACCCGGCCTGCCGGCCAGTGGCATGTTCCTGATCAACCCGCCCTTCACCCTGAAGGCTGCGCTGAAGACCGCACTGCCGCAGATGGCAGAACTGCTGGGGCAGGACAAACACGCGACGCACACGCTCGAATCGGGCGGCTGACCGCACCGGAATCGGGGCTCTGGACTTCGGCAGCGGGTGCTGCGCTCACTGGGCCGGACAGCTCCGGTCGCCCTCTTCCAGCGCGAACAGTTCCACGGGCTTGAGCCCCAGGCCCACCATCCCCAGCGCCTCGGCGGCGCCGCGGCTCAGGTCGATGACGCGGTTGCCGGTGTGCGGGCCCCGGTCGTTGATGCGCACCACCACCGATCGCCCTGTGATCTGGCTGCGCACGCAGACCAGGGAGCCAAAAGGCAGCGTGGGGTGCGCCGCGGTCAGCGCTTTCATGTCAAACAGCTCGCCACTGGCGGTGCGCCGCTTGTGAAAGCGAGCCCCGTACCACGATGCCAGCCCGACCTCGTCGGCAGAAGGCTCCAGCACGGGCGGAGGCACCAGCGGCGCGCCCGGACGGGTTGCGGCCTCGGGCGCAGGTGGGTCGATCAGCATGGCTTCGCCGGGCACGCTCAGCAGGTTCGGCGCGAGCGCATCCGGTTCGGCCACCAGGCCCTGCTGCGCCACGGCGGACGGCATGCACACCCAGAGCAGCCCGCCCGCCAGCGCGGCCATGGCAGCCCGCCCCCTTGGCTTGCGCCGCGAGGGCTGCGCAGCGCCGCTGCCACCCGGCTCCTGCATCAGATGCCCAGCCGGCGGCAGATCTCCAGCGTCGCCGCACTCTGGTTCATGGTGTAGAAGTGCAGTGCGGGCACACCGGCCACGCGCAGCTGGTCGCACAGGTCGGTCACCACATCCAGGCCAAAAGCCTTGATGCTGGCCGTGTCATCGCCAAACGCTTGCAGGCGCAGGCGGATCCAGCGCGGGATCTCGGCACCGCAGGCGTCCGAAAAACGCATCGGCTGGGTCGAGCTGGCAATCGGCATGATGCCGGGCACCACCGGCACATCGGCGCCCAGGCGCTGGGCGTCTTCCACAAAGCGGAAGTACGCATCGCTGTTATAGAAATACTGCGTGATGGCGGCGTCGGCCCCGGCCTGCACCTTGGCCACGTAGGCCTGCAGATCGGACTCGGGCGAGCGGGCCTGCGGGTGCACCTCGGGGTAGGCCGCCACCTCGATGTGGAAGTCGTTGCCCGTCTCGGCACGGATGAACGCCACCAGATCGCTGGCGTAGTGGAACTCGCCGCCCGCGCCGTAGCCGCTGGGCAGGTCGCCGCGCAGTGCCACCAGGCGGCGCACGCCCATGGCCTTCAGGGTGGCCAGCTGTTCACGCACCGACTGGCGCGTGGCGCCGATGCACGAGAAGTGCGATGCGGCGCTCACGCCCTCGGCCAGGATCTCGCGCACGGTGGCAAACGTGCCCTCTTGCGTGGAGCCGCCGGCGCCATACGTCACCGAGCAGAAGTCGGGTTGCAGCGCATACAGCTGCTGGCGCGCCACGCGCAGCTTGTCGGCCCCCTCGGGCGTCTTGGGCGGAAAGAATTCAAAGCTCACCGGGAATCCGGTGCCCTGTGCATTGGCGGCGTTCATGCAGCACTGCTCCTGGTTGCGTACACAAAAAATTCGCGGTTCCCGTCACCGCCCTCAATGGGGCTGTCGAGCCAGGCCTGCACGGCCAGGCCCTGCTCGGCGCAGCAGTCGCGGATGCGCTTTTCGACCACCGCATAGAGCGCCGGGTCTTTCACGATACCGCCCTTGCCCACCTGGCCGGGCTGCAGCTCGAACTGCGGCTTGACCAGCATCAGCAGGTGGCCGCCCGCGGCCAGCAGAGGCACCAGGGCGGGCAGCACCAGCGTGAGCGAAATGAACGACAGGTCGCCAGTCACCACATCAAAAAGCGGCGTGATATCGACATCTGCGCGGTCAGCGCGACGACGGCGCTCGACCGGCAAGGCACCCTTGGCTCGGGCTTCGGCGCGCCGGGCACGTTCGGCCTTGAAGGCCTCGATGTCGTGCTCCTTGGCGTCGCTGCTGTCGTCGTAGGCCTCGTCCACCAGACCGCCGTTGCGCATCCAGCTGTAGGGTGCCTCGGGCTGGGTGTCGTTGTCCTCGTCCACCTCGACCACTTCTGACAGGGCCAGCTCGCAGCCGTCCTGCAGCGTCTGCGCGGTCATCGAACGGGCGTTCAAGCCTTCGACGCAGACCACGCGGGCGTCGCCCTTCAGGCGCTCGTGCAATTGCGCGTGTCCCACATCCACCCCGATCACCTGCGCCGCGCCGTGCTGCAGCAGGCAGTCGGTAAAGCCGCCCGTGCTCTGGCCCACGTCCAGGCAACGCTTGCCCGCCACATCGAGGCCCACCGCACGCAACGCGCCTTCCAGCTTGAGGCCGCCGCGTGAGATGTACTTGGCCTCGGCATCGTCGAGCAGCCGAACCTCGGCCACGGTCGGGATGTCGTCACCGTTCTTGCCCACCTTTTGCCAGGGCGCCAGCGGTGACAGCCGCCACTCGACCCCCGCAGCGATCAGGCGCTGCGCCTGGGACCGCGTGGCCGCATGGCCTGAATCCACCAGAAATACGTCTGCGCGCATCGCGCCCGTCCTTTTTTGAATGAAAGTAGCCTGTAGTGCTTGTTTTAATTGCCCCTACAGCTATCAATTTAGTAGCAAACACATTGCCTTGCCGGTGCGCGGCGTGCAGGCCACGAACAGCAGCAAAACCGCCGGTCGCCACGCTGTGCGGCTACCGTTCAGCCACCGTGCGGACCCGGTGCCGCAGTGGCACGGGCCAGCCGCGCTGGCGCGGCCTGCGGCATTTTGCAGCCACTCCCGACGCCCCACGCGGGCAACGTGGCGGCCCTGCTGCGGCTGCGCAGAGGCCAGCCGTTGCGATCCCTTCGGTGCTGCATCGCAGCGCCTCACCCGCTGGAGCCGGGCCAAACAAGTCTGCAGCGTACCGTGCAGACTTGTCAGAACACACTCCGCTCAATAGCGGTAGGTGTTGGCCTTGTATGGGCCTTGCTTGGGCACGCCGATGTAGGCGGCCTGCTCGTCGGTCAGTTCGGTCAGCATCGCGCCGACCTTCTTGAGGTGCAGGCGTGCGACCTTCTCGTCCAGGTGCTTGGGCAGCACATAGACCTTGCCCGCTTCGTACTCGTTTTGCTTGGTGAACAGCTCGATCTGCGCAATCGTCTGGTTGGCAAAGCTGGACGACATGACGAAGCTGGGGTGGCCGGTGGCGCAGCCCAGGTTGACCAGGCGGCCCTTGGCCAGCAGGGTGATCTTCTTGCCATCGGGGAAGATGACGTGGTCGACCTGGGGCTTGATCTCGTCCCACTGCAGCTTTTCCAGCGAGGCGACGTCGATCTCGTTGTCGAAGTGGCCGATGTTGCAGACGATGGCTTCGTCCTTCATCGCAGCCATGTGCTCGTAGCGGATCACATTCTTGTTGCCGGTGGCCGACACGAAAATGTCGCACTTGTCAGCGGCGTATTCCATGGTCACGACCTTATAGCCTTCCATTGCAGC
>LNEG01000160.1 GCA_001464865.1 Burkholderiales bacterium Ga0074133
GTCTGTGCGTGGGCTGTGAAGCCCAGGGCCACGGCCAGCGTGGTGAAGGTGAGCAGTTGACGAATCATGGGTGTTTTGTCTCCGTGGTGTTCAGGGGCGGCTGAGGGCCGGCAGCGCGAAATGATCGCCGATCCTGGTGGCCGCGGGCGTTGCCAATCCGGCGCGGCAGCATCGCCAGCCACGATGGTGGCCCGGCGATGCTGGCAGGCAGTGCGGTGGTTCAGATGCGTTCGAAGATGGCGGCAATGCCCTGGCCGCCGCCGATGCACATGGTCACCAGCGCGTAGCGGCCCTGGATGCGCTGCAGTTCGTGCAATGCCTTGACGGTGATGAGCGCACCGGTGGCGCCGATGGGGTGCCCCAGCGAGATGCCCGAGCCGTTGGGGTTGACCTTGGCGGGGTCCAGGCCCAGGTCCTTGGTGACGGCGCAGGCTTGAGCGGCAAAGGCTTCGTTGGCTTCGATCACGTCCAGGTCGTTGACTGTGAGGCCCGCCTTCTTGAGCGCCAGCTGCGTGGCAGGCACGGGGCCGATGCCCATGTACTTGGGGTCCACGCCCGCGTGGGCGTAGGCCACCAGGCGGGCCAGGGGCTTGGCGCCGCGCGCACGGGCGGCACCGGCTTCCATCAGCACCACGGCAGCGGCCGCGTCGTTGATGCCCGAGGCGTTGCCGGCGGTCACCGTGCCGTTTTCCTTGATGAACACCGGCTTGAGTTTGGCCAGGTCTTCCATCGTGGCGCCGGGGCGGAAGTGCTCGTCGGTGGCGTACTGCACATCGCCCTTCTTGCTCTTCAGGGTGACGGGGACGATCTGGTCCTTGAACACGCCGCTTTGCGTGGCGCGCTCGGCGCGGTTGTGGCTTTCGACCGCCAGCTTGTCCTGGTCTTCGCGGGTGATGCCCCACTTGGCGGCGATGTTCTCGGCCGTCACGCCCATGTGGATGTTGTGGAAGGGGTCGTGCAGCGCGCCGATCATCATGTCCACCATCTTGGTGTCGCCCATGCGGGCGCCCCAGCGCATGTTCAGGCTGGCAAAGGGCACGCGGCTCATGTTCTCGGCACCGGCACCAATCGCCACGTCGGTGTCGCCCAGCAGGATGGACTGGCTGGCGTTCACGATGGCCTGCAGGCCCGAGCCGCACAGGCGGTTGACGTTGTAGGCGGGCGTGCCTTCGCCGCAGCCGCCGTGGATGGCGGCCACGCGCGAGAGGTACATGTCCTTGGGCTCGGTGTTCACCACATGGCCGAACACGACGTGGCCCACGTCCTTGCCGTCCACGTTGGCACGGGCAAGCGACTCGCGCACCACGGTCGCGCCAAGTTCGGTGGGCGGCACATCCTTGAGGCTGCCGCCAAAGGTGCCAATGGCGGTGCGCACTGCGCTGACGACGACGACTTCACGGGTCATGGGGAGGTCCTTTCAGAGAAAAATCAGGTCAAAACGGCAGGAGGCCAAGGTTTTATTTGCCTCTGTTGCTATCAAATAAGGAGCATTTGGGCGTCATGCGTCCCGCACATCGGCCACGGGGTTCGTACCGAAGTCTGCGCGCTCCAGCCAGGCAAGCACGCGGGTGGCGGCGTCGGCAGGCGATGTGAGCTGGCCACCCGTCTTGAGGTTGGCAAAGTTCTGCTGGTCGGGGAAGGCAGCCGGGTCGGCACCGCGCAGCTGCACCTGCATGTCGGTGTCGATCACGCCCGGGGCCAGCGAGCACACCCTGGCGCCATGCGGCTTTGCGGCTTCATCGAGCGCCACGCAGCGCGTGAAGTGGTCCATGCCTGCCTTGGCGGCGCAGTAGGCGGCCTGCGAGGCCATGGCACGGCGGCCCAGGCCGGACGAAATGTTGAGCACCTTGCGCGGCACCGTCCAGCGGTCGGTGGCGCCCAGGAAGGCCGCCGTGAGCTGCATGGGCGCCTCCAGCCCCACGCGCAGGGCGTGCGCCAGGTCGGCTGCATCGCTGGCCGACAGCGGCGCGATGCGCGGGATGACGCCCGCGTTGTTGATGAGCGTGGCGCTGGCAAAGGCCTGCGGGCCCTGGGCCGACAGCCAGGTGTGCAGCTTGTGGGCTGCCTGCTCGCCTTGCGACAGGTCCTGCTGCCATTGCTCCAGCGTCACGCCTGCGGCCTTGGCCTCGGTGGCCAGGTCGGGGCTGGTGCTGCGTGCGATGCAGATCAGCGTGTTGCCGCTGCGAAGCAGCTGCTGGGCCATGGCAAGGCCCATGCCGCGCGAGGCGCCGGTGAGGATGTAGAGGTGGTTTTGAGGCATTCCGCCATCGTACTGCGCCAGTCCTACGGCTGGCTGTCACCAGAGGGCTCCAGCGCCGCCAGCAGCATGGCCAGCCTGGCGTCCAGCGCAGCCAGGTCGGCAGCCTTGATCGGCGCAAGGATGCGATGCTGGTTTGCCACATGCGCCTCCACCGCGCGGTCGATCAGGGCCAGCCCCTCGGCGGTGAGCTGTACCAGCGAACTGCGCGCGTCGGCAGGGTTGGGCAGGCGGGTGATCCAGCCCTGGGCCTCCAGCTTGCCCATGCGGTGCGTCATGGTGCCCGAGGTGACCATCAGCGTGGAGAACAGGGTGGTGGGCGCCAGGCAATAGGGCGCGCCGCTTCGGCGCAGCGTGGCCAGCACGTCGAACTCCCAGAAACTCAGGCCGAACCCGGCAAAGGTCTCGTCCAGCCTGCGCTGCAGCAGCGAGGCGCAGCGCTTGATGCGGCCCAGGGGGCCCATGGGGCTCACGTCCAGGTCGGGGCGTTCTTGGTGCCACTGGGCCAGGATGGCATCTACGGCGTCGGGTTGTCGTGGGGTGGCCATGGGATGTCGAGTGCGGCTAAGTATCTTGAAATCAAGATTCTATGGTATGGTTTTATCTTGAATTGAAGATAAATAACGCCGAACCATGACTGCTGCACATTCCTCCGGCCCGTCGCTCAACGCGTTGACCACTGCGGTAGCCCCGGTGATCTGGGGCTCTACCTACCTCGTCACCACCGAGCTGCTGCCGCCAGACCGGCCGTTCACCGCTGCGCTGCTGCGAACGCTGCCCGCAGGACTGCTGCTGGTGCTGTGGTGCCGCCGGAGCCCGGCGTGGGGTGACTGGCTGGGGTGGTGGCGACTGCTGGTGCTGTCGGCGCTGAACATTGGCGTCTTTCAGGCCCTGCTTTTCGTGGCGGCGTACCGGTTACCCGGCGGCGTGGCCGCTGTGGTGGGGGCCGTCGGGCCGCTGGTGGTGATGGGGCTGGTGTGGGGCATGGACCACCGGCGCCCGCCCGGCATGGCGCTGGCCGCGGGCGCGCTGGGCGTGCTGGGCATGGCGGTCTTGCTGCTGTCGCCCGGGGCGCACTGGGATTGGGTGGGGGTGGCCGCCGCGCTGGTGGGCACGGTGTGCATGGCGGCGGGCACGTTCTGGTCGCGGCGCTGGCGGTCGGACCTGCCGGTGCTGGCCTTCACTGGCTGGCAGCTGCTGGCGGGCGGCATCATGCTGGCGCCCGTGGCCTGGCTCACAGACCCGCCGCTGCCTGCGCTCACAGCGGCTCAAGTGGCTGGCTATGTCTATCTCAGCCTGGCTGGCGCCTTGCTGGCCTACGCGCTCTGGTTTCGCGGCATCGCGCGGTTGCCGTCGGTGGCCGTGTCGTCGCTGGGGTTGCTGAGCCCCGTCACGGCCGTGCTGCTGGGCTGGGCCTGGCTGGGGCAGGCCATGACGGGTGTGGCGCTGGCGGGCATGCTGGTGGTGCTGGGCAGCATTCTGGCGGTGCAATGGGCGATGTCGCGACCCGGAGCATCGGTCAGTGAGCTATCAAAAAAATAGCTGAAAGGGATGATGAAAAAAGCGCTTGCGGCCCTTTTTGCTAAAAATCAGCCGGCAGGTGCATGCAAACAGGCTCACCCGTTGCCGGATGCGCGAATGCCAGCTGGCAGGCGTGCAGCAGCAGGCGGGGCGACAGTGCCTGTGTGGCCGCATCGGCATACAGTGCGTCCCCCAGGATCGCGTGGCCGATGGCTGCCATGTGCACGCGCAACTGGTGGGTGCGACCGGTGACGGGCTCCAGTTCCACCCGCGTGGTGCCTGTGTCGGGGCGGCCGGCCTGGCCGTTGCGGGGGGGCAGCGTGCGCCACCGGGTCACGCTGGGTTTGCCTTTGGCGTGGTCGATCACGCGCAACGGGCGTCGCTCCCAGTCGGCACCAATGGGCAGGCTGATCTCATGCCATGGCCCACCTTCGTCATCGCCCCCTTCGTCCTTCCCGTCACCCATGCGCATGAGGCAGCCCTGCACCACGGCCTGGTAGCGCTTGTGCACCTGGCGTTCGGCAAATGCCTGGGACAGGCGCCGCTGTGCGTCGATGTGGCGGGCCATCAGCACCAGGCCGGATGTGGCCTGGTCCAGCCGGTGCACGATGAGTGCGCCGGGCCAGCGTTGCTGCGCGCGGGCGCTCAGGCAGTCCTGCTTGTCCGGGCCGCGCCCGGGTACGCACAGCAGCCCGGCGGGCTTGTGCAGCACCAGAAGGTCGGCGTCCTCGTAGACCGCCTGCACGCCATGGGGTGCCGTCTCAGGGCAGGTCATCGCCCGAAACCAGCCTCTGCACGGTGGCACACAGTTCTTCCACATCGTTGGGTTTGTGGATGAGTGCGCGCGCACCCTCGGCCAGGGCGGCCTGCTCGATCTCGGTGGTCACGTAGCCCGATGCCAGCGCCACCGGCAGGCCCGGCCGGATCAGCCGCGCCTCGCGCACCAGGTCCACGCCACAGAAGCCAGGCATGTTGTAGTCGGTCACCAGGAGGTCATAGCGGTCGGGGTCGGCGCGCAGTGCGGCCGTGGCCGCGTGGGGGTCGGTAAAGCCGCTCACGACATAGCCGCGCCTGCGCAGCAGCCGCTGCACCAGAAAAACAAGCGCCTCGTCATCGTCCACATACATCACGTGCCGCGGGCGGGCATCGCTGGTGTTGGCGTGGTGGTCCGCCAGGCTGCCTGTCGGTGGCTGGGATGCGGTAGCGGCAGGCGTTTGTGCCGCCACCGCAGCGGCCTCCGGCGCGGGCAATGCCACCCCTGCAGGTGCGGCCGGAAAGTACAGCGTGAACCGGCTGCCCTGGCCCGGAACGCTGTGCACATCCACAGCGCCTTCGTGCGTGCGCATCACCCCGTGCACGACGGCCAGGCCCAGACCCGTGCCCTGGCCCACCGGCTTGGTCGTGAAGAAGGGTTCAAAGATCCGCTCGAGCGTGGCGGCATCCATCCCCGGCCCGTTGTCCCGCACGGTCAGCGCCACATAGTGGCCCGATGCCAGCGCCAGCCGCTCGCTCAGGCGCTGGTCGGGCTGCACCGCGGTAGCCTCGACATGGATGGCGCCGCGGGTGATGCCCGCTCCGTGGATCGCGTGGATGGCATTGGTACACAGGTTCAGCAGCGCCTGCTCGACCTGGGTGGCATCGGCCAGCACCGGCGGCAGGCCGGCGGGCAGCTGCATGTGCAGCTCGATGCCGGGCGGCAGGGTCACGCGCAGCAGGCGCTCGGTGTCGTGCGCGACTTCGGCCACCTGCACGGCCGTGCGCTGCGGGGGCTCGTTGCGGCTGAAGGTCAGGATCTGGCGCACGAGGTCGCGTGCGCGGCGGCCGGCCTTGTCGATCTCCATCAGGCTTTCCAGCACGGGCGAGCCCGCGCTGCAGTCGGCCTTGGCCAGCTCGACATTGCCCAGGATCGCGCCCAGGATGTTGTTGAAGTCGTGCGCAATGCCGCCCGCCATGGTGCCCACGGCCTGCATTTTTTGCGACTCGCGCAGCTGCGCCTCCAGCTCGCTGCGGTGCGCCTCGGCCTTCTTGCGGCCGGTGAGGTCGCGCGCAAAGACCGTGGTGGTCTCGCCGTCGGCATGGCGCTCGAACGACACGCTCACCTCCACCGCCAGTTCCTTGCCACCCACCGTCAGGGCCGTCATCTCGCCCAGCAGCGCCTGCGTGGCGAGCTGCGCAAATGCCAGCGCATGGGCGGCGTCGGGCAGGAACCTCTGCAGCGGGCTGCCCAGGGCATCGCTGGCGCTGCACTGGAACAGCGCCGCCGCCGTGGGGTTGAACACCGTGATGCGCTGGTGCTGGTCGACGCAGATGATGGCGTCCAGTGCAGAGTTGATGACCGCTTCGAGCCGCTTTTCGCTGGCGAAGAGCTGGGCGTTGCGCTGCTGCAGCGCCTGCGCGCTGTGCTGCAGGGCCTGGCGCTCGGCCAGCAGCGGGCCCTGGTCGATCACCGCACACAGAAACTGCGGCATGGGTGGCCCGCTGTCTTGCGGGGCTTCGATGTGCGCGATGTGCAGGTCGCCGGTAATGCGCATCTCTGCACTGATGGCAAACACCACTTCCTTGACCTCGCTGCGGCCCACGTTTCGCGCCAGCGCAAAGGCCTCTCCGACGCGCGCTACGTCTTCCTCGCGCACGAACGGCATCAGCGCCGAAAGCGGGCGGTCGCCCTCGCTGGGCTGGAACAGCCGGTGTGCCATCGAGTTGGCCTGCACCACCAGGTCCCGCTCGTCCACCACCATCAGCGCCAGCGGCACGCTGGCAAACAGCGTTTCGAACCGCTCGTACGCGCTCTCGGCTACCGTCTGGCTGTAGCGCAAAACCTTGTTCTGGTTTTCCAGCTCGACCTGGTAGGCGCGCAACTCGGCCACCAGGTCGCCCGCCGTGGCCGCGCGCCGGTCGGTACCCGGCGCGGCGCGGCGCTCAAGGGTGGGCGCCAGTGCGGAGGCACTCTGCGCAGGGCTTCGACCGGCAGGATCGAGAAAGGACAGGTCGGGTTCGCTCATGGTGGGGCGCTTTGCGGATGGCAGCGCTGTGCCGTTTGCGGCTGGCGCCTTGCGAAAGCCGGTTCGGCGGAGTGTACGCCGCAGCCCAGGGCGTAGGCCGCCAAGGCATGGGTGTGCGCGGGGTTTGCGCGCCCTGGTTCACGGTTCAAGGCCGCGCATTGTTTCCGCCCGGTGAACAATCCTTTTCGCCATGGGGAGTTACCGGCCGGTCGGCGGGCGACTACAGTATCTGCACCGTGCACACATCCGTGCACGCCGCGTTCCAGTCATCCAGTTCCAAGGACAAAAATCATGACCACCACCAACGACACCGGTACTTCACAACCTCTGTTGAGCAAGCTCGAATGGCGCTATGCCGCCAAGAAGATGAACCCCGCCAAGCAGGTGCCCCAGGACAAGGTCGAGCGAATCCTGGAAGCCGCGCGCTTGGCACCGACATCGAGCGGCCTGCAGCCTTTCGAGATCATCGTGGTGACCGATGCTGCCGTGCGCGCGCGCATCCAGCCCATCGCCTGGAACCAGGCCCAGATCACCGACGGCTCGCACCTGCTGGTGTTTGCCGCATGGGATAACTACACGGCTGATCGCATCAACATGATGTTCGACCTGACGAACGAGCAGCGCGGCTTCAAGAACGAAGGCTGGGAAAACTACCGCCAGATGCTGCTGGGCATGTACCCCCAGCGCGATGCCGAGGTGAACTTCCAGCACGCAGCCCGTCAGGCCTACATCGGCCTGAGCGCATCGCTGATGGCCGCCGCCTTCGAAGGCGTGGACTCCACGCCCATGGAAGGCTTTGACCCTAACGCGCTCGACGAAATCCTGGACCTGCGTGCACGCGGCCTGCGCAGCGTGGCGATCCTGCCCCTGGGCTACCGCGCCGACGAAGGCGACTGGCTGGTGAACCTCAAGAAGGTGCGCCGCCCCCGCGAGCAGTTCGTCACCGAAGTGTGAACCAGGGGGCGCCGCGGCGCTCCCCATCTACAGGAAAAGCCGCCCGAGGCCATGGCCCCGGGCGGCTTTTTTGCGGGCAGGGTCGCCAGAGCGGTCAGCGGCGGACCGACACCAGTTCGACTTCGAAGTTCAGCGTGGCATTGGGCGGAATCACGCCACCGGCGCCGCTGGCACCGTAGGCAATGCCGGGTGGGCAGGTCAGCTTGGCCTTGCCACCGGGCTTCATGCGCTGCACGCCTTCCGTCCAGCAGGGGATCACGCGGTTGAGCGGGAACTCGGTGGGTTCGCCACGCTTGTAGGAGCTGTCGAACTCCTTGCCATCGAGGAAGGTGCCGCGGTAGTGCACCTTGACCGTGTCGGTGGCCTTGGGGGAATCGCCCGTGCCCTCCTTGAGCGACTGGTACACCAGGCCACTGGCCGTGGTGACGGCGGCTGGCGGTGGTGTCTGGGCATGGACGAGAGGGGCGGCCAGCAGGCCGGCGAGCAGGAAAGCGGAGCAGGAACGCACGGTGGTACCTCGGAAAGCGGGAAATGGGATGTGTGTTCGCAGGCGCAAACGCCAAGGCAGATGCGGGGCTGCGCGGGCGGCCAGTGTAAGGGCCCGCCGCTGCAGGCAAGGCTGCGGCAGTGCCACGGCACGGGCGGGTGGCGTTCAGGAACCTCTGCCTGACTCCCCGCGGTCTGTTCTGGCACGGTCTCGGGCAGTCCACCGCGTCGCTTTTCTTGCCAACAGCGCAGCTACTGGCTGCACAAACCGCCTTGCGGCCGATCCTGATCCGCAGCGCTCACTTGCCGCTTGATTCGTGCAGAGGGTCCTTAACCGCTGTTAATGCACTTGCGGGACTGCCCCTCCACACTGCAACAGCGGCCATCGGGTGCCGTTTGCAATCAGGAAGGCAGAGCTGATGAAATCAAAGGATGTCCGGCCCGGGCTTGCCCGGCGCGAGTTTCTGGGGGCGCTGGCCGCAGGAAGCAGCATCGCAGCCATGGCGCAACCCGGGCAGCCGCTGGCCGCCCGGATGCCCGTATCGATGGCACAGGCCGGAGGCGCAGACGTGCCCTACGGTCAGCCATCGCCGCATGAGTCCCGGGTCCAACGCACGGTATCCCATCTGTCGGGCTTCGCTGTCTGGCGCACTCCTCTGGAGACACAGCGCGGCGTGATCACGCCCAGTGGCCTGCATTTCGCGGTGCACCACAGCGGCATTCCAGAGGTCGACCCCCAGCGGCACAGTGTGCGCATCCACGGCCTGGTCCAGCGTCCGCTGCAGTTTGATGTGGAGCGGCTCCTTCGCTATCCGATGGTCAGTCGGGTGCACTTTCTGGAGTGCGCAGGCAATTCGGCCGCCAACGCGTTGTCGCCGACCGCGCTCGACCAGACCCTGGGTGAGATTGCGGGTGAGGTGTCTTGCTCCGAATGGACAGGCGTACCGCTGTCCTATCTGCTGAAAGAAGCGGGCCTCAAGGACACGGCGAGGTGGGTGGTGGCCGAGGGTGCTGACGGCGCATCGCACAGCCGCAGCGTGCCCCTGCAGTCACTGATGGACCACGCGATCGTCGCGCTGTTTCAGAATGGCGAGCGTCTGCGCGCCTCGCAGGGCTATCCGATGCGACTGTTCATCCCCGGGTTCGAGGGAAATGTCAACGTGAAGTGGCTGCACCGGCTGGAAGTGTCCGATGCTCCGGCCTATACCAAGGATGAGTCGGGGCTGTACACGCAGCCACTGGCCGATGGACGCATCGAGCGTTTTGCCTTTCACATGGATGTGAAGTCGGTCATCACGCACCCCTCGGGACGGCAGACATTGCCCGAGCCCCACGGGTACTACGAGATTGCGGGGCTTGCGTGGTCTGGCCATGGCCGAATTGCGCGCGTGGATGTGTCGGTGGATGGAGGGCGTACCTGGGACGCCGCGCAACTGCACGGCCCGGTTCTGGACCGTGCATTCACCCGTTTCACGCTGCCGTGGCGGTGGTCCGGACGCAAGGCAGAACTGATGAGCCGCGCCACCGATGAGCACGGGCGCACCCAGCCCATGCGCAGCGAATGGAAGCGCCGCTACGCCATGCACTCCTTCAACCACTACAACGCGGTGCATGCCTGGCGGGTGCAGGCCGACGGGCGCGTGGAGAACATGTATGCGTGAGGACCGCACCTGCTGCCAGCTGTTGATGGCAGCGTCCGCTGTGCGGCGGCATTCAAGCAAAGGGGTCGGCGCGATCGTGGCTGTTGCGCTTTTTGCAGTGCCCGACTTTGGTGGTGCCAGCGAGGCCGTGGTGGCGCCAGCCGCCATCGGCCTGGGCACAGTGTTGCCCGCCGAGGAGATCGAGCGTTACGCCATCACGGTGTTCCCCGATGGGCGTGGCCTGCCGCCCGGCCGCGGTACGGTGGAGCAGGGGGCGCGCCTGTACCAGATGCAGTGCGCCGCGTGCCACGGCGCGCGGGGCATCGAAGGACCGGCATCGCGCCTGGCGGGTACCGACGGATTGATTGCCTGGAGCGACCCTTTGCGGCCGCTGCGTGTGCGCAAGTACCCGCTGCAGGTGTTCTCGGTCGGTGCGATGTGGCCCTATGCGACGACGCTGTTCGACTATGTCCGGCGCGGCATGCCAATGAACGCCCCCAAGAGCCTGACCGACAACGAGGTCTACGCGGTGACAGGGTACGTGCTGCACCTGAACGGGCTGGTGGATCGCCATGCGGTGATGGACCGCGAGACGCTGCCCAGGGTGGTGATGCCCGGGCGCGCAAGAACCCTGTCGGCCTGGCCTGCAGAACGCTGATGCCTGCGCGCGGTACCTTGCGGTCAGGATGATCCGCGGGGGCCCGGCGATACCCTAAGCGCCACGTTGACCGTCCGCGATACCCATCCGGGCGCGAATGCGGGACAGGGAAACCGGCGAAATGCCCAGGTAGCTGGCCACCTGGTGCTGCGGGATCTGTGGTGCCAGCGCCCCGTAGGCAGCCAGGAATGAGGCGTAGCGCTCCTGGGCTGTCAGGCTCAGCAGTTCAGCCTCACGGTGCGCCTGCTGGGTGAATACGTGGCCCATCGCCTGCGCAAGAACCCCGTCGAGGTGCGGATGGGCTGTCTGCCATTGCCTGAGCGTGCCGTAATCCAGCTCCACGGCATCTACCTGTGAGAGCGCTTCGATCGCGTAAGGGCTGGGCACCACCAGGGGCGGCAGGCTGCCACCCACCCAGCTGCCGGGGCCATGGAAGGACCGGTTGCGCTCGGTGCCCTGCTCATTCAGGTAGAAAAAGCGTACCACCCCGTGGTTCACCAGCCAGCATCGGGTCGCACTGTCGCCCGCGCGCTGCAAGGGCGCACCGGTCTGGAACGTGCGGCGCGGGAGCGTTGTCCACCGCGCTCCCAGCGCCGGGTCTGACCGCAGCATGGCGGCCAGAGCCAGGGGATCGCAAACGTCGCAGGGTATCTGCGACATCATCGCCCGCACGGCCCTGTCAGGCGTAGTCAGACACCGGGATGCAGCTGCACGACAGGTTGCGGTCGCCCCAGACGTTGTCCACACGGCCCAC
>LNEG01000161.1 GCA_001464865.1 Burkholderiales bacterium Ga0074133
TGTGCGCGCCACCCGGGCGCAGGCTGATCGCATTCTGTACAAGGCCGCCATCCGCCGGATGCTGGAGAACCAGCCCAACCTGTGGCTGTTCCAGCAGGCGGTGGACGACCTGATGGTGGAGGGCGACCGCGTGGTGGGCGCCGTCACGCAGGTGGGTATCCGCTTTCGCTCCCGCACGGTGGTGCTGACGGCTGGCACCTTTTTGGACGGCAAGATCCACGTGGGGCTGAACAACTACGCCGCGGGCCGGGCAGGGGACCCGCCTGCGGTGTCGCTGTCCGCACGCCTCAAGGAACTGAATCTGCCCCAGGGCCGCCTGAAGACCGGCACGCCGCACTTCAGCCAATGCACCGAGCAGCCCGGCGACGGCATGCCCGGTGGGGTGAACGAGGGCACGGTGCCCGTGTTCAGCTTCATGGGTAATGCACCAATGCACCCCCGGCAGGTGCCCTGCTGGATCACCCACACCAACGAGCGCACGCACGAGATCATCCGCAGCGGCTTTGACCGCAGCCCCATGTTCACCGGCAAGATCGAAGGCGTGGGCCCCCGCTATTGCCCGAGTGTGGAAGACAAGATCAACCGCTTTGCCGACAAGGACAGCCACCAGATCTTCCTGGAGCCCGAGGGGTTGACCACGCACGAGTACTACCCCAACGGCATCAGCACCAGCCTGCCGTTCGACATCCAGTACGACCTGGTGCGCAGCATGCCCGGGCTGGAAAACGCGCACATCCTGCGCCCCGGCTACGCCATCGAATACGACTACTTTGACCCGCGCTCGCTCAAGAGCAGCTTCGAGACGCGCCAGATCCAGGGGCTGTTTTTTGCCGGGCAGATCAACGGCACCACCGGCTACGAAGAGGCAGCAGCGCAGGGCCTGTTTGCGGGCATCAACGCCGCGCTGCAATGCCGTGGCGACGCACCCTGGCTGCCGGGCCGCGACGAGGCCTACCTGGGCGTGCTGGTGGACGACCTGATCACCAAGGGTGTGACCGAGCCCTACCGCATGTTCACCAGCCGGGCGGAGTTCCGCCTGCAACTGCGCGAGGACAACGCCGACATGCGCCTGACCGAAGCGGGCCGCAAGATGGGCCTGGTGGACGATGCCCGTTGGGACGCGTTCAGCCGCAAGCGCGACGCTGTTTCACGTGAAACAGAGCGCCTGAAGGCCACCTGGGTGAACCCGCGCAACCTGCCTGCGGCCGAATCCGAGCGCGTGCTGGGCAAGAGCATCGAGCACGAATACAACCTGTTCGAACTGCTGCGCCGCCCCGATGTGAGCTACGCGGGGCTGGTGTCGCTGGATGGTGGCAAGTACGCCAGCGCCGATGTTTCACGTGAAACGCTGGGCGAGCTGGCTGACCCGGTGGTCGAACAGGTAGAGATTGCTGCCAAGTACGCGGGCTACATCGATCGCCAGAAGGGCGAGGTGGAGCGCGCTGCCCACTTCGAAAAGCTGCGCCTGCCTGCGGAGCTGGACTACATGCAGGTCACAGCCCTGAGCATCGAAGCCCGCCAGGTGCTCACCCGCCACCGGCCGGAAACGCTGGGCCATGCATCCCGCATTACGGGCATCACGCCAGCGGCCATCTCGCTGCTGATGGTGCACCTGAAGAAGGGCGGCTTCCGCGAGTTTGCAGTGGTGCCCGCCAAGGCAGAAGGCGAAGTGGCGGCATGAGCGCAGCAGGCAACGAAAAGGGACTGCGCAGCCAGCTGGAGGCCGGAGCGGCTTCGCTTGGGCTGGCACTGTCAGATGCGCAGCTGGACCAGCTCATGGAGTTCATGGCCCAGCTGCAGAAGTGGAACAAGGTCTACAACCTGACGGCGGTGCGCGACCCGCAGGAAATGCTGACGCACCACCTGCTCGACAGCCTGGCGGCGGTAGCGCCGCTGCGCCGGCACGTGGCCGGGCTGGCAGGGCAGGGCGTGGCAGCCTCGCCGGTGCGCCTGCTGGACGTGGGCTCGGGTGGCGGCCTGCCCGGTGTGGTGTTTGCGATCTGCTGCCCCGATGTGGATGTGAGCTGTGTGGACACCGTGGGCAAGAAGGCGGCTTTCATCCAGCAGGTGGCGGCGGTGCTGCGGCTGCGCAACCTGCATGGCCTGCATGCACGGGTGGAGACGCTCACGGCGCCGTATGACATCGTGAGCTGCCGGGCATTCGCCTCACTGCCCGACTTCGTCAACTGGTCGCGCAGCGCGCTGGCCGCACCACACGGCGTCTGGCTGGCCATGAAGGGCAAGCGGCCTGAGGACGAAATCGCGGCATTGCCTGCGGGCGTGGATGTGTTTCACGTGGAACAGCTGGTGGTGCCAGGCCTCGATGCCGAGCGTTGCATTGTGTGGATGCGGCCGTAGCGCCGTTCGCGCCGCCCTGCCGCTTCATGGCATGGCGGCGCCCGGCGGCGGCGGGGGCGTCGCTTAAACTCAGCCCCTCACCACCGGGCGCGCCCAGCGCCGCGGTTGTCCAAAGCTCGGGGGAAATCCATGTTTGGCATTGCTGACTACGGCGCTTTTGTGGCTGCCATTGTGTTGTTTCTGGCCATCCCGGGCCCGGGCAATCTGGCGCTCATCACGTCCACCAGCAAGGGCGGCGTGCGTGGCGGCCTGGCGGCCACGCTGGGCGTGATCGCTGGCGACCAGGTGCTGATGTGGGCTGCAGTGGCCGGTGTGGCCACGCTGCTGGCCACGCACCCTGCGGCGTTCAGCGCCGTACAGTGGCTGGGCGCTGCCTACCTGGCATGGCTGGGTTTCAGGATGCTCACGGCCAAGCCGGGCGCACAGCCCATCCTGAACATTGAGCCGCGCCATTACTTCAAGCAGGCGGGGCTCATCACCTTGCTCAACCCCAAGGCCATCGTGTTCTACATGGCGTTCTTCCCGCTGTTTGTGGACCCGGCCCGGCACCAGGGCACGCTGACTTTTGGCGTGATGGCGGCCACGGTCGCGGTGCTGACGTTTCTCTATGGCCTGATCGCGGTGCTGCTCACGCACCACCTGGCCGAGCGCATGCGTGCGAACCCGCGCATCGGCCATGTGCTGGAAAAGATCGCGGGCGTCTTCCTGATCGGCTTCGGCATCAAGCTGGCCATCTCCAAATAACAAACACCACACGAACGGCAGCACCCACATGGCCAAAATCTTTTGCGTTGCCAACCAGAAGGGTGGCGTCGGCAAGACCACCACCACCGTCAACCTGGCCGCGGGCCTGGCCAAGGTGGGCCAGCGCGTACTGATGGTGGACCTGGACCCCCAGGGCAATGCGACCATGGGGTCGGGCGTGGACAAGCGCAGCCTCGACCTCACGGTGTACGACGTGCTGCTGGAATCCGCCTCGGTGAAAGAGGCGGCTGTGCTGGCTGAAAAGTGCGGCTTCCGGGTGCTGGGCGCCAACCGCGAACTGGCTGGAGCCGAGGTCGAACTGGTGGCACTGGACCACCGCGAAAAACGCCTGAAGGCCGCGCTCGCAGAGGTGGATGGCGACTACGACTTTGTGCTCATCGACTGCCCACCCAGCCTGTCGATGCTCACGCTCAACGGCTTGTGCAGTGCGCACGGCGTGATCGTGCCCATGCAGTGCGAATACTTTGCACTGGAAGGCCTCACCGACCTGGTCAACACCATCAAGCAGGTGCACGCCAACCTCAACCCCGACCTGCAGATCATCGGCCTGCTGCGCGTGATGTTCGACCCCCGCATTACCCTGCAGCAGCAGGTGAGCGACCAGCTCAAGGGCCACTTTGGCGACAAGGTGTTCGACACCGTGATCCCCCGCAACGTGCGCCTGGCCGAAGCGCCCAGCTATGGCCTGCCCGGCGTGGTGTTTGACCCGGCCGCGCGCGGCAGCCAGGCTTTTGTGGCTTTTGCCAAGGAGATGGTCGAACGCGTGCAGACCATGCCCACCGTGGCTCCTGCGGCAACATTGCAAGCCAAATCAGCCCCAGGTGCATGATTTGATTGGCTCCGTAGCTATTATTTTCATAGTGCAATGAGTTCCGACGTGGCTGCAAGCCCACCCCGTATCCTGCTGCTGCCCGGCTGGCAGAACTCCGGCCCCGGCCACTGGCAAAGCCTGTGGGAGGCCGGCCACGGCCACCAGCGCGTGGAGCAGCACGACTGGATGCGCCCGCTGCGCGGCGACTGGTCGGCCCGCCTGGAAGAAACCGTGGCCGACGCCGATGGGCCGGTGGTACTGGCGGCCCACAGCCTTGGCTGCATCCTCACCGCCTGGTGGGCCACCCACACCCGCCACGCCGCCAAGGTGCGCGGCGCGTTGCTGGTGGCGCCGGGCGATGTGGAACGCCCCGACATCGCCGCGCAGATCCACGGCTGGGCGCCGATTGCGCGCCAGCGGCTGCCGTTCCCGGCCGTGCTGGTGGGCAGCCGCAACGACCCGTATTGCAGCTTCGACCGTGCGCAGGAACTGGCCGATGCCTGGGGCGCACGGTTTGTGGACTACGGCGAGCGTGGGCACATCAATGCCGACTCCGGGCTGGGCGACTGGGACGAGGGGCGGGGCTGGCTGATGCAGCTCGCCACCGCGGCATGAGTCGCTGGGCCTTTTGGCGCCAGCGCCCGCCAGCGGCGGGAGCTGCACAGAGCCCATCACCCGCCATGGCGCCGCGTCCTGTGGCGCTCTACTTGCCGCTCGATGCACTGCAGGTGGTGCTGGCCTGGCTGCTGCCCAGCGGTGCGGTGGTGGTGGGCGCGCTGGGGCAGTTCATGCTGGCCCTGGTGCTGCTGGCCATCGCATTCGGTGTGTGGCTGCGCCTGTGGCGTGGCCGCAAAAAGCGCCGCGCCATGGCGCGTGCGATGGGCCGTACCCCGCGTTGACAACCCCTGTTTCCAAGCCATGTCCAAAATCCACCTTGCCTCCATCGCCAACCAACTGCCCCGCGCCTGGAACTCCACGGTCGTTGGCCAGGCTGCAGGCGCCAACCTCAAGGTGCTGCGCATGGACGACGCGGCCTACCCCGATGAATCGCACGACTTTGACGAGGCGCTGCTGGTGCTGGACGGCTGCATGCGCCTGGACCTGCAAGGGCAGGTCACCGAGGTGAACGCGGGCGAGGTGTTCATCGTCCCGGCGGGTGTGCCCCATGCCGTAGCGCCCGGCAGCCACGGCACGCTGGTCATCATCGACCGCTGATCCTTCCCCTCCTTTTTCCTTTCGCGAGACGCATTTCATGGTCACCAAAAAACCCAAGGGCCTCGGCCGCGGCCTCGAAGCACTGCTCGGCCCCAAGGTCGAAGACAAAGTGGAGCAGGCCCAGGCCGCCGAATCCGGTCTGCCCAGCAGCCTGCCGCTGAGCGAGCTGGTGCCTGGCGTGTACCAGCCCCGCACGCGCATGGACGAGGGCGCGCTGTACGAGCTGGCCGAGTCCATCAAGGCCCAGGGGATCATGCAACCGATCCTGGTGCGGCGTCTGGCCGATGGCGAGAACGCGGGCAAGTACGAAATCATCGCGGGCGAGCGGCGCTTTCGGGCCTCGCGCCTGGCCGGCCTGGCCGAGGTGCCGGTGCTGGTGCGCGATGTACCGGATGAGTCGGCAGCCGCCATGGCGCTCATCGAAAACATCCAGCGCGAAGACCTGAACCCGCTGGAAGAAGCGCAGGGCCTGCAGCGCCTGGTGCGCGAATTCGGCCTCACGCACGAGCTGGCCGCGCAGGCCGTGGGCCGCTCACGCAGCGCAGCCAGCAACCTGCTGCGCCTGTTGAACCTGGCCGAGCCGGTGCAGACCATGCTGATGGCGGGCGACATCGACATGGGCCATGCGCGCGCACTGCTGTCGCTCGACCGCGCCGCGCAGATCACGGCCGGCAACCAGATCGCAGCCAGGAAGCTGTCGGTGCGCGAGGCTGAGGCGCTGGTCAAGAAGATCGGGGCCGAGTTCAGCCTGGTGCCGCAAAAGCCGCAGAAGGAAAAGTCGCGCGACCTCAAGCGCGTGGAAGAAGAACTGTCCGACCTGCTCATGGCCGAGGTCGAAGTGCGGGTGAAAAAGCGCGTCAAGCGCCACGGCCGCGTGGAAGACATGGGCGAGCTGGCGATCCAGTTCGGCTCGCTTGAAGCCCTCAACGGGCTGATCGACCGCCTGCGCCGCTGATTGCGGCTGTGGGGTGCCAGCGCGCGCACTGCGCCGCGTGCCCCGAGGCATCAAGGCGCCGTGCGGGACCGTTTTGTCGCACGTTGCAGCCGATCATCCTTGTGCCGCGCATTTGCCTGGCCCCTGGTGGCACGGCTGCGGCATGCCCGCGCTGACCTGCGGCGCCGGTCCGGGATGCACAAAATGTTTCCACCCGTAACCGACAGGCGCAAAATGCGGGGGTGTCGCACTGCAATGCCCCGGTTCGGTGCCCGCCCGGCTTGGCGGGGTCCAGGCCGTTGCGCCTTGGCAGGGCGGTGCCCCCATTGTTCGGTACAGCGATCTTCCACAGGAACCCCATGAACCCGCCGCGGTCGCGTTTCCAAGCTGTTGTCGTCTGCCTTTCGGTGTTTACCGGGCGCCTGCACTGCTGGCAGGGCGGTTGATACGCGATGGCCCTGGCGCGCATCCCCTGGCCCCTGCCTGCGCTGGCGGCGTGGGCGTGCGCGTGGCTGGTGTTCGTGGCGCTGCAGCGCATCCCGGG
Organism: Burkholderiales bacterium Ga0074133; assembly: GCA_001464865.1. Taxonomy (GTDB): domain Bacteria; phylum Pseudomonadota; class Gammaproteobacteria; order Burkholderiales; family Burkholderiaceae_C; genus Acidovorax. Next base: position 6,628 of record LNEG01000161.1, read on the forward strand.
TTTTCCGCCCGTGGCGGCGCTGCTGCTGGCGTGCCTGGTCGGCACTGTAGCCAGCGTGATGGGTGGCAGCTGGTGGCGCCGCGGACTGATTGCGGCGGGGTTTCCGCTGTCGCTGGCCCTGCTGGGCGCGGCCAGCCTGCCCACGTGGGCCTGGCTGGTGCCGCTGGCGCTGTTGCTGCTGGTCTACCCGCTCAATGCCTGGCGCGACGCGCCGCTGTTTCCCACGCCCCACCGCGCGCTGCATGCGCTGGCTGCGCAGGCACCGTTGCCGCCCGGTGCGCGCGTGCTGGACGCCGGCAGCGGCTTGGGCGATGGCCTGATGGCGCTGCGGCATGCCTACCCGGCCGCGCGGCTGGAGGGCCTGGAATGGAGCTGGCCGCTGCGCCTGCTGTGCGCGCTGCGCTGCCCCTGGGCCCGCGTGCGCCGGGGGGACATGTGGGCGGCCGACTGGGGCGGCTACCAGCTGGTCTACCTGTTCCAGCGCCCCGAAAGCATGGCGCGCGCCGCCGCCAAGGCGCAGGCCGAGATGGCGCCCGGCACCTGGCTGGTCAGCCTCGAATTTGCGGTGCCCGGCGTGCTGCCCAGTGCCCAGCTGCGCCCTGCCGGCGGGCGCGTGGTGTGGCTGTACCGCATGCCCGGCGTGGCTGCACCCGGAGCCTGAAATGCGGGCATCGCCAGGCATGGAACACGTGGCCTTGCGGGCGGGCTGCACGCCGGGCGCCGCAGGGCGCGCGCGAACACAGCGTTACAGGAACGCCACCACCTTTTGCTACATTGCGTGGCTGGCTACAAACGCATACACAAGAACCAAAAAACTCACAGCCAGAGGGGGCAGCGAGCCGCACGTGAAAGCGCCAGGAGGGGGCGCACGTGCCGCCAGCATCCCTCTCATCCGTTTTTCCCATTCCACTGCAGCACACCTGCTGTCTGCCGTTCCCGTGATCGGGGCCGTGGGCGCTTGCGGCGTTGTGGAAAGCGGGCGGGCTTCGGTTTTTCTGGTGCACAAACAAACAACCTGCAAGGAGCATCCATGACCCGTCCCCTGTCCCGATTCCGCCCCCGCCTCTTGTGGGTGCTGGCGCTGAGCGCTGCGCTCACCGGCTGCGCCACCATGCAAAGCCACGACAAGCTGGCCACCGACATGCAGACGGCCGGCCGCAGCGGCGGCATCCCGGCCGCACTGGCCAGCCTGGAGGCCACGGCCAAGACCGAAGACGAAAAGACGGCACTGCTCTACAACATGGAACGCGGCGAGCTGCTGCGCATGGACCGCCGCTACCCTGACAGCACCAACGCCTTCCTGCTGGCCGACAACCGCGTCAAGGAATGGGAAGAGACCGCCAAGACCAATCCCTCGAAGCTGATGGGCACCGTGGGCGCGGCGCTGATCAGCGAGCGCCTGAAAGTCTATGAAGGCCAGGATTACGAGAAGGTGTGGGTGACCACGCGCCTGGCGCTCAACCGCATGGCCGTGGGCGACTTTGAAAACGCCCGCGTGGACATCAAGCGCACGCACGAGCGCGAAGCCATCATCGCGGAGTTCCGCTCCAAGGAAACCCTGGCGGCCGAAGAAGAGGCCAAGTCCAAGGGGACCAGCGCCAGCGGCAAGGAACTCAACGGCTACCCGGTCGAGACGCTCAACGACCCCGAGGTGCTGGCCCTCAAGAACGGCTATTCCAACGCGCTCTCCCACTACCTGGCCGGCTTCCTGTACGAGATGCTCAACGAGCCCGGACTGGCGGCGCCCGGCTACCGCAAGGCCATCGAGCTCAAGCCTGACACCCCCGTGCTCGAGGAAGGCCTGCGCGGCCTGGACAACCGCACCGGCTTCACCTGGAAGCGCCGCCAGCGCATGACCGATGTGCTGTTCATCGTCGAGGCCGGTGATGCGCCCGCGCGCAAGCCCCGGGCCTTCACGATTCCCGTGCCCACTGGCTCCGGGCTGGTCACCGCCAGCATCTCCTATCCCGTGATCGAGCCTTCCTCCGATCCCTTGCTGACCACGATCTCCGCCGCTGGCACGGATCTGAAGCTGGAGAAAGTGGTGGACGTGAACGTGATGGCCCGCCGCGCCCTCAAGGACGAAATGCCCGGCATGGTGCTGCGCGGCTTCACGCGCGCGGTGGCCAAGGGCGTGCTGCAGAACGAGCTGCAAAAGCGGGGCGGCCTGATCGGCGGGATCATTGGTGCGGCGGCCTCGATGGCAACCGAACAGGCCGACGACCGCATGTGGCGCATGCTGCCCGGCCGCGTGTACGTGGCCCGCGGCTATCTGCCACCTGGCGAGCACACCGTGACCGTCAATGGTCGCCAGCTCCCCGTGCCCATCAAGATCGACGGCCAGTACGCCCTGGTGCCGCTGCGCATGTACGAAAACAGCGTGCTGACCGGCGACGTGGCCATGCTGGGCCAGCTGCCCGCCGTCGCCGTGGCGCAGCCCGCGCCGGCCGCCCCGGTGGTTGAGCCCGCTGCCCGCACCAGCTCGACGGGCCGTGCCGTTCCCAAGACCATGGTCAAACCTGCCGTAGCCAAGCCCGCCGCGGCCAAGCCTGCAGCCACCCCTGCAGCGAAGAACTGACGCTGCAGCGCACCACTCTTTTCGAAAAACTACAGGAGCCTCCTGCATGAAGAACCGATTTGCCTTTGCCGCTGCAGCCCCCGCTGTGGTCTGCGCGGCCCTCGCGATGACCCTGGCCACTGCCGCCCACGCGCAGATGCACGACCCCGCCACGCCGCTGGCCGTGGCCGGCAAGGTCGCGCTGCGCGGCGAGGCCAACAGCATCGCCGTGCGCGAGATGCGCATCGTGCGCAAGAACGACATCCTCACGGTGCAGGCCGACATGGCCAACATGGGCCGCACCGACCGCACGGTGTTCTACCGCTTCAAGTGGCTGGACAACGTGGGCAACCAGGTGGGCGATGGCGAGTCGTGGAAGCAGATGAGCGTGCTCGGCCTGGGCCAGCAGACCGTCAAGAGCGTGGCCCCGACCAGCGCCGCAGTCGACCTGCGCCTTGAGATGAATGTCGAGCCGCGATAGAGATGTATCTCCCCCTGAGTCGCTGCGCGCCTTCCCCCTCTCTCACGCTGCGCGTGGGAGGGGGACGCAGCCAGCGCACGCCAGCGAAGCGCCGCACATCCGGCTTGGCGGCCGTTGGGCGGCTGCCCGCGTTGGGAGCGCGCCAGTTTTCAGCGCAGTAGGCTCCACGAAGCGCTTTCGATAAGACCTTAGGAAACCAACACCATGAACCACCACCCCATCCAGCGCACTGCGCTCATCCTGGCTTTTGCGGCCAGCACCGTGGCCCTGTCGGCCTGCCAGAACCTGTCTTCGCCCACCGTGCGCTTTGACCGCCAGGTCAACTACGGCGACGCCAAGGCTGTGGAGCTGGTGACCAACGCGAGAAGATGACTGGCGGTTTGCTCGAAACCGGCATCTTCCAGGGCCGCCCCACGGTGACGATCTCGACCGTGAAGAACAAGACCAGCGAGTACATCGACACCACCAACGTGATGAACTCGATCCAGACCTCGCTGGTCAAGTCGGGCAAGGTGCGCTTCGTGCGCTCCATCAACGAGATGCAGGCCGGTGTGGACGAACTGCAGCGCCAGAACCAGAGCGGCCTGTACAAGCAGGGCACCACCGCCAAGGTCGGCCAGATGACGGCTGCCAAGTACAGCATGGAAGGCGAGCTGACCAGCATCGTCAAGCAGAACAACACGACCAAGGACGTGTACTACAAGTTCACGCTCAAGCTGTTTGATGTGCAGGAAGGCACGATCGAGTGGCAGGACGAAAAGGAAATCCGGAAGACCAGCAAGCGCTGATCTTTCCCAAGGAGCACACCATGCAACGCAGAACCACATTGCACACGGCCCTGGCCGTGATCGCTGCCACCACGCTGGCCTGGGGCGCTACGGCGCACGCCCAGCAGCCGGGCGTGGCGCCAAAGATCGCCGTGACCGACCTGGCCTACGCCCAGCGCGTGTCCGAATACTTCATGGCCGGCACCTACCAGCGCAGCAGCCAGATGAGCGCGCAGGGCAGCCAGGGCGGCAGCCACAGCCACGGCATGTATGGCGGCGGCGGCTCGTATTCGGGCCAGCAGTCCATGCAGGCGTCCGAGCAGGCCAGTGGCACCTTTGTGGCCGGGCGCTACAGCTACATCGAGCAGCGCGAGCTGGGCGGCTACACCAACGACATCAAGGGCGCCATCCTGCAGGGCACCTACTTCCGCCTGGTGCAGGGCAAGGGCTTTGACGCTGGCAAGCCCCAGCCGTCCAAGGCCGAGCAGGTGCTCAACCAGGTGCAGGGCGGCAAGATGGCCACGCCCCAGGCGCAGCCCCAGGTGGCCGACGTGATCAGCCGCATCAAGAAGGGCGAGTTCAACGGCGCCGACTACGTGCTGTTTGGCGTGGTCTCCACGATCGACTTCACCGATGCGCTCTCGCCCCTGCAGGGCACCAGCAGCGCCACGCGCCAGTACGGCCTGCAGCTGCTGGCCGACTTCTCGCTCATCAACACCAGGACGTACGAGATCAAGGCCGCGTTCTCGGCCCAGGGCGCGGGCAACGACACCAAAATTTTGTCGGTGCGCGGCGACATCGCCCCGCCCAACCGCGCCAAGGTAATGCGCGAGACCTCGCTGTCGCTGGCGCAGGACGTGTACCAGCAGCTCGCCATGCAGCTGGGCTACACCGACGCCAACCTGGCCCGCGGCGTGCGCCCGCCTGTGGTGTACCAGCAGGGCGGCCAGCCCATGCCGCAGCCGCAGCAGCCCGAGCAGGTGATCATCCTCAAGTGAGGATGACTCCGGCAGGCGGCGGCACGATGCGCCGCATTCCCGCTGGCGCCAGCGCCGCGCCCTGCCGCAAGGCCAGCCCCATGCTGGCCTTTTTTCTGGGTGCGCTGGTGCTCGTGAGCGGTTGCAGCGTGACCGGGCCCCGTCCTGCGGCCCCGCCGCCCCTGGCCAGCGAACTGCCCGCGGCGTTGGGCGCGTGGCGCGTGGAGCAACTGCCGGGCGAAGCCGGTGCCAGGCTGGCCGTGCTCGCCCGGCCTGAACGCACGCCACCCGCGCGCTTTCGCGTGATCGTGGTGCCGGGCTCCGGTTGTGCGGGCATGGGCCCGTGGGCCGAGCGCTACTTCGCGGGGCTTCTGCATGCGTCCGTGCTGGTGTTGCACAAGCCCGGGGTGGACCCTTTCGCCCGCACGGCCCCCGGCGATTGCGCGCCCGGCTTTGTGCAGCAAGACCGCCTCTCCATCTGGCTGGCCCATGCCCGTGCTGCCCTGCAGGCGGACGCGCTCGCTCAGCAAAACCGGGGGGCGGCGGCACTGCCACAGGTGCTCGTCGGCATCTCTGAAGGGGCCGAACTGCTGCCGGGCCTGGCGCCCCACGTGCCCCGCCTGGCCGGGCTGGTGCTGCTCTCGGCCAGCGGGCTGGACCCACGGCAGGCCGGTGCCCTGCAGGCGCAGCGCCTGGGGGCAGCTGCCGACTGGGAGGCTCTGGGCGCAAAGGTCGGGGGCGGTTTGCCCGACAGCACGGTGGTGCAGGGCCGGAGCCTGGGCTACTGGCGTGACCTGTGGCACTGGCCTGTAGCCCGGCCGTTGCTGGATAGCCCCTGGCCGGTCCTCCAGGTGTGGGGCAGCGATGACGCGCTGGTGCCCGCGGTGGCGTATGGGCAGTTCGCGCTTCAGGTACAGCAATCGCAGCAGCGCGGGGCAGGGCACGCGCCCGCTGCCTGGTGTGCCCGGCGCCTCGAGGGCGCAGACCATGGGCTGCAGCGCCCGGCACGGCCCGGACAGGACGCGATGGACGGTGTGCAGCTCACCTGGGCATGGCTGGAGCAGTGGGCGAGGGCTCCGCACGCGGGGATGTGCGCGTCATTGGAGCGCTGAGCCGCAAGGGCTTTGGCACCATGGCGCGATGCCCGGGGCGGTGTGCGTCTCCTCAAACCAACGAGTCCCACGCAGGTTTCACAAACAGATACCATCGGCGAAAACAATCACACCGTCTGGAGGGGACTGCCTTGCCTGAAAACATCATTCAGCGGAACAACGTCACGGTGCGGGGCAGCGACGGCCCGGTGCTGCTGTATGCCCACGGGTTCGGGTGCAACCAGAACATGTGGGACCGGATCACGCCTGCCTTCGCAGGTACCCACCGCCAGGTGCTTTTCGACTATGTGGGCAGCGGGCAATCCGCGCTTTCTGCCTTCGATCCCGTACGGTACTCCCGGCTCGACGGCTATGCCCAGGATCTGCTGGATGTCTGCGATGCGCTGGATCTGACCCGCGGCGTGACGTTCATCGGCCACTCGGTCAGCGCCAGCATCGGGCTGCTGGCCTCCATTGCCCGGCCCGAGCTGTTTGAGCGGCTGGTGCTGCTGGGGCCTTCGCCGTGTTTCCTGAACCACCCGCCGGACTACCTGGGCGGTTTCGAGCGCGAAGACCTCGAGGGCCTGCTGGCCCTCATGGACCAGAACTACATGGGCTGGGCCAACTACCTGGCGCCGGTGGTGGCAGGCAGTTCGGGCGAGCGGGTGGCCGGAGAGCTGTCGAACAGTTTCTGTTCCACCGATCCGCTGGTGGCCAAGGTGTTCGCCCGCGCCACCTTTTTTGCCGACAACCGGGCGGACCTCGCGAGGGTGACCCGCCCCAGCCTGATCCTGCAGCATCGCGATGACGCCCTGGCCCCGCTGGCAGTCGGCCAGTACCTCGCAGACCATCTGCCCGACAGTGTCCTGGAGGTGCTGGATGTGTCGGGTCATTGCGCCCACATGAGCGACCCTGCCCTGGTCATCGGCGCCATGCAGCGGTATTTTGCAAGGCCGTCGGAATCTGAGGCGGCCCAGGGCTAGTCGGCTCTGCGGCGCACAGCATCTGCCCCGCCGTTGCCCAAGTTCTGCTGCGCTCCATGCAATTCATGAACCAGCTGCCCTGCCCGGTCCTGGTCACGGACATGTTCGGGACGATGCTGGCGCTGAACGCGCCCCTGCGCGAGCTGGTGGGGCAGCCGGACGGGGATGTGACAGGCCAGCCGATGAACGCCTTGTTCCCGCCCGCGAGCCGGATCTTTCTGCAGACCCACGTGTGGCCCACGCTGCTGCGCGATGGCCGGGTCAGCGAGATCCATCTGCATGTCATCGGTGCGCGCGGCGTGCGCGTTCCGGTCATGGTCAATGCCCAGCCCGGCGCGTGGGACGGCGTGCCCGCCTGCTTCTGGGTACTGTTCGTCGCGCAGGAGCGCCACCACTTCGAGACCGCGCTCGTGCAGGCCCGCGGCCAGGCCGAAGCCTCTGCCACGGCCCTGGCCCAGAGTCAGCGCTTCATTCGCAACATTGCCGACACCATTCCGGGGCAGGTCGCTTACTGGGATGCCCAACGCCTGTGCCAGTTTGCCAACCGGCATTACCTGGATGCCATCGGGCTGGAGTCCGAGGCGGTGCTGGGCCAGCCCTTGCAGCGCGTGCTTTCGGCCGAGATCCTGGACCAATCCCTCGTGCACATCGACGCAGTGCTGAAAGGCGAGCCCCAGGAATTCGAGCGCACCGTGTCGCTGCCCGGTGGCGGCAAGGCCCATACGCTGGTGTACTACGTCCCCGATGTGGTCGGGAGCCAGGTGAACGGGTTTTTCGTCCAGATCAGTGACATCACCCGGCTGAAAGAGGTGGAGGGGGCGTTGCGGACCTCGCAGGCCTTTTTGCAGCGCACGGGCGCGCTGGCGGGCGTGGGCGGCTGGGAGCTGGACCCGCGTACCGGCCGGCTGCTCTGGTCAGAGGGCGCCTGCCACGTGCACGGCCAACCTTCCGGCTACGAGCCACGGCATGAGGAGTGGATGTCGCTGTACACGCCTGACTCGCGACAGCGCATGGAGCAGGCCCTGGCCTGCGCCTTGCACGCCGGGGATGCGTTTGACCTTGAGCTGGACATGCCCCGTCCGGATGGACATGTCCACAGCGTTCGTGCGGTGGGCATGGTCGAGCGCGGGCGAGGCCTTCAGGTGGAGCGGCTGGTGGGGGCATTCCAGGACGTGACCGAGCGCAGGCGCATGGCGCGCGAGCTGGAAGGGCAGCACGAACTGCTGCGCGTGACCCTCCAGTCGATCGGCGATGCCGTCATCACCACCGATGCCCGGGAAACCGTGATGTGGCTGAACCCTGCGGCTGAGCGCATGACCGGCTGGCCCGCCAGCGAGGCGCTGGGGCGACCCCTGGACGAGGTTTTCCATATCGTCGATGAGGCGACACGCCAGCGCATCGACAGCCCGGTGGTGGCCTGCCTGGCGCGCCGTGAAAGCGTGAGCCCGGGCCATCAGGCACTGCTGGTGTCGCGCGGCGGTGGCGAATTTGGTATCGAGGACACCGCGGCCCCCATCCGCAACGACCAGGGCGCGGTGCTGGGCGCCGTGCTCGTCTTCCATGACGTCACCGAGCAGCGTCGCCTGTCGGGCGAGATGACCTACCGCGCGACCCACGACCCGCTGACCGGCCTGGTCAACCGCAGCGAGTTCGAAAGCCAGCTGCAGGCGCTGTGGGCCCGCGCGCGACGCGAAGGCTCCACGCATGGCCTGCTGTTCATTGATCTTGACCAGTTCAAGCTGGTCAATGACACCTGCGGCCACTCCGTGGGCGATCACCTGCTCAAGCAGGTCAGTCGCCTGCTGGCGGATGCCGTGCGCTCCCGTGACACGCTGGCCCGCCTCGGTGGCGACGAGTTCGGCATCCTGCTGGAGGATTGCGACCCCGAGCAGGCGGAACGGGTGGCGCAGAAGATCTGTGACCGCATGGACCAGTTCCGTTTCGTGCATGAGGACAAGCGCTTTCGCATCGGGGTCAGCATCGGCATGGTGCCGCTGGACGCCCGCTGGAGCAGCACCGCCGCATTGCAGCAGGCGGCAGACACGGCCTGCTACGCCGCCAAGGATGGCGGCCGCAACCGCGTGCATGTGTGGTTTGACACCGATGCGGCGGTCAGTGCGCGGCAGTTTGAAGTGCAGTGGACATCGCGCATCGAACAGGCGCTGGACACGGATGCCTTTGTCCTGTTTGCCCAGCGCATCGTGGCGCAGCGCACGGGCGCGGCCGGGCTGCATGCCGAGGTGCTGCTGCGCATGCGCGCCGAGGATGGCGCCCTGGTGCTGCCAGGCGCGTTCTTGCCGGCGGCCGAGCGTTTTCACCTGGCGTCCCGCATCGACCGGTGGGTTCTGGAGCATGTGATCCATTGGGTGGGCGCGCAGCCCTCCATTGGCGAGTTGCAGACGCTGAGCGTCAATCTGTCGGGCCAGTCGGTCGGTGACCGGGCCTTTCATGCCTGGGCGGGCGAGAAGCTGCGCGCGGCCGGGCCGGTGATTTGCGCCAAGCTGTGCCTGGAGATCACCGAAACGGCCGCCGTCACCAACCTGGCGGATGCCGTGGCTTTCATCCAGCAGGCGCGCGGGGCGGGCGTTCGCGTGGCGCTCGATGACTTCGGCGCGGGCGCCTCATCGTTTGGCTATCTCAAGAACCTGCCGGTGGACTACCTGAAGATCGATGGGCAGTTCATTCGCGACCTGATGACGGACCCGCTCGATGATGTGGCCGTGCGCTGCTTTGTGGACGTGGCCCGGGTCGTGGGGGTACGCACCGTGGCCGAGTTCGTGGACCAGCCCGAAGTGCTGGCGCGGCTGCAGGCGATGGGCGTGGACTACGCCCAGGGCTACCTGCTCCATCGCCCCGAGCCCCTGTCCCTGTTGCTGGAAACCCAGGCGGCGCCCGGCACGCCGGCAGCGGCCTGACCTGGCGCGCGGGGGCCAGCGGGGCCCGGGCGCTCAGCGTGGCCGGTACATCCGGAACAGCTGCTCCGGCCCCACCGTGAAGTAGTCGGCCGGGCCGCCGCCGCGCAGTATGTGACCTGCGTTCGCCGTGTCGTACACGCCGTCCTTGAGCAGCGCCGTGTCGATGTGCACCGCCACCACCTCACCCAGCACCAGCCAGGTGTCCACCGCAGCGCCGTCGGCCCCCTGCAGCTGCAGCACCTGCGTGCTGCGGCACTCGAACGTGACCGGGCTCTCGGCCACGCGGGGCGGTGCTACCAGGGTGGAGGCCAGCGGCGTCAGGCCGGTCAGCGCAAACTCGCTCACCTCGGGCGGCACGGCGGCGCAGCTCTGGTTCATCACCTCGGCCAGGTCGCGCGTGGCCAGGTTCCACACGAACTCGCCCGTCTCCTGCACGTTGCGCGCCGTGTCCTTGTAGCCAATGCTGGCAAAGCCCACGATGGGCGGCACGTAGTTGAAGGCGTTGAAAAAACTGTAGGGCGCCAGATTGGTGGCCCCGGCGGTGCTTTGCGTGGAGATCCAGCCGATGGGGCGCGGGCCCACGATGGCGTTGAACGGGTCGTGCGGCAGGCCGTGGCCCTGGCGGGGCTGGTAGCTGTGGAGGGTGCGGTGGGTGGCAGGGGGCGTCATGGCGGCGGCGGGTGTCGTGCAGCACGCCACCTTAGCGGCATCCGGCCGGGGCTGCAGTCGCATGTCTGCCAGTTTGCTATTTTTTGATAGCTATCGGGGCAATCAATGGCTGGACGTGCGGCTGTTTTGATCCAAAACCGGCGTTTTGGGTGCACTGCGGACAGTTGCGGGCAGGTGTGGGCAGTTCCGGGCCGTGGCGGCGCTCACGCCAGTTCCGCCACGCCAACACCGCGGTGCTCAGCGCCCGCCGCCTTCCGTGGTGCAGATGCCCTGGCTGCGGGGCGGCACCGTGCACGCCATGCGAAAGTGTGCACTGAACTCGTCCTTGCCCATGCTGGAGCTGGAGCCCTCGAGCCAGGGGAGCTGCGTGCGCACGCGCTCCAGGGCCGCCCGTGCATCGGCTTCGCTGGCGCGGCCTCTGACCAGCACGCGCGTGCCATCGCTGGTCAGCTCGATCTGCGCTACCTGCACTTGCGGCGCCAGCACGGGCCGCAGCGCGGCCTCGATCTGCTGCTGGGTGTAGCTGCTGCCGGTGGCCGGCAGGCACACGCTGCGCTCGCCCGGCGCGGCGCACAGGAAGTTCATCATCACGCGGTACTCCGCCACCCCGGATTCGTTGCGCTGGATGCGGGCCACCTGCGCACTGCGCACTTCGCCCGACTGCTTGAGATCCCGCGCAAATTCGCGCACTGCCACCTCGTCCGGCGCGCGGCCTTCCAGCGCACCGCCGCCGTTCCACAGGTCCACGTTGCCCACCGTCATGCCGGGCCGCAGCAGGGGCTGCAGCACGTCGGCCACGCGCTGGCGCGGAGATATGGGCGCTGGAGAGGGCCATGACGCAGAGGGCGATGCAGACCCTGCGGACGCAGCCGGCAGCGATGGCGCCGGGCCGGCCAGGCCCAGCACCTCCGCCCGCAGCGTGCGCGTGGTGTTCCGTATCTCATCGTTCATCGGCATGGGGTTCACGCGCCCGGCCGGCACCTTGAGGGCCGCCACGGGGCCGTCGATCCAGATCGGATACTCCAGCGCGATGCGGCCCGGCGCGCGGGCTGGCTGGTAGTAGCCGGCCTCTGTGTCGGCGCCAATGCGGATGGAAAACCGTGCCCGGGTCGTGGTGGCCGTCACACCTACGTGGCGTGCCTCCATGTCGTGGAACAGCAGGGCTGTGCTGGCCTGTGAACTGGCCAGCTGCAGCCACTGCACCTCCCCCGTGCCGCCCGCCACCACCGTGGCGTTGGACTGCACGCTCAGCAGGCCCAGGCGCACGTCGTGAAACCACAGCTTCATGCCGTGGCTGGGGTTGAGGTACATGCGTAGCACCGGCAGGTCCACCCGGTCAAACAGCAGCTTGAGGTTGTCCCCGCGCAGCAGCAGCTCGTGGGCCGTGGCCAGCTGCAGCGTGAAGCACACGGCCGCGTTGTCGGCCCCCACCCGCGGTATGGCCGACGCGCCCGTGGCAGCGCTGATCGTCACGTCGTACAGCCGCGGCTTTGCACTGCGCTGGCGGTCCCCGCTGTAGGTGCTGTCGGCTACCCGAAACGTGCCGCTGCCCAGAAAGAGCCGGTTCTCGGGGCCGGACACCACGCGCACCGTGCATTCGTTGGCAACGATGTGGACGTTTCGCAGGTTCCCCAGCAAGCCCGTGGCCGGGTCCCACGGCCGCTCGCGTGCATCGCGCAGCAGGTTGGCGCGCTCGATGAGCGTGTCGGGCGTCACGTCCAGCGGCGCGGCGCTGGCGTGCACGGTGGTGGCGCAGAGCAGGGCGCCGGCCAGGAGGGAGCGAAGGGGGATCATGCTGGCGCCCATGGTACGGGCAAGCCCGGGCAGGGCGGATGGTCAGAACGTGTCAGTGCGAAGGGGGTGGCTGCTGCTGCCCCAGAAACAGCCCCGGCGGCTGCCCCACCGGCTTGCGCACCACGGCGCTACATCTTTGCCGCCTCAGACGACGTGAGAGGAGTAGTAAAAAGTTACATTCTTCTCCGCATACGCTGCGTTGCGACACCACGTGTCGGGGCGCATAGGTATTACGACCCGCGCCAGCAAGGGAGCTGGAGCATCAAGAAAGTGTTGCCTACCATCGCGACCCACTTGGAGTACGACGCGCTCACGGATGTACGGGATGGTGGCATGGGAAGCCATCGCACCGGCCACATCAGCACAGCGCAAGGCGCTGATTTGCGATGAACTCTTGGCCTATTGCGCACTGGACACACGGGCAATGGTGGAGATCTGGAAAAAATTTTCACAAAACCGTCTGGCATCCCCCCCGCAGACAACACCCAAGGAGAAAAAACTATGTCAAAGCAATCCCAAGCGCCTTCCGAACCTGCAAGCGGTACCCCGTTCTTTACGGCACTCATGCAGCATCTAATGCAGGGCACGATGATTCCCAAGGTGCAGGTAGAGCGCTCTATCGGCCCGATCATCGGGTTCTTTCTGGCAGATGCGCTTGCAACCTCGCCAGACGATGACATCGTGATGCTCTGCCCTGAATTTCCTATCCAAAAAGCAGGTAACAACCAGTCCACCAACATTGATTGGCTGATGCTCAATCTCGCTACGAAAGAACTGTTTTTGGTGGAACTCAAGACTACGGATACCACCTTTCGCCCAGAGCAGGCCGCCATCTATCGGGAGCTCCAGAGCAAGATCGCTCGCGAAGGCTCTGCTGCATTCCTGTTGGACGATCTGGACGCGATCGGAGCTGCCTCCCAGGAGCGGGGCAAATACCAGAACGTTCGAAATTTGTTGGCGCAAGGATTTGGGGCCTCTGACGGAGATGGGCTGCGTGAGGCGCTTGGCCAGTGCAAGCGTGCGAGGGTCATCTATCTCGCCCCGCAAGTAAGCAAGCCTCTTGAATGGCCAACCAGCGAGGAAGGTTGGGCATGGCTGTCGTTCTCGGACCTGCCAGAGTCCTTGGAGGCACATGTCTATGCCGAACAATGGCCCGCTGTCAGAAACAGTCTCATATCGCTGGACGCGCTCACGCGCCGGTTGCGCAATGGTGATGCGCCCTCAACCCCTGGGGCACGGAACTACCTGGATGTGCTCGATTTTGATGCCCTTGTGAAGCGGTGCCGCACGGAGGAAGGGACTTGGGTTGTCGGCCTGAAGAACTGGCGCGCAGTGCTCCCCCTCATGACCCTTGAACAGCTGCGCTCCAAGGCATACAAGTGTGACCTTGCAGAAGCTGGCGTCGGCAAGAAGCTGAAAAGCAACTGGATTGCTGGTGACCAGTTCCTTGCGCAGGTCGATAAGTTGCTCAACGCTGGATGACATGGATCCTTTGGAGTGAAGCCTCTGCAGGTCGGCCACTTACGGATCCGTTGGACTCCTGCTGCCCCAGAAACCGCCCGGGCGGCTGCCCCACCGACTTGCGCACCATGGCGCTGAAGGCGCTCGCGCTGTAGCCCAGCTCGGCCGCGATCTGGCCCATGGGCATCCGCCCCGCGGCCAGCGACACCGCCTTGGCCAGGATGACCTGCTGGCGCCACTGCGTGAAGGTGCTGCCCAGCTCGGAGCGGAACAGCCGCGCCACGGTGCGCGGGCTGGCGCCCGTGTCGTGCGCCCAGGCCGCCAGCGTGTCGTGGCGGGTGGGGTCGGCCAGGACGGCCTCGCACAGGTGGCGCAGGCGCTTGTCGTGGGGCAGGTCCACGCCCAGCTTCACGGCGGCGGCGCGGGCCAGCTCGTCGCGGATGAGCGCGGTGAGGTGCTGCTCACGCAGCAGTGCACTCAGGTGCCGCTCGCGCAGCAGTGCGGCCGCGGTGGGGGCGGTGTCGCCATCAGGCTCGGTGGGCATCTCGCGCACCAGGGCGCGCAGCAGGTCTGACACCTCCAGCACCCGGCACTGGCGCCAGGTGTCGCTGCCTGCACCGTCGTGGGTTGCGCCCAGTGCCTGTGGCCCGCACCGGCCGGGCGGCTGGTGGAAGTACAGGGTGCGCAGGTCGGCGTCTTCCACCATGGTCACCGCGTGCTCCACCCCGGGCGGAATCCACAGCGCGCGCGATGGCGGCACGATGAAGGTGCCGTGGTTCACCGTGAGGCGGATCACGCCCGTGGTCGAGATGGCCACCTGCGCCCACGGGTGGCTGTGCGGCATCACCTGCGTGTCGGCGGCCAGCATGCGCAGCTTGGCCCGCACCGGCCGCGCGGCGGTGGGCACGAACAGCTCCGGCGTGAGCGAGCCCACGTACGCGCGCTCGCGTCGGGCAGGCGGCACGACATCGGGGGCAAAGTGCTGGGGCGCGGGGGTTGGCATGTTTGCGACAAAGTTTGGCTGCCTATCGTAAACCTGCCGGGGCCTGCCTGCCTAAGATCAGGCGCATGAATGCTTCTCACCCCAGCAGCGCCACCAGCAGCGCCAGCGCAGTCCCCCTGCGGCAGGATGCGCGCACCATCGGCCTCATCGGCCTGGCCCACGGCAGCTCGCACTTCTTTCACATGCTGCTGCCGCCGCTGTTTCCGTGGCTGATCGGGGAGTTCGGTTTCAGCTACTCCGAGCTGGGCCTGCTGGTGTCGGTGTTCTTCGTGATCTCGGGCGTAGGGCAGGCGCTGTCGGGCTTTCTGGTGGACCGCGTGGGCGCGCGGCCGGTCATGTTCTTTGCGCTGTCCTGCTTCACCGCCGCGGGCGTGGTGGCGGGCACGGCCCAGGGCTACACCGGGCTGTTGCTGGCAGCGGCCCTCGCGGGCTTGGGCAATGCGCCCTTCCACCCGGTGGACTTCACCATCCTGAACAAGCGTGTGTCGCCCCAGCGGCTGGGGCACGGGTTTTCGGTGCACGGCATTAGCGGCAACCTGGGCTGGGCGACGGCGCCGGTGTTCATGGCGGGCATCGCCACAGCCACAGGCTCATGGCGCATGGCCTGCCTGTGCGGCGCGGCCCTGGCGGCCATGGTGCTGGCCATCATGGTCTGGAACCGCGATGCGCTGGATGACCGCCAGGGCAGCTGGGCGCACCAGGCCAAGGGCGGGGCCGCCGCCGCCACGCCCGAGCACCCCATGGCCTTCCTGAAGCTGCCTTCGGTGTGGCTGTGCTTTTCGTTCTTCTTCTGGAGCACCTGCGCGCTGAGCGCCATCCAGAGCTTTGCCAGCCCGGCGCTGCAGTCCATGTACGGTCTGCCGCTGAGCCTCACGGCCATGGTCGTCACGGGCTACATGCTGTGCGGCGCTTTGGGCATGCTGGTGGGCGGCTTCCTGGTGGGGCGCGTGCAGCGGCTGGAGAAGATCATCTCGGTGTGCCTGCTGGGTTCGGCCGCGTTGCTGGTGGTGGTGGGCACGGGCTGGCTGCCCGGGGTGGCGGCGCTGGCGGTGGCCTCGCTGGCGGGGCTGGGCACGGGGCTGGCCGGCCCCTCGCGCGACATGCTCATCAAGCGCGCTGCGCCACCCGGCGCCACGGGCCGCGTGTACGGCACGGTGTACTCGGGGCTGGACCTGGGCTTTTGCCTGGCCGCGCCGGTGTTCGGCGCCATGCTCGACAAGGGCATGACCGCAGGCATCTTCTACGGCTCGGCCTTCACGCTGGCGCTGAGCGTGGTGTCGGCCGCGCTGGTGGGTGTGGGTGTGGCGGCCCGGGCGTCGCGGCCGGTGGCGTCGGCGGCCTGACGGCGGGTCACGCCACGCCCTGCGCGGTTTGCGGCGTTGTGTTGCAATCGCGCGGCGCCCGCGCTCCGCGCGGGCATTGCCACTTTTTCTCCAGGAACCCCTACCCATGACCTCAGCCACCTACAACGCCAGCATTCCCGTGTTCCGCCAGATGCTGGGCTCGCTCAACGACGTGCTCGCCAAGACCGAGGCGCACGTCACCGCCCGCAAGATCGAGCCCGACGCCCTGCTGCAGGCCCGCCTGTTCCCCGACATGTTCCCCCTGGCCCGGCAGGTGCTGATTGCGTGCGACTTCGCCAAGGGCGTGGCCGCCCGGCTGGCCGGTGTGGAAGTGCCGTCGTTCCCCGATACCGATCGCCCCGGTTTTGCCGACCTGACCGAACGCATCGACACCGTGCTGGCCTTCATCGACAGCCTGCCCGCCGACGCCTTTGCCGACGCCGCCACGCGCCAGATCACCATCCAGCCCGGCACGCCGCGCGAAAAGCAGTTTGTGGGCGAACACTACCTGCTGCACTACGGCCTGCCGCAATTCTTCTTCCACGTGAACGCCACCTACGCCATTGCCCGCCACAACGGCGTGGAGCTGGGCAAGCGCGACTACATGGGCAAATACTGAGCCCGGGAGGGCCTTGCATGCCGCGGGTTACTGCGCGTAGCCCAGCGGCAGCGCGGTGGTGAACTTGATCTCTTCCATCGCGAAGCTGGAGCTCACGTCCGACAGCGCCACCGCTGCCGTGAGCCGCTTGTACACCGCGTCGTAGGCGCGGATGTCGGGCACCACCACGCGCAGCAGGTAGTCCACGTCACCGCTCATCCGGTAGAACTCCACGATTTCGGGGATGCCCATCACCACGTCGCGCAGGGTCTCGAACCACTGCTGGTGGTGCTGGTTCGTTTTCACGGCGACGAACACCGTCACCCCCACATTCACCTTGTGCGGGTCCACCAGGGCCACATGGCGCGTGATGTAGCCCTTCTCGCGCAGCCACTGAATGCGCCGCCAGCACGGCGTGTTCGACAGGTTCACCGCATCGGCCAGTTCGGCCAGCGGAGTCTCGGCGTTTTGTTGCAGCAGATGGAGCAGCTGGCGGTCGATGGAATCCAGATTCTGTTTCACGGTGATTTGAAGAAATGCTTTCTCTTATTGGGCGCGAAACGGGAAATAAAAGCAAAACGATTTTCATCACTTCGTCACATACTGGATGAACCTGCAAGCCCGCGCGCACCCATGCTTGTGCGGCGGGCAAGGCCCCTGCCGAACGCGGCCCGCACGGTTTTCCACCACCCCCTTCAAGGATCCACATCCATGAGCGCTTCTGTCTTTCAACGCAAACCCTATCTGATGGGCCTGAGCATCGCGGCGCTGGCCGTGCTGGCAGCCTGCGGCGGCAACGATGGCCCGGCCACGCCGGTGGCCACGCCCGAGCCGCCCGAGCAGTTCGTGCCGCCCGAGCCGCCGTCGGGCTACACGCCCAAGGCCATTGCGTATGCCAACAAGGACATGGTGGCCGCGGCCAACCCGCTGGCAGTGAAGGCAGGCGCGGAGATTCTGGCCAAGGGCGGCAGCGCGACCGATGCGGCCATAGCCGTGCAGATGGTGCTCAACCTGGTCGAGCCGCAGTCCTCGGGCATTGGCGGCGGCGCTTTCATGCTGCATTACGACAAGGGTGCCAACAAGCTGCTGGCGTATGACGGCCGCGAGACCGCGCCCAAAGCCGCCACGCCTAGCCTGTTCATCGGGGCCGATGGCAAGCCGCTGGCCTTCCTGGCGGCGGTGGACGGTGGCCTGTCGGTAGGCACACCCGGCGTGCTGCGCATGCTGGAAGCCGCACACAAGGCCCACGGCAAGCTGCCGTGGAAGGACCTGTTCGATCCCGCCATCAAGCTCAGCGAAGACGGCTTTGCCATCTCGCCACGCATGAGCATCTCGATCGCCGGATCGGCCGCGCGCATCAAGGCGCAGGGCGAGCCAGGCGCGAGCTACTTCCTCAACACCGACGGCACGGCCAAAGCCGCGGGCACGCTGCTCAAGAACCCCGAATTCGCGGCCACGCTGCGCGCCATTGCCGCCGGCGGTGCCGACGCCTTCTACAAGGGCGACATCGCCCGCGACATCGTGGCCAAGGTGGCCACGCACCCCACCAACCCCGGCAAGCTGGCGCTCGATGACCTGAGCGGCTACACGCACAAGGTGCGCGAGCCCGTGTGCGGCACCTACCGCGTGCAGTACCGCGTGTGCGGCATGCCCGCGCCCAGCTCGGGCGGCATCGCGGTGCTGCAGACGCTGGGCATGCTGCAGGGCTTTGACCTGGCGGCCATGAAGCCCAACACGCTGGATTCGGTGCATGTGGTGTCCGAGGCCTACCGCCTGGCCTACGCCGACCGCGCCCTGTACGTGGCCGACCCCGACTTCGTGAGCGTGCCGCAGGCCGGCCTGATCAATGCCGACTACCTCAAGGAGCGCGCCAAGCTCATCAGCATGCAAAAGAGCATCGGCGTGCCGGTGGCAGGCACGCCGCCGGGCGTGGCCGCCGTGCCGGGCAAGGACACCTCGCTGGCCCTGCCATCGACCACGCACCTGTCCATCGTTGACAACGCGGGCAATGCGGTGTCGATGACGACGACCATCGAAAACGGCTTTGGCAGCCTGCAGATGGTGCGTGGTTTCCTGCTGAACAACCAGCTCACCGACTTCTCGTTCACGGCCACCGACGCAGCAGGGCTGCCGATTGCCAACAGCGTGCAGGCCGGCAAGCGCCCGCGCAGCTCCATGGCGCCCACCATCATCTTCAACGCATCGACGGGTGACGTGGAAGGCGTGATCGGCTCGCCCGGCGGCAGCGCCATCATCCAGTACACGACCAAGGCCATCCTGGGCATGACCGACTGGGGCCTGAACGTCCAGCAGGCCATCAACCTGCCCAACTTTGGCGCGCAGACCAACGCCACCACCTCGATCGAAAAAGGCTCGCTGATCGACACCGCCACCATCCGCGATGGCCTCAAGGCACGCGGCCACACCGTGGCGCAGACCGACAGCTTCACCAGCGGCCTGCATGGCGTGATCTACAACGGCCTGCGTGCCGACGGTAAGGCTGGCCTGCTCTCGCGCAACCCCGGCGCGGGCACGTACGCCGGTGGCGCCGACCCCCGCCGTGAAGGGATTGCCCAGGGCAACAACTGATCGGCATCAGCGGCGCGCGCAACAAGGCGCTGCACCGCGGTGCAGGTGGCCCGTCCACCCGCACCCCGGCTGCCCGGCGAAAGCCTGGCAGCCTTTTTTGTTTCCGCCGGATACTCGTGCAGCGGCCGAGATCGGACTGAAAAGCCCGTGAGGCCATGGCCCGGCACCGCCGCCGCTTCATCCGCACCCCAGGAGACTTCCCATGCCTGAATTCCCGTTGTCTGAAACCCGGCCCGCGCGCACCGCAGCGGCCTTGCCGGCAACCCTGCTGGCGATGGCGCTGGCGGGCTGCGCATCGGCACCGACCGGGCCTGCTGCCAAAGCGGCCGCCACCGCCGCCATCGCCGAAGCAGCGCCCGCGGCGGCCCCGTGCCCGAAGGATGTGGCCGCCATTGCACGGTGCCTCTCGGGTCAGGACTCTGCGGGCGCCTATTACCTGATCGCCGTCCCGCACCTGTGGAACCAGCACCTGGTGCTGCACGCCCACGGCGGCCCTGCGCTGGGTGCGCCCAGGGCCGAGCGGTCGGTGGAAGACCTGGAGCGCTGGCAGATCATGGTGCGCGCCGGCTACGCCTGGGCCGGCAGCACCTTCCGCCAGGGCGGCGTGGAAGTGCGCGCCGCGGCCGAAGACACCGAGCGCCTGCGCCAGATCTTTGTGCAGCATGTAGCCAAGCCGCAGCGCACGGTGCTGCACGGCCAGTCGTGGGGCGCCAGCGTGGCCGCCAAGGGGGCCGAGATGTTCCAGCGCACGGCCGATGGCAAGCGCCCGTACGACGCGGTGCTGCTCACCAGCGGCGTGCTGGCCGGGGGGACCCGCTCGTACGACTTCCGCACCGACCTGCGCGTGGTGTACCAGTACCTGTGCAACAACCATCCGCGCCCGACAGAGGCGCAGTACCCGCTCCACATCGGCCTGCCTGCCGATGCGGCCATGACGCAGGCCGACCTGGCCGCGCGCCTGAACGAATGCCTGGGTCTGAACAGGCCCGCCGCCGAGCGCACGCCCGAGCAGCAGCGCAAGGTCAAGACCATCGTCGATGTGATCCGCATCCCGGCCAGCTCCATCCAGGGCCACATGAACTGGGCCACGTTCCTTTTCCGTGACGTCGTGCAGCACCGCACGGGCGGTGCCAGCCCGTTTGGCAATATGGGCGTGGTCTACAAGGGGTCGGCAGACGACGCAGCGCTCAACGCCGGCGTACTGCGCTACCGCGCCGACCCGCAGGCCGTGGCGCGCTTTGCCGCGGACACCGACCCGACAGGCCGCATCCCGGTGCCGGTGCTCACCGTGAAGGGCGTGGATGACCCCACCGCCTTTGTCGAGCTGGATGCGCAGTTCAAGGTCACCATGGAGCAGGGCGGCAGCAGCGCGCGCCTGGTGCAGACCTTCACGCAGCACAGCACCCACAGCTACCTGAGCGACCCGACCTACCCTACGCTGATGAACGCCCTGCTGCGCTGGGTGGACGAGGGCGCAAAGCCCACGCCCGAGGGCATTGCCAGGGACTGCGCAGCGCAGGAAGCCCGGTACGGCAAGGGCTGTGCATTTCTGCCCGCCTATGCGCCCGCACCGCTGGCCAGCCGGGTGTATGACCGCCAGCGGCCCTGACCTCTATCGCGGCGCAGCGCCCCGCCAAGCAAAAGGCCCCGCTCGATGGCGGGGCCTTTTTTCGCATTGCATCAAAAATAATAGCAATACAGGCAATCAAAACCTGGACTACAGCCTGATCTGGCCATCAATGCCTGCCTGGAGTGCCTTGCAGGCGGCTCCTGCAGCCCCGCAGCGCGCCGGTCAGGCACGCCGCGCGGCGCAGTGCAGGGCGGTGCCTTATTTCACCGAGGCGAGCGCCTTGTTCAGCGTGGCGCTGGGGCGCATCACGGCATCGAGCTTGGCCACATCGGGCTGGTAGTAGCCGCCGATGTCGGCAGGCTGGCCCTGCACCGCGGCCAGTTCGTCCACGATCTTCTGCTCGTCGGCTGCCAGCTGCTTGGCCAGGGGCGCAAACCTGGCTGCCAGTTCGGCATCTTCCGTCTGCGCTGCCAGTTCCTGTGCCCAGTACAGCGCCAGGTAGAACTGGCTGCCGCGGTTGTCCAGCTGGCCGGTCTTGGGCGATGGGTTCTTGTTGTTGTCCAAGAGCTTGCCCGTGGCGGCGTCCAGCGTTTTGGCCAGTACCTTGGCCTTGGCGTTGCCGGTCTTGATGCCAAGGTCTTCCAGCGACACGGCCAGTGCCAGGAACTCACCCAGCGAATCCCAGCGCAGGTGGTTTTCTTCCACCAGCTGCTGCACGTGCTTCGGCGCAGAGCCGCCCGCACCCGTTTCGTACATGCCGCCACCGGCCATCAGCGGCACGATGGACAGCATCTTGGCCGATGTGCCCAGTTCCATGATGGGGAACAGGTCGGTCAGGTAGTCGCGCAGGATGTTGCCAGTGGCGCTGATGGTGTCCAGGCCGCGGATCACGCGTTCCAGCGTGTATCGCATCGCACGCACCTGGCTCATGATCTGGATGTCCAGGCCCACGGTGTTGTGCTCGTGCAGGTACATCTTCACCTTGGTGATGAGTTCCTTTTCATGCGGGCGGTACGAGTCGAGCCAGAACACCACGGGCATGCCGGAGTTGCGGGCGCGGTTCACAGCCAGCTTCACCCAGTCGCGGATCGCGGCGTCCTTGACCTGGCACATGCGCCAGATGTCGCCGGCTTCCACGTTCTGGGAGAGCAGCACTTCGCCCGTGGCCAGGTCGGTGATGTTGGCCACGCCGTCTTCAGCGATCTCGAACGTCTTGTCGTGCGAGCCGTATTCCTCGGCCTGCTGGGCCATCAGGCCCACGTTGGGCACCGTGCCCATGGTCTTGGGGTCGAACGCGCCGTGCCACTTGCAGAAGTTGATGATCTCCTGATAAATGCGGGCAAAGGTCGATTCGGGCATCACGGCCTTCACGTCCTTCAGGCGGCCGTTGGCGTCCCACATCTTGCCGCCGTTCCGGATCATCGCGGGCATGGAAGCGTCCACGATGATGTCGTTGGGCGAGTGGAAGTTGGTGATGCCCTTGGCCGAATCGACCATGGCGAGTTCGGGGCGGTGCTCGTGGCAGGCGTGCAGGTCGCGCTTGATCTCGTCGCGCTGGCTTTGCGGCAGCGTTTCGATCTTGCTGTACAGGTCGACCATGCCGTTGTTCACGTTCACGCCCAGCTCTTCAAAGGTCTTGGCGTGTTTCTCGAACGCATCCTTGTAGAAGATCTTCACGCAGTGGCCGAACACGATGGGGTGCGACACCTTCATCATCGTGGCCTTCACGTGCAGCGAGAACATCACGCCGGTCTTGCGTGCGTCCTCGATTTCCTTTTCGTAGAACTCCAGCAGCGCCTTCTTGCTCATGAACATGCTGTCGATCACTTCACGATCGAGCAGGCTGACCTTGGGCTTCAGGATGAGCGTCTTGCCGCTCTTGGTGATCAGCTCCATCTTCACGTCACGGGCGCGGTCCAGCGTCATCGACTTCTCGCCGTGATAGAAGTCGCCCGCGTGCATGTGCGAGACGTGCGAGCGCGATGCCTGGCTCCACTCGGCCATGCTGTGCGGGTTCTTGCGGGCGTATTCCTTCACGGCCTTGGGCGCGCGGCGGTCCGAGTTGCCTTCGCGCAGCACGGGGTTCACGGCCGAGCCGATGCACTTGCCGTAGCGGGCCTTGATGTCCTTTTCCTTGTCGTCCTTGGGCTGGTCCGGGTAATCGGGCAGGGCGTAGCCCTTGGCCTGCAGCTCGGCAATGGCCGCCTTGAGCTGCGAGACCGACGCGCTGATGTTGGGCAGCTTGATGATGTTGGCGTCGGGCTGCAGCGTCTTCTTGCCCAGCTCGGCCAGGGTGTTGGGAGCGCGCTGGCTCTCGGTCAGGAATTCGGGAAACTCACCCAGCACCCGCGCTGCCACGGAGATGTCGCTCTCGGTCACGTTGATGCCTGCCGGCGCCGCAAACGTGCGGATGATGGGCAGGAACGAAGCCGTGGCCAGGCGAGGTGCCTCGTCGGTCAGGGTGTAGATGATGGTGGGTTGCTGGGTCGTCATGGCTTGTCTCACGAACAGAGTTTGTAAATGCCCCGGCCGGGTCGCGGCGGAGCTTGGGAGCCTCCGCACGAATCAAGCGCTTAGTGCGCGCTGATTCATGCAGCGGCTCCCATGGCAAATGCTCCACGATTCTGCTTGCTCAGGGCTGTCATGGCGCGGCGTTTTTGCAATTGAATCTCATATTGCAAAATTTGTTGTCAGGCGAGGCATATTTTTTTGCGTTTCGTGCATGGGTGTGGGTGGGCAGGACGCCGCTGCAACCGCGGCCTTCAACCTGGTGGCACCCGGCAAACCCGGTCTGCCGCGACCGCAAAACGCAGGGCGTCGGGCGCCGGGGGCAGGCTGGATGTGCCGGTGAATGCGCCAAACGCCGGCAGCACCAGGAGGCCGGGGCTCCAGTCAAAGCAGGGCAGTCGCAACCGGTCGCGGGCCATGCCGCGCAGCGTCACGGTCGGGTGCAGGTGGCCGGCCAGCACGGTGGCGCCGCCGGCCTTTTGCGGGTGATGGCAGGCCAGCATGGGCACGCCCTGCACGGGCGCCCACGGCTCGTTGACCAGTGCAATGCCCAGTGCGGCAGGCGGGTCTCCCGCATGCGCGTCGTGGTTGCCACGCACCAGTGTCATGTGCACCGCCCCGTGCTGCTCGCGCCACGGTTGCAGCTGCTGCCACAGCGCATCTGCAGCGCCGGTGCGTGCATGCAGAAAGTCACCCAGAAAGACGAGGTGCCGCGCACCCGTGGCCCGCAGCAGCGCATCGAGCCGCGCCAGGTTGTCGCCTGTGGTGCCGTGTGGCACGGGCTGGCCCGCCCGGCGGAAGGTGGCTGCCTTGCCAAAGTGCACATCGGCGACCAGCACCATGCTTTCAGCGGGCCACCACACGGCGCGCTGCGGCAGCAGCCAAAGTGCGGTGCCGCAGGGCAGCGCCATGGGGTGTGCACCTGCCGGGGCTTCGGGCGCGGCGGGTGAGGCTACGAGTCCGGCAGTGGGAATGACAGCGGCGTGGGTGGTCACGGGCCGCATCATCGCGCAGCGCGTTGGCCTCTGGCGCGGCGGGGTCTTGCCGGGGCTGGCGTATCGGCGGGCTCCAGCGCCACGGGCAGTGCGGGGCCATGTGCGCGGGCCGTACCCATGGTGGCATCGGCCGCCACCTCGAGCGCCTGCACCATGCGCGCCAGCCGGTCGCCCAGGCTCTCGGTGCTCAGGCGCTCGCGAAAGCGTTCGACCATCAGCGGCAGGGCAAACGGGGTGGGGCGCTCCAGCATGTGGACGGACAGTTGCTGGCTCTTCATGCGCTGCAGCGTCTGCGCCAGACGCGCCATGTCCAGCTCCTGCACCAGCAGCTCGGCGCGCGCCTGGGCCAGCAGCAGGTTGCCGGGGTCGTACTGGGCAAACACGTCGTAGTACAGCGACGACGATGCCTGCAGTTGCCGGCTGCTGCGCTGCTCGCCGGGGTGGCTTTGAAAGATGAGCCCGGCAATGCGCGCAATCTCGCGAAAGCGCCTGCGCGCCATTTCGGTGGCGTTCAGGCTGGCCAGCACTTCATCTTCCAGCCCTCCCTCCAGTCCTTCCCCCACGGTGCTGTGCGTGGCCTCGCCGATCAGGTGCGGCAGCAGCGCAGGCCAGTCCACCGGCTTGGCCGACAGCAGCTCCAGTCCGTAGTCGTTGACGGCAATTGAGAAGGTGTTGGGCACCTGCTGCGATGCGCGCCACGCCAGCAGGCCCGCCAGCCCCAGGTGCACCAGCCGCCCGGCCAGCGGGTACAGGTACAGGTGCCAGCCCTCGCGCGTGTGCAGCACCTCGGCCACCAGCCGGCCCGGCGTGGGCAGGGCCGACCACGCACCCTGCAGCGCCAGCAGCGGCTGCGCGCAGCGCATCTCGGGCGACGCGAACACACCGCGCTCGGCCTGCTCCAGCTGGCGAAGCATGGCGTCGGCCAGCGTGTTCGACATGGGCATGCGCCCGCCGTTCCAGCGCGGCAGTGCGGCGCTGCCCTTGGGCGCGGTGCGCACGTAGGCCGTCATCTGCTGCGTGCGCACCAGCGCCAGCAGGCGGCCCGCAAACATGAAAACGTCGCCGGGCTTGAGGCGCGCAATGAAGCTCTCTTCCACCGAGCCCAGCCGCCCGCCGCTCACAAACTGCACCTGCATGCTGGCATCGCTCACGATGGTGCCGATGTTGCTGCGGTGGCGGCGTGCCAGGCGCGCATCGGGCATGCGCCACACGCCGTCTTCATCGGGCACCACGCGGTGAAAGTCGGGGTAGTTGGCCAGCGATGCGCCGCCCTGGCGCACAAACTGCAACGCCCACTGCCAGTCGTTGTCGGCCAGCTGTGCGTAGGCGGGCGCACGGCGCACTTCTGCCAGCAAGGCATCGGGCACAAAGCCGCCGCCCAGCGCGATGGTGACCAGGTGCTGCACCAGCACATCCAGCGGCGCGCGGGGCGTGTGGCGGTCTTCGATGCGGCCCTCGGCCAGGGCCTGGCGGGCGGCAGCGGCTTCCACCAGTTCCAGGCTGTGCGTGGGCACCAGCGTGATGCTGCTGGTGCGCCCTGGCGCGTGGCCCGATCGGCCTGCGCGCTGCACCAGCCGCGCCACGCCCTTGGCCGAGCCGATCTGCAGCACCTGCTCTACGGGCAGGAAGTCCACGCCCAGGTCCAGGCTCGATGTGCACACCACGGCCTTCAGGGTGCCGGCCTTGAGCCCCGCCTCGACCCAGCCTCGCACCTCGCCGCTGAGCGAGCCGTGGTGCAGCGCCAGCGTGCCTGCCCAGTCGGGCCGCGCCTCCAGCAGCGCCTGGTACCAGCGCTCGGACTGCGAGCGCGTGTTGGTGAACACCAGGGTGGATGCGCTGGACTCGATCGACTGCACCACCTGGGGCAGCAGCGACAGGCCCATGTGCCCCGCCCACGCAAAGCGCTCCACGCGCCCGGGCAGCAGCACCTGCACCTGCAGCGCCTTGTCGATGCGGCCCTGCACCAGCAGCGGCCTGGCGCGGCGCGGTGCACGCGGGGGCAGGGCGGGCACCAGCGTGGCCAGTGCATCGGGCAGGTTGCCCAGCGTGGCTGACATGCCCCACACCTGCAGGCGCGGGTTCCAGCCCGACAGCCGCGCCAGCGCCAGCTGCACCTGCACGCCGCGCTTGTTGCCCACCAGCTCGTGCCACTCGTCCACCACCACCAGCTGCACGCTGGAAAGGCGCTCGTGCGCATCGGCGCGGGCCAGCAGCAGCGACACGCTCTCGGGCGTGGTTACCAGCACGGTGGGCAGGCGCCGGTCTTGCGCGGCGCGCTCGCCGCTGGCGGTGTCGCCCGTGCGCAGGCCGCTGGTCCAGTGCGGCGCCAGGGCGGGCAGGGGCTCTTGCAGGGCGCGCAGCGAGTCGGTGGCCAGCGCGCGCATGGGGGTGATCCACAGCACCGTGAGCGGCGGGGCCGCTGCACGGCGTGCCCTGGGGCTTGCCTCGGGCGCCGGGGCGGGGGTAGCCAGGTGCTGCAGCGCGCCCAGCCATACCGCATACGTTTTGCCCGCGCCGGTGGTGGCGTGCAGCAGGCCCGAGCGGCCCTCGGCCATGGCTTGCCACACCTGTTGCTGGAACGGGAAAGGTTGCCAGCCGCGGGCCGCCATCCAGCGCTCTGCGGTGCTGTCGGTCATGCGCTGCTTTCGGGCAGCAGCGCGGCCAGCGTTTGCAAGGTGTCGGCCTCGTCCACGGGCTTGTCCTGCCGCCAGCGCAGCATGCGCGGAAAGCGCACCGCAATACCGCTCTTGTGGCGCGGGCTGCGCGCAATGCCCTCAAAGCCCAGTTCAAACACCTGCGTGGCTTCCACGCTGCGCACGGGACCAAAGCTCTCGCGTGTGGTCTTGCGGACAATGGCATCCACCTGCGCGATTTCGGCGTCGGTCAGGCCCGAATACGCCTTGGCAAACGGCACCAGCGTACGGCTGGGGTCATCGCGCGGGCCGTTCCACACGGCAAAGGTGTAGTCGGTGTACAGGCTGGCGCGGCGGCCATGGCCGCGCTGGGCGTAGATGAGCACGGCGTCCACGCTCATGGGGTCGATCTTCCACTTCCACCACACACCCACGTCCTTGGTGCGGCCCACGCCGTAGTGGGCGTGGCGGTGCTTGAGCATGAAGCCCTCGGTGCCCATGCCCCGCGCGGCCTCGCGCTGGCGGGCCAGGTCGGGCCAGTCGGCGCCTTGCAGCAGGGGGCTCAGGCGCAGTGCGCCCGCAGGTGCCGCCACGATGGCTGCAGGGTTCGGCTGCAACACGGCCTCCAGCAGCGCCCGCCGTGAATGCTGCGGTTGCGTGCGCACATCCTGCCCGGCGTGTTCCAGCAGGTCGTAGGCCACCAGCACCACGGGCAGTTCGCGCAGCAGCTTCGGGGTCAGCGTCTTGCGGCCCAGGCGCTTTTGCAGGTCGGCAAACGGGCGGGGGCCGGGTTCGCCCGGCAGCCACACCAGAATCTCGCCGTCGATCACCGTGCCATCGGGCAGGCCCTGCAGTGCGGCGTCGGCCAGCTCGGGAAAACGGTCGGTCACCAGCTCTTCACCGCGCGACCACACCCACGCCGCCCCGGAGCGCCGCACGATCTGGGCGCGGATGCCGTCCCACTTCCACTCCACCTGCCAGTCCGCCGCGGGCCCCAGCAGCGCGGGCATGTCGGCCACGGCCTGGTTGAACGGGTGGGCCAGAAAGAAGGGGTAGGGGTGGCCGGCGGCGCCATCGGCGGGCGCACCCGCGTCGCCATCCGCTGGCGCCACCAGCGCGGCGTAGTCGGCCGCCTGCGGCTGGCGGCCGATCTGCGTGTAGCCCATCAGCCGGTGCGCGATGCGCTTGGCGTCCACCCCGCTCACGGTGGCCAGCGCGTGCGTGACCTGCAGGCGCGACACGCCCACGCGGAAGTTGCCGGTGATGAGCTTGAAGTACACAAACCGCTGATCGGCTGCCAGCATGTTCCACTGCGCGCGCAGGCGGGCATCGGCCTCGTCGGGGGGCAGGGCGCGCAGCGGCAGCAGCAGCGCCATCCACTCGGCCAGCGGCAGGTCGGCGGGCTCGGTGGGCGGGGGCAGCAGCAATGCGATGGTTTCGGCCAGGTCGCCCACCGCTTCGTAGCTTTCGTCAAACAGCCACTCGGGCAGGCCTGCGGCCTCTTGCGCCAGGGCCTTGAGGCGCTTGGTGGGCACCATCTGGCGCGGCTTGCCACCGGCCAGAAAGTACACGGCCCAGGCCGCATCGCCGGGCGCCGCCACCCTCAGGTAGGCCACCAGCGCCGCCAGCTTGGCCGACTGCGCGGTGGTGGCATCCAGCGCCTGGAAGAGGGAGGCAAACTGCTTCATGGCGCAGCCTCTTCCTCGGCCCCGGCGGTGGGGGCGATGGCGGGTTGCGTGGCCGCAGCACCTGTGTCGTCCTCGTTGTCATCCGCACCGTATTCGGTGGCAAACACCTGCGCATCCAGCCCCTGATCGCACAGCCAGCGCACCATCACGGCGGTGCTGCCGTGCGTCACGATCACGCGTTCGGCCCCGGTGGCGCCAATCGCTTTTTGCAGGCTGGGCCAGTCGGCGTGGTCGCTCATCACAAAGCCCCGGTCCACCCCGCGCCGCCGCCGTGCGCCGCGCACCAGCATCCAGCCGCTGGCAAACGCATCGGAATGCTCGCCAAAGCGCTTGAGCCACGGCGTGCCTGCGGCCGAGGGCGGGGCAATCACCAGCGCGCGGCGCAGGTCGGCCTTGGTGAGCGCCGGGTCGGTCACCCGGTGGGTAGGCGGCAGGGGCACACCGGCCGCGCGGTACACGGCGTTCAGCGGCTCCACCGCGCCGTGTACCACGATGGGCCCGATGCTGGCATCCACCCCGTGCAGCAGCCGCTGCGCCTTGCCGAACGCATACGCGTACAGCACGCTGGCCTTGCCCGCGGCCGCGTTGGCGGCCCACCAGGCGTTGATGTCGGCAAACAGTACCGGCTGCGACGGCCAGCGGTAGATGGGCAGGCCAAAGGTCGATTCGGTGATGAAGGTGTGGCAGCGCACCGGCTCGAATGGCGGGCAGGTGCCGTCGTCTTCGAGCTTGTAGTCGCCCGAGGCCACCCACACCTGGCCGCCGTGCTCGATGCGCACCTGGGCCGAGCCCAGCACATGGCCCGCAGGGTGCAGCGACACCTTCACGCCGTGGTGGTCGATGGCCTCGCCATAGGCCAGGGTCTGCAGGTCAATGCCCGCCCCCAGTCGGTTGCGCAGCGTGCCCGCGCTGCCGTGCTGGGCCAGATAGTGCGCCGAGCCCATGCGTGCGTGGTCGGAATGCGCGTGGGTGATCACGGCCCGCTCCACCGGCCGCCAGGGGTCGATGTAAAAGCCGCCGGGCGGGCAGTACAGGCCCTCAGGGCGATGGACGATCAGGTCAGTGGCAAGCGACATGGGTGCGGCATCGTAGGGGCCCGCCAAAGACTGCGCAGGCTGCCGGGCATCGCGGGCGGGCTTTCAGGGGCGATATAGGGGCCAAATCGGCCGATAGTGCTGGATTCATTTGCACCTGTAGCTATCAATTAAATAGCATGTGTTTGCGCGTCCGTGTGTGGGCGGCCCATTCGGAACGGCTTTCTGCACGTGCGGTGCACGCCCATCATGGCCAACCGGGCGGTTGCACGGTGCAGGCCAACGCCGCGTGATGCCTTCGCGTGCTGCGTCGCCCTCTGCCCGGCGGCTACTGACGCCAATGCGCCACGCCCGGGCCTGCGGCGCTTTGTGGCGCGTGCGGGCTGCGGCATATTGCTGTTTTCCATTCACAAGGATTTCCGGCCATGGCGATTCCGCTTTTCACACCCGTTGCAGCCGCGCTGGCGCTGCTCACCCTTGCCGCGGCACCTGCCGCCTGGGCCAAGCCCTTCAAATGGGCCGGCTCCAGCGACATCCAGACCATGGACATCCACTCGCAGAACAGTGCCCTGGGCAACGGCATCCACGCGGCGGTGTACGAGTCGCTGGTCATGTTCAACAGCCGCACGCTCAAGGTCGAGCCGCTGCTGGCCACGTCGTGGCAGCAGGTCAGCCCCACGCAGTTGCGCCTCAAGCTGCGCCAGGGCGTGAAGTTCAGCGACGGCTCGCCCATGACGGCCGAAGACGTGGTGTATTCGCTGCAGCGCGCGATGAGCAAGACGTCCACCTACGCCATCTACACGCAGGGCATGGACCGCATCGCCAGGGTCGATGGCGAAACCATCGACATCTTCCTGAAGAACCCGAACCCGGTCATCCTGAACCAGCTCACCGAGCTGCGCGTGATGAGCAAGGCCTGGGCTGAAAAACACAACTCGGTGGAGCCCAAGGACATCAAGGCCAAGGACGAAACCTATTCGCACCGCAACGCCATGGGCACGGGGCCCTTCATGCTCAAGGAATGGGTGCCCGACCAGAAGATCGTCTTCACCGCCAACCCCAACTGGTGGAATGCCGGCAAGGCCGAAGGCAACGTGACCGAGATCACCTACGCGCCCATCAAGTCCGAGGCCACGCGCATTGCCGCGCTGCTCTCGGGCGAGGTGGACATGGTGCGCGACACCAGCATCCAGGACCTGGGGCGCCTGAAGGCCAACCCGCAGCTCAAGGTGATGGAGATGGTCGAAAACCGCACCGTGTATCTGGCGCTCGACCAGTTCCGCGACGAGCTTCCCGGCAGCAACATCAAGGGCAAGAATCCGCTCAAGGACCTGCGCGTGCGCAAGGCGCTGTACCAGGCCATCGACAGCGCCACGCTCCAGCGCGTGACCATGCGCGGCATGTCCAAGCCCACCGGCGCCATCGTCTCGCCGCTGGTCAACGGCTGGACCGAAACCGTGGACAAGCGGCTGCCGTTTGATGCCAACGCGGCCAGGGACCTGCTGGCCCAGGCGGGCTACAAGGACGGTTTCGAGGTGGACTTTGCCTGCAGCAACAACGCCATCGTGCAGGACGAGGAGCTGTGCCAGGCCATCACCTCCATGTGGGCGCGCATTGGCGTGCGGGCCAAGCTGCGCACGCTGCCCGCCGTCACCTACTACCCCATGGCCCAGCGGCACGAGGCCAGCATTGCCATGCTCAGCTGGGGCGTGCCCACGTTCGACGCGCTGTACACCCTGCAGTCGCTCGTGCGCACCAAGACCACGGGAGCCGATGGCAGCTACAACCTGGGCCGCTACACCCACGAGCGCATGGACTACATCGTGGACCGGGTGAAGACCGAGACCGACCTGCCCGTGCGCAACCGCCTGCTCACCGAAGGCCTGCAGCTGCACAACGACACCGTGGCCCACATCCCCCTGCACAACCAGATGCTGGCCTGGGCCATGAAGAAAAACGTGGAACTGGTGCAGCGGCCCGACAACCGCATCGACTGGCGCTTGATCAGGGTGAACTGAGGCCAAAAAGACTTTGAACAGGCTCTAAGCGCCGCAGCATTCGAGACTGGCGCGGCGCAGGCCAGCGCACCCGTGGAACCGGCTCTGCCGGGCCACCGGGTGCGTCCCCCGGGGGGGAAGGCGCCGAAGGCGACTCAGGGGGCCCTCAATGCTTGGGCTGAAACATGATGATGGCCATGCCCGCCAACGCTACCAGCACCCCCGCCACATCCCACGCCGTGGGGCGGATGCCATCCACCGCCCACAGCCAGGCCAGCGCCACACCGATGTAGACGCCGCCGTAGGCCGCATACACCCGGCCGGCACCGGTCGTTTCGTGCAGCGTGAGCAGCCAGACAAACAGCGCCAGGCTGGCCGCTGCAGGCAGCAGCAGCCACACCGGCTTGCCCTGCTTGAGCCACAGCCAGGGCAGGTAGCAGCCGATGATTTCCGCCAGGGCCGTGGCGGTGAAAAGCAGCAGGGTTTTCATGGGCGGCAGCTGCCCCCGGCCGGGAGGGCTGTGGGGGCCTCATTGCAGGCGGCCTCGCCCGCGGCGGGTGCGAGCCATGCACGCAGGGCCAGTTCGCCCTCAGCCGAGAAATGCAGCACACGCGAATCCTTCTCGCGCCGGGCCCAGCCGCGCTCCAGCAGGCGCTGCAGCAGTGCCGCACCCAGTGCGCCGCCCAGGTGGTGGCGCCGCTCGCTCCAGTCCAGGCAAGGGCGACACAGCATGCGCCGCTGGCGTGCCACCACCGCCGTGTCGATGCCCTGATGGGCGAACCACTCGGCGCCCGCCCGCGTGACGGCGAGACCGTTGTCGGCGGCGTGCAGGTAGCCCTGGCGCAGCAGCGCCTCGTGCAGCTGCACGCCTACCTCGCCCGCCAGGTGGTCGTAGCACACCCGGGCGCGTCGCAGCGCGGGTTCGCGCGGGCTGCTGCGCAGGCGCACAGCACCCGCGCGGACGGCCACGTTCATTAACGACTCCAGCAGCTGCGCCACGTCGTGGTCTGCCAGCCGGAAATAGCGGTGCCGGCCCTGGCTTTCCACGGCCAGCAAACCGGCGTCCAGCAGCTTGGCCAGGTGGGCGCTGATGGTCTGTTTGGTCACGCCCGCGATGTCGGCCAGCTCGGTGGCCGTGAGCGCGCGGTCGGCCATGAGTGCGGTGAGGACTTCGGCGCGCGCACTGTCACCGATGAGCGCGGCAATGCGCGCGATGTGGGGGCCGTCTTTCATGGTTCGATCTTGGGCGAACCATCTGTGCCCGTCAACGGCCTATCGTGAAGCCCTTGCCCATCCCAGACTTTGGAACCCCATGATCACCTGTTTCATCCGCTATGACATCGACCCCTTCCAGCGCGAGGCGTTTGCCGAATACGCCCGCCGCTGGGGCCAGATCATTCCCCGCTGCGGCGGCCACCTGCTGGGCTACTTCCTGCCACACGAGGGCAGCAACTACGAGGCCTGGGGCCTGATCGGCTTTGATTCGCTGGCCGCCTACGAGGCCTACCGCGCCCGCCTGCGCGCCGACCCCGAAGGCCGTGCCAACTTTGCGATGGCGCAGGAAAAGCGCTTCATCGTGCGCGAGGAGCGTACCTTCACCCAGGGCGTGGAGGGCACGCTGGGCCTGCCTGCCCATCCGCAGGAGCCCGCCGCATGATGGCCGTGATCTTCGAGGTGACACCCGCGCCGGGCCAGCGCGGGGCCTACCTGGATGCAGCTGCAGCGCTCAAGCCGCTGCTGGCGCAGATCGATGGCTTTGTTTCCATTGAGCGCTTCGAAAGCCTGAGCGAGCATGGCAAGCTGCTGTCGCTGTCCTTCTGGCGCGACGAGGAGGCCGTGGCCCGCTGGCGCCGGCAGGAGGCGCACCGCAGCACCCAGGCTGCCGGGCGCGGCCATGTGTTTGCCGACTACCGGCTGCGGGTGGCGGCGGTGGTGCGTGACTACGGCATGACCGACCGGGCGCAGGCGCCTGCCGATTCCCGCGCGGTGCATGGCTGAACGCGCGCATTTCCTCACACGGGCATGAGGCCCGTGCGCAGCGCGTGGGCCCACTCTGGCCTGCCATTCCTTTGCGCCAGCAACGCCATGGGCTCGTGGTCGTAAGGCACCCGGTGGTGTGTCACCTGCCAGCCCTGTGCGGTGCGCTCCGCGATGGCGTAACACGCATCGGGCGTGCCGTTCTCGACCTTGTGAGCCACCGGGTGGTCGTCGCCATAGGCCTGCAGGCCCACGCTGCCCGGGTTGACGAGCAAGACGCCCGCCCCCAGCCGCATCTGGCGCGGCACATGGGTGTGGCCGCAGGCGATCAGCGGGGCGTAGTGCCCTGACAGGCGCTCATCGATCTCGGCCGGGGTGGCGGCGCGCACCGTGGAGCCGTCCAGCGTTTCGAGCAGATATTCATGGTCGCTGCGCGGCGAGCCGTGGCACAAAAGCACCTCTTCGTTCAGGCGCAGGGTGTGGGTCAGGCTGCGCATCCAGGCAAATTCCGGCTCCGTCAGCTGGGCGTGCGCGTATTGGTCCGATGCGCCGCCGTGGCCTGGGCGCAGCCGCAGCACCTGTCGCTCGTGGTTGCCCGCCAGCGAGAGCCAGTCCGAGGCCATGAGCCATTGCGCTGTTTCACGCGGAAGCAGCGGGCCCGAGAGGTTGTCGCCCAGGTTGACTACCTGGTCCGCACCGCGGCGTCGAATGTCAGCGGCCACGGTCTCCAGGGCGGCAAGGTTGCCATGGATATCAGAAACAAGGGCAATTCGCATGGTTGAAATACATCGAGGGTTGAATGTCGGGCCAGCCTTCAGCGCAGGCGCTGCGGCATCTGGACGAGACGCCGCCAGGCTTGGGGGGCTCTCACCAGCGGCTCACCTTCGGCCAAATCGCGCCGCAGCGGGTGAGGCCTGGCTGCAGACCGGCGATCAGCGCTTGGCTTTTTTCTTCTCGTACATGACCCTGTCGCCCTCGTCGAGCAGCACGTCGATGGTGCCGTGCCGGGCGGGGTCGAACTCCACCACGCCATAAGAGAAACCAATCGCATAGCCGTGAGGCGACCGCGCATTGGTGGCGTCCAGCAGGCCCTGCAGCCGCGCCATGGTCGTCTCGGCGGCGGCCTGGCTGTGGTCAGTCAGCAGCACCACGAACTCATCGCCGCCCAGCCGTGCCAGCACATCCGAATGGCGGAAACCCCGCGCCAGGTGTTCGGCAAACGTGGTCAGCGCCCGGTCGCCCTCGGCATGGCCAAAGCGGTCGTTGATGGCCTTGAGGTGGTCCAGGTCAATGAAAACCAGCGAGGACGGTACCTGCTGGCGCATGCACATCTGGATGCTGTGCTGGGCCAGCAGCATGAAACCCCGGCGGTTGGACAGCCCTGTGAGCTCGTCGACGGTGGCCCACTCCAGCGCTGCGAATTCACGTTCCACCAGCGACGCCAGATCCACCAGCATCCCGATGTCTTCCTTGCCAAACGCACGCGGCTGCGAGTCGATGATGCACAGCGTGCCGAGCTTGCGGCGGTCGGGGCCGCGCAGGGGGCATCCCGCGTAAAAGCGGATGTGCAGTTCACCGGTGACCAGCGGGTTGTCGGCAAACCGCGGGTCCTCCAGGGCATCGGGGATGACGAATGGCGTCTCGCCCAGGATGGCATGGCCGCAAAAGGAAATGGCGCGTGGTGTTTCGCGCACGTCCGTTCCGATGCACGACTTGAACCACTGCCGGTTTTCATCCACCAGGCTCACCAGCGCGACCTGCACGCCAAACAGGCGTTTGGCAATGCGGGTGAGGCGGTCAAAACGCTCTTCGGCAATGGTGTCGAGCACGTTGAGCGACCGCAACGCCGCCAGGCGCGAAGCCTCATCTGGCGGGACGTCGGGTGTCTTCACGGGGTACTCCTTCGGACAACTGTAGCGCGGATCAGCGCTGCACGTGCTTCGGCGTCATGCGCACGGGCCGGATGCGCTCCAGAGCTGGCCACAAGTCCCGGGTGCGACGCTCGGGGTTTCAGACGGAACAGGGCCGTGGCACTTGTTCCAGATGCCTGTGACGCTGTCCAGCAAACAGCGGTCAGGCGTGACAGCCTCCTACATCGCAAAAATCTTCCCGGGGTTCAGGATGTTTTTCGGGTCCAGCGCGCGCTTGATGGCGCGCATCATGTCCACCGCACCCGCCCCGGTTTCGTCCAGCAAAAAGCCCATCTTGTGCAGCCCCACGCCGTGTTCGCCGGTGCAGGTGCCGCCCATGCCCAGGGCGCGGGCCACCAGCTTGTGGTTCAGGTCTTCGGCGGTGATGCGCTCTTCGGGGATGTTCGGGTCCAGCAGGTAACCGAAGTGGAAGTTGCCGTCCCCCACGTGGCCGACCAGGAAGTACGGGATGCCACTGGCTTCGGCCTCGTCCACCGATTCGAGCAGGCAGTCGGCCAGGCGGCTGATGGGCACGCAGGTGTCGGTGCTGATGGCGCGGCAGCCGGGGCGGCTTTGCACAGCCGCAAAGTAGGCGTTGTGCCGCGCGGTCCACAAGCGGGTGCGCTCCTCGGGGGTGCTGGCCCATTCAAAGGCGTTTCCGCCAAATTCGCTCGCGATGTCCTGCACCGTCTCGGCCTGCTCTTTCACGCTCAGGGGCGAGCCGTGGAACTCCATCAGCAGCATGGGTTCTTCGCGCAGGGTGAGCTTGCTGTGCGCGTTGACCATGCGCACGGTGTGGTGGTCGATCAGCTCGACCCGCGCAATCGGCACCCCCAGCTGGATGATCTGGATCGTGGTACGCACGGCGGCCTCGATGCTGGGGAACGAGCAGATCGCGGCGCTCAGGGCCTCGGGCAGCGGGTACAGGCGCACGGTGATCTGCGTCATGATGCCCAGCGTGCCTTCGCTGCCCACCATCAGGCGGGTCAGGTCATAGCCTGCGCTGCTCTTTTTGGCGCGCGTGCCGGTGTGGATGACTTCGCCGCTGGCCGTGACCACTTCGAGCGCCAGCACGTTCTCGCGCATGGTGCCGTAGCGCACGGCGTTGGTGCCGCTGGCGCGCGTGGCGCTCATGCCGCCGATGCTGGCGTCGGCGCCGGGGTCGATGGGGAAGAACAGGCCGGTGTCCTTGATGGCCTCGTTCAGTTGCTTGCGCGTGATGCCGGGCTGCACCGTCACCGTGAGGTCTTCGGCGTTGATGCTGAGCACCTGGTTCATCCGGCTCACGTCGATGCTGATGCCGCCCTGCACAGCCAGCAGGTGGCCTTCCAGCGACGAACCCGCACCGTAGGGAATCACCGGCACGTCGTGCTGGCTGGCCAGCTTGACGGCATCGGCCACGTCCTGCGTGCTTTCGGCAAACACCACGGCGCTGGGCGGAGGGGCCTGCAGCGAGCCCTCGTCGCGCCCGTGCTGCTCGCGCACAGCCTGGGCCAGCGAGCACCGGGCGCCAAAACGCGCCTGCAGCGCATCGATGAGGGCCTGGGGCACATCACGCAGGTGGATGGCGGGCATCAGGTGGGCGGCGGCGGTGGGTGCGTTCATGGCGGGCTTTCCGTGGGGCGGCAAGGGAGCTGATTCTAGGCACCGGCATCGTTGCTGTCTGTACAAAGCAGCAGCAACCCCGCGCACCAGCGGCGCCCGTTGGTGCGCCACGGTGGTGCATTCACCTTGTATACCAGTTGGCACGGAACCTGCGTCACTGCAGGCAATGACCACTGCCACCGACATCAGCAACCGCATCATGGAAGCCGTGATGGCCCAGAAGCTCGCGCCCGGCTCGCGCCTGGGCGAGCAGCAGCTGGCCATGCTGTTCGACTGCAGCCGCACCATCGTGCGCGAGGCGCTCACGCGGCTGTCCACGCGCGGTATCGTCACGGTGAGTGCGCGGCGCGGCTGGTATGTGGTTGAACCTTCCGAGCACGAGGCCCGCGAGGCCTTTGAGGCGCGCCGCGTGATCGAGCTGGGCCTGCTGCACCAGCTCAAGGACAAGGCCCTGGACAAGGCCGCGCTGCGCCAGCTCAAGCACCACCTGCAGCGCGAAAAGGCCGCCCTGGCCGGTACCGATGTGGGGCTGAGCACCTACCTGCTGGGTGACTTCCATGTGTGCCTGGCCGAATGCCTGGGCAATGCCCTGCTGGCCGACACGATGCGCGACTTCACGGCGCGCACCACGCTGATCGCCATGCTCTACCAGTCCTCGCACGACGCCGCGCAAAGCTGCGACGACCATGTGCGCATTGTCGAAGCGCTGGAGGCGGGCGACATTGCCCGCGCCGAGGCGCTGATGGCCGAGCACATCGGCACCGTGCAGGCTGCCCTGCGCCTGCAGGCCAGCACCGACCCGCTGGCGGGCCTGCGCGATGCGCTCGCACCGGTGGCCACCACGGCGTCTGCGCAGCCCGCGCCCGGCGCAGCCAAGGCCGCATCGGCAAAAGCCGTTCGCCGCACCCGTTCAAAGTCCCCTTCCACCCCCTCGCCGTCCGACGACGGTTCTGCTTACCTAGGAGCCTTGCTATGACCGCCTCGCTGAGTTCTTCCGCCTCCGTTCGCCCAGGCGCCCGCCGCCGCACCCTGGCCCTGCTGGCCGCTGCCGGCCTGGGGGCTGCACTGCTGGCCCCTTCTGCCCATGCGCAGAACGCGCTGGACAACATCCTCAAGGCCAAAGAGATCAAGATCGCCATCCCGACCGACTACCCGCCCTACGGCTTTGTCGGCACCGACCTCAAGCCCCAGGGCCTGGACGTGGAAATGGCGCAGTACATCGCCACCAAGATGGGCGTGAAGGTCGAGCTGATCCCCGTGACCAGCGCCAACCGTATCCCGTACCTGCAGACGCAAAAGGCTGACCTGGTGATCTCCACGCTGGGCAAGAACCCCGAGCGCGAGAAGGTCATCGACTTCACCGCGGCCTATGCACCGTTCTTCCAGGCCGTGTTTGCCAGCAAGAGCCTGAACATCAAGAGCTTTGCCGACCTGGCCGGCAAGACCGTGGCCGTGACACGCGGCGCGATGGAAGACCAGGAACTGGCCAAGGTGGCCCCTGCCGGCGTGGACGTGAAGCGCTTTGAAGACCACGCCGCCAGCATCTCGGCCTTTGTGTCGGGCCAGACGCAGGCCATTGCCACCAGCGCATCCACGGCCGGCACCATCATGGTCAAGAACCCCAACCTGCAGACCGAGTACAAGCTGCTGCTCAAGGACAGCCCCAACTTCATCGGCGTGGCCAAGGGCGAGGACAAGCTGCGCCTGCGCGTGAACGAAATCATTGCCGAGGCACGCAAGTCGGGCGACATCGACAAGCTGTCGAGCAAGTGGCTGGGCCGCCCCGCAGGCGATCTGCCGCAATAAGCGCGCGGTAAGCACGCAATACCGTTCTTTTCCATTGCACAGGGCTGCGTCGTGACAAGCGCCGCAGGGGTTGCACACCATGCTGATTCAACTCGATTTTTCTGCCGTGCTGGCGGCCTGGCCGCTGCTGGTGCGCGGCGTGGCGTGGACCATCGGGCTCACCATCGTGGGCACCGTGCTGGGCCTGCTGTTGGGTACCGCCTGTGCGTGGGCGCGTGCGCGCAACCTGGGCCACCGGCCTGCTGCGCTGCGCTGGGTGCGCAACACGCCGTTCATCGTGCAGCTGTTCTTCCTGTTCTTCGGCCTGCCTGCGATGGGCGTCAAGCTCACGCCCGAGCTGGCCTCGGTGCTGGCCATGGTGATCAACCTGGGCGCGTACTCGGCCGAGATCATCCGCGCAGGCATCGAGGCCACGCCGCGCGGCCAGATCGAAGCCGCGCAGAGCCTGGCGCTCACGCCCGGCCAGACCTTCCGGCGCGTGGTGCTGCCGCCCGCGCTGCTCAAGGTGTGGCCGGCCATGGTCAGCCAGATCATCATCGTGATGCTGGGATCGGCGGTGTGCGGGCAGATCTCGACGCCTGAGCTGAGCTACGCCGCCAACCTGATTTCCAGCAACACCTTCCGCGCGTTCGAGGCCTTCATCCTGGCTACGGCGGTGTACCTGGCGCTGTCGATGCTCACCCGCCGTCTGCTCATGTGGGCAGGCGCACGTTTCTTGGTGGGGAGGTAAAGAACGTGTTTACCGCTTATTCGACGCCGCGCAAGTGCCTTGCCGGGATGGGGTGCAAGGCGCGGCGCGCAGTTGATAGCACGGCTATCAACAAGCGCCGCAACGCCGCAGACCGCCCGGCGAGGCACTTGCCCGAAGGGTTGGAGCGAAATCGGGCGATTGGACGCCCCGACTGCTTGCATGGGCATGAGCCCATGCGGCGCACCCGAAACATCCACTCATCCCGATTGCGCGCCAACGCGGCATCGAATAAGCGGTAAACACGTTCTTATCATGGTTGATTTTTCCCTGTGGGACATCCTGCGCAACCTGCTGATGGCAGCGCGCTGGACCGTGTCCCTCTCGCTCATCGCCTTCATCGGCGGCGGCCTGGTGGGCCTGCTGCTGCTGGTGCTGCGGCTGTCCAAGGTGCGCGGCATGGAGCGCGCCGTGGGCGCGTATGTGCAGGTGTTCCAGGGCACGCCGCTGCTGATGCAGCTTTTTCTGGCGTACTTCGGCATTGCCCTCTTTGGCATCAAGACATCGCCGTGGACGGCAGCGGCTTTTGCGCTCACGCTCTACACCAGCGCCTACCTCACCGAGATCTGGCGCGGTTGCGTGGCCGCCATCCCCAGGGGGCAGTGGGAAGCCGCGCAGAGCCTGGCGCTCAACTTTGGCGAGCAGCTGCGCCATGTGGTGCTGCCCCAGGCGCTGCGCATTGCGGTGCCGCCCACGGTGGGTTTTCTGGTCCAGGTCATCAAGGGCACGGCGCTGGCCTCGGTCATCGGCTTTGTCGAGCTGACCAAGGCCGGCAGCATGATCTCCAACGCCACTTACCAGCCATTTCTCGTGTACGCCTGCGTGGCGCTGCTTTACTTTGCGCTGTGCTTCCCCGTGAGCCTCATGGCGCAGTCGCTCGAAAGGAAACTCCATGCCAACAGCCGCTGAAGCCCCCGTCGCCACTCCCGTTCGCGCCCACGACGGCATTGCGGTGGGCGAGCCGCCCATCGTCGACATCACTGCGCTGCGCAAGTCCTACGGCACCAACGAAGTGCTCAAGGGCATTGACCTGAAAGTGGCGCGCGGCGAGGTGGTGGCCATCATCGGCAAGAGCGGCTCGGGCAAGAGCACGCTGCTGCGCTGCGTGAACGGGCTGGAGGTGTTCCAGGAAGGCGCCCTGAGCGTGAACGGCAAGAAACTGCTGCACGACAGCCCCGCCGCCATGCGCGATCTGCGCCAGCAGGTGGGCATGATTTTTCAGAGCTTCAACCTGTTTCCGCACCTTTCGGTGGGCCGCAACGTGATGCTGGCGCCCACGCTGGTCAAGGCGCGCAGCCCCCAGGATGCGCAGGCACAGGCGCGCAAGCTGCTCGAGCGCGTGGGCCTGGCTGAAAAGTTTGACGCCATGCCCGACCAGCTGTCGGGTGGGCAGCAGCAACGCGTGGCCATTGCGCGCGCGCTGGCCATGGAGCCGCAGGTGCTGCTGTGCGACGAGATCACTTCGGCGCTAGACCCGGAGCTGGTGGGTGAAGTGCTGCGCGTGGTGGAGTCCCTCGCGCAAGAGGGCATGACGCTGATGATGGTCACACACGAAATGGCATTTGC
This sequence comes from Burkholderiales bacterium Ga0074133, assembly GCA_001464865.1. Classification (GTDB taxonomy): domain Bacteria; phylum Pseudomonadota; class Gammaproteobacteria; order Burkholderiales; family Burkholderiaceae_C; genus Acidovorax. Next base: position 47,893 of record LNEG01000161.1, read on the forward strand.
CCGCAAGGTGAGCGACCGCGTGATCTTCATGCACCAGGGCCGCGTGCACGAAACGGGCACACCCGCGCAGCTCTTTGGCAACCCGCAGACGCCCGAGCTGCAACAGTTCCTGTCTTCGCTGCACGACTGACATCGCGCGCAGCGGGCCCTCAGTGCGCCCGTGCTGCACATGCGCCCGCGCCATGCAAAGAGCCCGCCCACGCCCTGGAGTTCCAGCGCGGGCGGGCTCACAGGCCTTGCAGCCCGTCAAACGGTGGTAGCAGCTGGCAGTGGCGTGGCGGCCAGGGTGTCAACTGTCAGAAGTGGGGTCAGGAGTTCGCGCCTTTCTCGAATTCGGCGCGGGACAACGAGCCGTCCTTGTCGGCATCCAGCTGCTGGAAACGCTGACCGATCGCGGGCAGCCTTGCGGCTTCCTGCACGCTCAGTTTGCCGTCCTGGTTGGTGTCGGCGCGGTCAAACGAATTGGCGGCACCGGCCTGGGCCTGTGTGCCTGCTGCGGGCTTTGCAGGGGCGCTGCCAGGGCCTACGGTAAAGCCCGTGCCAGCCTGCGGCGCGGTTTTTTCCGCGGGGCCGAACTGCGGTGAAGAAGGGGCGGTCTGTGCGTGCAGGGCGGCTGCGCCACCCAGCGAGAGGGCCGCGAAAAGCATCACGCTGCGCGCGTCGAAGGCATAGGTGCGTCGTTGCATTGCTTTCATGGAAGCTGAGCTCCTTCAAAGTTGGACAGGACTTCATTGCACCGCAGCAATGGCGTGCGCACCAGCACTCTTGCCCGCTGTTTCCCTCACCAACATCTGCCTTCGCGGTGTAACCACAGAGGCCGCTTTTGTGTAGGAAAGCCTCGTGGATGTAGCCAGAAGTAGGCCCTGCCGAGCCGCCGCGGGCACTGCCGTGCATCGCTGACCCGTGTGGCCGCGCACGTCCTACACCCTGCCCCCGAAGCGCGCCCGACGATGGGACGCGTGCCTGCCGTCCTGGCGGGCCCGGCGTATCCCCTGCCAACCACTTTCAAGGAGTTCTCAATGATGATCAAGCACACCGCTCTTGCCGCCATGGCTGCCCTGGCCTGCACCGCCGCGATGGCCCAGGCCCCCATGTCGCAGAACACGCGTCCGCCTTCCGAGGTGGCGCCTGCGGCATCGGGCGGCCCCGCCGCCACACGCGCGCAAAACAAGGTCGATGACCGTTCGGCACGCAGCACGGCAGCCCCTGCCGATGCCGCCGCAGCACCCGGTGGCCGCACAGCGCCCGTGGCCGAGATCGACCCCACCCGCTCGGGTGGCAAGGCTGCCGCCAAGGCGGAGACCCGTGTGAACGCGCGCCTGATGGACACCAACGGCGACGGCATGGTGTCGCGTTCGGAATGGGACACCTACCACTCGACGGCCTGGAATGGCATGAAGCCCTCGGCCTCCGGTGTGTCCACGGCCGACGTGGACCGCATGAACCGCCTGCATATCAACTGATCGGCGTTGCGCGGGCCAGCGCCCAGCCCCGGGCGCGGCCTGCACCCGGCGTCCCGCGCTACCGCCTCGCCCCCTTGCATGTCTGTTTCGCCTGCAGGGCCCCGCTACACGGGCCCTGCAGGCGAAACCGTTGGGGGCGGGGATTGCGCGCGGGCCCCCCTGCGCCTGTGCGCCGGGGCAAGCCCCCAGGCCAGCGCGGGTGCCTGGCCTGGGCGCACAATGCGCTGCGTTTCAAACCCGCGCTGCGCCTGCCTGGTGTTCGCCAGCGCCACCACACCAGTACCACCATGGGCAACCGACTCACACAGATCGCCACGCGCACCGGCGATGCCGGCACCACCGGCCTGGGCAACAACCAGCGCGTTTCCAAGAACAGCCTGCGCGTGCATGCGATGGGGGACGTGGACGAGCTGAACTCGCACATCGGCCTGCTGCTGTGCGAACCCCTGCCCGACGACGTGCGCAGCCTGCTGGTGGAGGTGCAGCACCAGCTGTTCAACCTGGGTGGCGAGCTGTCGATCCCCGGCTTCGAGCTGCTCAAGGCCGAGGCCGTGCTCGCGCTCGACGACCCCCTGGCCCACCACAACGCGGCCCTGCCCAAGCTGCAGGAGTTCATCCTGCCCGCAGGTACGCGCGCTGCATCGCAGGCCCACGTCTGCCGCACCGTGGCCCGCCGCGCTGA
>LNEG01000162.1 GCA_001464865.1 Burkholderiales bacterium Ga0074133
CGCCGAGGCGCTGGCACAGACGCTGCGCGAGCGTGTGGCTGCGGGCAAGGCGCCCGATGCCGTGCAGATGAAAGCCGCCGACCTGTCGGCCTGGGGTGAGCAGGGCGCGTTGGCCTCGCTGGATGCCCTGGCCAAGGCGGAAGGCTGGGACTACAAGATCCCGCGACAGATCGCCGAGCAGGTGAAATACAAGGGCGCCTATGTGGCCGTGCCGGTCAACGTGCACCGCATCAACTGGCTGTACATCAACCGCGCGCTGCTGCAGCAGGTGCAGGGCCGCGTGCCCCAGACCTGGCCGCAGTTCATGGCCCTGGCCGAGCGACTGCAAAAGGCGGGCATCACCCCGCTGGCGCATGGCAACCAGCCGTGGCAGAACCTCACGCTGTTTGAAACCGTGGCGCTCGGTGTGGCCGGGCCCGACCTGTACCAGCGCGCCCTGGTGCGTGGCGAGCCCGGGGCGGTGCAGAGCGAGGCCATCGGGCGCGCGCTGCAGACCTTTGCCGCACTGCGGCCCCTGACCGAGCCCGCGGCACCGCCGCAGCCAGCCACCCCCAGCGCCCACGGGCGCAAGCCTGCTCCCGCCAGCGCCGGCGCCCACACCAGCGCTGCAGACAGTCCGGCGGCCAGCACCGAGTGGAGCGCCGCCACCGCCCGGGTGATCGCCGGCAAGGCGGCCATGCAGATCATGGGCGACTGGGCCAAGGGCGAGTTTCTGGTGGCGCGGCAGGTGCCCGAGCAGGATTTCCTGTGCGTATCCACCCCCGGCAGCGCCAGCAGCTACATCTACGTGGTCGACAGCCTTGCCCTGTTCCGCAAGAGCGGCAGCCCGGTGGCAACGGCCGAGCAGACGGCGCTGGCGCGCGCGGTGACGGGGGCGGAGTTCCAGGCCACGTTCAACCTGGCCAAGGGTTCCATCCCCATCACGCCGGGCGTGGACATGGCGCGCTTTGACGCCTGTGCCAAGGAATCGAGCGCGTTCTTCCTGGCCGCCCGCATGGCCAATACACTGGTGCCCTCGGTCGCGCACCGCATGGCGCTGCCCGTCGGGCGGCACAAGGCGCTGGAGGCGCTGGTCGACAAGCTCTGGAACGACCCGGCCTACGGCGCGGCGCAGGCCCAGCGGGATTGGACAGCCGCCAGCCAGGCGCAGTAACTCACACGGGCGAGGCAGCGGCAGCTACAGGCCACCCAGCGGCGACAATCGGCCCTCCTCCGCCAGTTGCCCGCCCGCCTTGCCCACCCCACCCTTCGCTCCCGCCCGCCATCTGGTCCATGTCGCCCTGCACACGCCCTCGCACAGCGGCGTGGGCGACCTGCTGAGCTACGCCAGCGATCGCGCGCTGCCGCCCGGGACTCTGGTGCGCGTACCCCTGGGCACCCGCGAGGTGCTGGGCGTGGTGTGGGATGCCGACGCCGCCACGGGCGAGCTGCCCGAGGGCGCCACCATGCGTGCCATTGCCGGGGTGCTGGAAGGGGTGGCACCGCTGGACCTGCCCTGGCGCAAGCTGGTGGCGTTTGCCGCGCGGTACTACCAGCGGGCGCTCGGCGAAGTGGCCCTGGCAGCCCTGCCCCCGCAACTGCGCGACCTGCGCCCCGAGCAGCTGGCACGGCGGCTCAAGCGACCTGCCAAGGCCGCAGGCGACACCACAGAAACTATCGAAAACATAGCACTCAGCCCAGAGCAGGAGAGCGCCAGGGCCCGAATTTCTTCGGAAAACGGCCCTTTCCTGCTGTTTGGCAGCACCGGCAGCGGCAAGACCGAGGTGTACCTGCGCTGCGTGCAGGAAATGCTGGAGGCCGACCCGACCAGCGACTTCCCTGCACAGGCCCTGGTGATGGTGCCCGAGATCAACCTCACCCCCCAGCTCGAAGAGCGCTTTGTGAGCCGCTTTGCCCCCCGCTTTGGCGCGGGCGCGGTGGTGTCGCTGCACAGCGGCATGACCAACCCGCAGCGCCTCAAAAGCTGGCTGGCCGCGCACAGCGGCACCGCGCGCATCGTGCTGGGCACGCGCATGGCGGTGTTTGCCAGCATGCCGGGCCTCCAGCTCATCGTCGTGGACGAAGAGCACGACCCCAGCTACAAGCAGCAGGAGGGCGCGCGCTACTCGGCCCGCGACCTGGCCATCTGGCGCGGGCGCGAGCAGGGCGCCAAGGTGCTGCTGGGCTCGGCCACTCCGTCGCTGGAGAGCTGGCACGCCAGCCGCCCGCCCACGCCCGAAGACCCCGAGGGCGGGCGCTACGTGCGCCTGCACATGCCCAGCCGCATCGGCGCGGGGGCGCTGGCGCGCGTCAAGCGGGTGGACATGAACCAGCAGCCCCGGCGCACGGTGTTCAGCGCACCGCTGCTGGCGGCCATCACCGAGCGCGTGGGCCGCGGCGAGCAAAGCATGGTGCTGCTCAACCGCCGCGGCTACGCCCCCGTGCTGCACTGCGTGGACTGCGGCTGGAAAAGCGACTGCCCCCACTGCAGCGCGCACCAGGTCTTCCACAAGACCGACCGCACCCTGCGCTGCCACCACTGCGGCTACACCGTGCGCGTGCCCGCGCACTGCCCCACCTGCGGCAGCCCCGACATCCACCCCATGGGCCGTGGCACCGAGCAGCTGGAAGAACAGCTGGCCGCCCTGCTGCGCAACGTGCAGCGGCCCGACGGCAACCCGGCTCGCATTGCACGCATCGATGCCGACACCACCAAGGCCAAGGGCGCGCTGGAAGAGCAGCTGGCCCAGGTACACGCGGGCGAGGTGGATGTACTGGTGGGCACGCAGATGATCGCCAAGGGTCACGACTTCCGGCGCATCACGCTGGTGGCTGCGGTGCAGCCCGATGGCGCGCTGTTTTCCAGCGACTTTCGCGCGTCGGAGCGGCTGTTTGCCCTGTTGATGCAGGCGGCGGGCCGGGCCGGGCGCGACGCTGCCTACGTGGCCGCGCAGGCCAGCCAGGCCGAGATGTGGGTGCAGACCTTTCACCCCCAGCACGCCGTGTACGAGGCGCTACGCAAGCATGACTACGAGGCCTTTGCCGCCCAGCAACTGAAGGAGCGCGAGGAAGCCGCCATGCCGCCCTTTGCCTACCAGGCCCTGGTGCGTGCCGATGCGCGCACGCAGGAGGTCGCCCAGGGGTTCCTGCAGGCGGCCAGCGCGGCGGCGCATGCAGCCGCGCTGCCGGGGCTGGATGGCACCGTGGTCCTGTTCCCGCCCGTGCCGCTCACCATCCAGCGCGTGGCCAATGTGGAGCGCGCGCAGATGCTCATGGAAAGCAGCAGCCGCGCGGCGCTGCAGCGCTTTCTGGCCGCGTGGCAGCCGGTGCTGCAGGCCACGCGCAGCCAGCCCGCGCACAAGGGCCTGATCCGCTGGCTGGTGGACGTGGACCCGCTGGCGATCTTCGCATTGGAGTGCAATCGGGATGAGTAGATGCGTCGGATGCGCGGCATTGGCTCGCGCCCATGCAAGCAGCCGGAGCGCCAAAGCTCCGAGTTCATCGGCCCGATTTCACTCCAACCCTTCGGGCATGTGCCTTGCCGGGCGGACTGCGGCGTTGCGGTGCTTGCCAATAGCCCGGCTATTGGCTGCGCCCCGCGCCTAGCATCCCATCCCGGGAAGACACTTGTGCGACCCCGAAAAGATACTGAACAGGTTCTGAGGGCAGCGTTACGGTTCAGCCCAGGCCGGGCTGCAGCGCATCGTCGTACAGGTGCGTCTGCAGGATCTCCCGAAAGCTCGCCATGGCTGGTGCCGTGGTGCGACCGGCCAGAGTGATGACGGCGTAGCGTGCCCGGGCGCGCATGTCGGGGTGCAGGGGCAGCAGCGCCAGCCGGCCCGATTCCATGCCCGCCCGCGCGGCGGCGTGCACGCCCAGGAACACCGCGTCTGACTGCTCCACCGCCGCCAGCAAGGCGGCCACGTCGTCGCACTCCAGCCGCACCATTTCCCCATCAGCCTGATCACCTCGTCCGACAGCGGCGTGCAGGCCACCGGGTAGGTCAGCACCTGCGCCAGCGACACGCGGGTGGCACCGGCCAGCGGGTGGCCCGCCCGCACGATGAAGCCCGCGCGCTGCTCGGCCAGCGCCTCGATCTGCAAATCGGGCGCAGGCACCACGCGGCGCAGGTCCACCACCAGCGCATCGCACTGGCGGTTGCGCAGCTGCATCACCAGCAGCTCGGCCGGCCCGTGGGTGACCGATACGCGCAGGCTGGGGTAGTCGCGCGCCACGGTGGTCAGCAGCGGAATGGTGAGCAACGCCGCCGGGCCCGAGCCCAGCCCCACGCTGATGCGCCCCAGGTCGCCCTGCTGCAGCAGGCGAGCGCTGTCGCGCAGGGCCTCCAGGTCCCGCAGGATGGGGCGCGCGCGCTCCACCACCTCCAGCCCCAGCGGAGTGAGCGTGTTGCGCTTGCCCAGCCGGTCCAGCAACGGGCCGCCCAGCTCCTCCTCCAGCCCCTGGATGCTGCGGCTCAGGGCCGACTGGGTGATGAACAGCCGCCCCGCCGCGCGGCTGAACGAGCCCGTGTCGGCAACGGCCAGCAGATGCTCCAGGTGACGCAGGTTCATGGCGGGTATGAGTAAAGCGAATGATGATCAGGAAAATAATACATTGGACGCATAGGCTTGGGCTACCTAGCATTCACTGCACAACCCATCCACAAGGAGACAAACCATGCCCAAGTACTTCCCCCGCCTGGCCAGCCGCACGGCCGCATTGATCGGTGGCCTGCTTTTCAGCGCCACCGTGTTCGCCCAGAACGCCTTCCCGGCCAAGCCCGTCACGCTGATGGTGCCGTACCCGGCCGGCGGCGTGTCGGACGTGATCGCGCGCACGGTCAACACCACGCTGGGCAAGCAGCTCGGCCAGCCCGTGATCGTGGAGAACCTGGGCGGCGCCAGCGGCTCCATCGCAGCCACCAAGGTGCTGAGCCAGCCGTCGGACGGCCACGTGGTGTTCCAGGGCTCGCCCAATGAGCTCATCCTGGCTCCGCTGGCGTTGTCGGCGGTCAAGTTCAAGAGCGAAGACTTCCGCCTGGTCAACATGATCGCCACCGCGCAGATCGGCTTTCTGACCCGCGGCAACCTGCCCGTGAACAACATCGACGAGTTTGTGGAGTACGCCCGCAAGCAGGCCCAGCAGGGCCGGCCCATCACCTACGCCAGCGTGGGCCCGGGTTCGTTCTACCACTTGCTCGGCGAGCACCTGTCCAAGGTCACCGGCATCCCCATGGTGCATGTGCCCTACAAAGGCGGCGCCCCGGCCGAGCAGGACCTGATCTCCGGCCAGGTCGACATCTTCATGTCGCCCTTTGGCACCAAGCACGTCGAGCTGCACAAGGCCGGCCGCATCAAGGTGCTGGCACTGCTGAACCCCACGCGCATCGACACCGCCAAGGACTTCCCCGCCATCACCGAGAGCAAGGCTCTCAAGGACTTCACCTTCAACATCTGGACCGGCTACTTCGTGAAGCGCGATACGCCTGAAGCCGTGGTGGCCACGCTGCACAAGGCCATCGCCGGCACGCTGACCGACCCCACCGTGCGCGCCAACCTGGAAGCCGCCAGCCTGACGGCC
>LNEG01000163.1 GCA_001464865.1 Burkholderiales bacterium Ga0074133
AAAGATGATGTCGTAGCCCGTGACCAGCACGCTGCTGGGCAGGTAGAGGTTGTAGTCGTCCGTCTCTGCCGTGCCCTGGTTGGGCCAGCCCATGGTTGAAAACGGCACGAGGGCGGACGAGTACCAGGTGTCCAGCACGTCCTCGTCGCGGCGCAGCGTCTTGCCCGGGGCCTTGGCTTGCGCTTCGGCTTCGTTGCGGGCCACGATCACGTTGCCGTCTTCGTCGTACCACGCCGGAATCTGGTGGCCCCACCACAGCTGGCGGCTGATGCACCAGTCCTGGATGTTGTTCATCCACTGGTTGTAGGTGTTGACCCAGTTCTCGGGCACAAAGGTCACCTCGCCGGTGGCCACGGCGTCAATCGCCTTTTGCGCAATGCTCTTGCCGGTCGCGTCACCTGCGCCCACCTTGCTCATGGCCACAAACCACTGGTCTGTCAGCATGGGCTCGATCACCTGGCCGGTGCGGGTGCAGATCGGCACCATGAGCTTGTGCTTTTTCACCTCGACCAGCGCGCCAATGGCTTCCAGGTCAGCCACGATGGCCTTGCGGGCCACGAAGCGGTCCATGCCCTGGTACTTGGCGGGCGCGTTCTCGTTGACGGTGGCCTGCAGCGTCAGCACGCAGATCATCGGCAGCTGGTGGCGCTGGCCCACGGCGTAGTCGTTCTGGTCGTGCGCGGGGGTGACCTTGACGACGCCCGTGCCGAACTCCTTGTCCACGTAGTCATCGGCGATCACCGGGATCTGGCGGTCGCACAGCGGCAGGTTCACCATCTTGCCGATGAGGTGCGTGTAGCGGGCATCCTCGGGGTGCACCATCAGCGCCACGTCGCCCAGCATGGTCTCGGGGCGGGTGGTGGCCACCGTCAGGCTGCCCGTTCCATCAGCCAAGGGGTAGGCGATGTGCCACAGCGAGCCGTCTTTTTCCTCGCTCTCGACTTCCAGGTCGGATACGGCGGACTGCAGCTTCGGGTCCCAGTTGACCAGGCGCTTGCCGCGGTAGATCAGGCCCTGTTCGTACAGGCGCACAAAGGTCTCGGTGACGACGCTGCTGAGTTTGTCGTCCATCGTGAAGTATTCGCGGCTCCAGTCCACGCTGTCGCCCATGCGGCGCATCTGCGTGGTGATGGTGTTGCCGCTCTTTTCCTTCCACTCCCACACCTTGCTCACGAAGTTCTTGCGTGCCTCGGGCGGGGTGGGGCCCATGTCGTAGCGGCTGATGCCTTGTTCCTGCAGCTGGCGCTCCACCACGATCTGCGTGGCGATCCCCGCATGGTCGGTGCCGGGCACCCACACGGTGTTGAAGCCGCGCATGCGGTGGTAGCGCGTGAGGCTGTCCATGATCGTCTGGTTGAACGCATGGCCCATGTGCAGCGTGCCCGTCACGTTGGGTGGTGGCAGCTGGATGGAAAACGCCGGTTCACCCGCCTGCGCGGTGCCCGTGCCGCGGTGCCCGGCGGTGCCATAGCCGCGCTTTTCCCATTCGGGGCCCCAGTGGGCTTCCAGCGCAGCGGGTTCAAACGACTTGGAAAGGCTTTCGAGGCCGGGTTGTTGCAGGGGCGTGCTCATGGGGTAGGGCGGTGAGGCGGACATGCCGCTGGGGCGTGCCTCGCTGGTCAGAGGAATGAACCGGCCATTTTAAGGGAGCGGCAGGCCGCGCAGCAGTGGGTGCGGGGCGCGCTTGGGGCGGGGCATGCCGGTCCGTCGGCCATGCCTGCTGGCACGGCCTGGCCGCAGGCGGGGGGGCGGGGGTGCGTCGCCACGTGCTGCACCGACCGTGCCGCCGCGCCGGGGTGTGCTGACTGCGCAGAACGCGTTGCAGAGCCCAGCAAGCCGCGCAAGGGCTGCAACGCCCCTGCGCACCAGATGCTATCTATTTAATAGCTAAAGGTGCAAATGAATCCAGGACTACAGGCCGTTTTGGCTTGAAAAGTGCCGCTGCAGCGGCCCAGGCGTGCTCAGGCCCGCACAAACTCCGGCCGGTCGTTCTGCTGGGGCTTCAGCGGCTCTGCCACCTTGCCTTCGGCGCGCTCCTTGCGCCACTGTTCCTTTCGGGCCGTCCACTCGTTCAGGCGGGCGTGGGCCACGGTGCTGTCCTTGGCCATCTGCTCTTCGTTGGCCAGCTGCGCGGTCAGTTCCAGGCGGATGCCGTTGGGGTCGAAGAAGTAGATGCTCTTGAAGATGTGGTGGTCGGTGACGCCCAGCACTTCAATGCCGTGGGCTTCCAAGCGCGCCTTGGTGTTCTGCAGCTCCTGCACCGTGTCGACGCGAAACGAGATGTGGTTGACCCACAGCGGCGTGTTGGGCGAGGGTTCGGCCTTCACGTCGTCGCCCAGGTCAAAGAACGCGATGAACGAGCCGTCCTTCAGGCGAAAGAAGAAGTGCGTGTAGGGGCAGTATTCGCCGGTGCTGGGCACATAGTCGCTCTGGATGATGTGGTACAGCGGCAGGCCCAGGATGTCTTCGTAGAACTGGCGCGTCTCTTCCGCATCGCGGGCCTTGTAGGCATAGTGGTGCAGCTGCTGGATGGCGGCAGGTGCGGGCAGGTTGGCGAGGTCTGGCTTGGCAACGGTGGTCATGCAGGTCTCCATCGAATAATGACGTGATTCTACTATTCGTAATTGATTTACGTTAAGTTAATTTCATGCCTTTGTGTTGCTGCGCCATGGGTTGGCAGCATGGTCCGGAGCGTTCCCCCACGAAAAAAGCCACCGGGCATTGCTGCCGCAGTGGCTTGGGGCTGGAAACCCGGCGTCTGCCGGGTCGCATGCCGTGTTTACTGCTTGACGGCTTCGATCTGGATCACCAGGCGCACGTTCTTGGGGAAGCCCCATTCCACGCCGTAGTTCATGCCCCACTGGGTGCGGTCGATGGTGGTTTCAAAGTCGCCGCCACACACTTCGCGCTTGAGCATGGGGCTGTCGTAGCAGTTGAACTGCGTGGACTTGAGCGTGACGGGGCCGGTCTTGCCCAGCAGCGTGAGCTGGCCGGTCACTTCGCTGACCTTGTCGCCGTTGAAGCTGAACTTGTCGGACACGAACTTGATGGTGGGGTGCTTGGCGGTGTCGAACAGGTCGGCGCTTTGCAGGTGCTTGTCAAAAGCGGGTGTGCCGGTGTTCACCGAGGTGGTGTCGATGGTGATGTCCACCTTGCCGGTCTTGGCAGCGCGGTCAAACGCCACGGTGCCCTGCTTCTTGTCGAAGCGGCCACGGTTGGTGGAGGCGCCAAAGTGGCTGATCTCGAACGTCACGAACGTGTGCGTGGGGTCGATGGCATAGGGTGCAGCCTGGGCGGCACCAGCGGTCAAGGCGGTGGCAGCAGCCACGGCGAGCAGGGAGAACAGGGACTTGCGCATGTGAAAACTCCTGGAGTGAAAGAACGTTTTGGGGACAGAGGAAACGCGAAAAAGGGTCGAGTTGTTAGCTCAGGTCGGGTCTGGGCGCGGCCGAGGTCAGCGCTCCCGCGCAAGGGCCGCCCCGCCGCGCTGGGAGCGTCCCCCTCCCGCATTGCGCAGCAATGCAAGAGAGGGGGAAGGCGCGAAGCGACTCAGGGGGTGCATCAAATCTTCCCCACGCCCGTCAGCGCCAGCTTGAACTTCACCAGCACGTCGTCGGCCACCATCGAGGTGTCGGCCCACTCGTTCTCGCCAATCTTGAACGCCAGCCGCTTGATGGGCAGCGAGCCGGCGGCCGTGGTCACGGTGCCGCTTTGCGTGAGGGTGACGGGCGCGACGACGTTTTGTGCGTTGCCCTTGATGGTCAGCTTGCCCGCCACTTCAAACTTGCCGCCACCCAGCGCCTTGAAGCTGGTCGATTCGAAGGTGGCCTGCGGGAACTTGGGCACGTTGAACCAGGTGGGCTTGGGCAGCTCGGCATCGGTCTCCCGCGAACCCAGCGTGGCGCTGCCGGTATCCACGGTGAAGGTGATCTTGCTGGTGGCCAGCTTGGCGGGGTCAAACGCCACCTGTGCGCTGAACTTCTTGAAATGGCCATCCAGCGGCACACCCATCTGGCGGGCGGTGAACTGCACCTCGCTCTGGGCGGGTACCAGCTGCTGCTGGGCCAGTGCAACGTGGCTGCCCAGCAGGAGGGCGCCGGTCACCGACAGGCGGGCGATAAGGGTCAAGGCTTGCATGGTTCTAGCTCCGAAGGCGCAAACAAAAGGGGAGGGCGCATGAGGGTGGTCAGCGCCGGGGTTGGATGACGTGGGGCGAACAAAGTGCCGGCGGCGTTCAACCGCGCTTGCCCGGCAACATGCGGTTGAGCAGGCCATCGCGGTCCACCCACTGGTGCTTGAGCGCAGCCGCCACATGCAGCAGCACCAGGCCGCCCAGCGCAAAGGCTGTGTACTGGTGCCAGGGCTTGATGGCGTCGGCCAGCTCCTTGCTGACGGGCACAAAGTCAGGCAGTTGCCACAGCCCCAGGAACACGATCGGGAACCCTGCCGCCGAGCTGTAGGCCCAGCCGATCAACGGCACGGCAAAGAACAGCGCGTACAGCGCAAAGTGGGTGCCGTGGTGCGCCAGCTTTTGCCAGCCGGGCATGGTGCGGGCAATGTGGTCCGGCAGCGCGGGCGGACGGTGCGTGAGACGCCACAGCAGGCGCAGCGCCGACAATGCCAGCAGCGTGACACCGGCCCACTTGTGCCAGTTGTACAGCTTGAGCCGCTGCGGCGAAAACGGCAGCCCCGTCATGTAGATGCCCACGCCCAGCAGCCCGAGGATGGCCAGTCCCAGCACCCAGTGCAGCAGGATGGCAGTGCCGGTGTAGCGGGCGCTTTTGTCGGCGGGAGGGTTCACGGCGAGGGTCATGGGTCGGGTTGGCATTCAAAGGCGGGGTGCTGGCATCGCACCGGGGGGCTTGCCGTTGCAGGTAGCGCCGGTCAGCTGGGTTGAGGGCAGTGTAGGAACGGCCCGCCCACCGGCGTTTCAGGCGTATTGATGCCTCAATTCAAAAAAACTGAATTGAAGTGGGTTGGATCATCAAAGTAACGTAATGTTCCCGCCGTGGACGCGCGACCTGCGAGACACGCGAGACACGCAAGACATGGCCCGTGCGAGGGGGCAAACAGAAGTCTGCAGCGCGAGCTGCTGCCGGGCGCGCCGCGGGGCACCCCCAGGCCGCCCGTCTGCCCGGCCGCAGTGATGGCCAAGCCGCAAGCGGCGAGGCCTGGCTTGCGGTGGGGCCTGTGGGCTATTGGCCCAGCGCCGCCATCTTCCAGGCAGCTGCAGCGGCGGCAGCGTCGCCGCGCTGCTCGGCCAGCTCGGCCAGATGGCGCCAGGCGCTGGCGCGCAGGCCGGAGTCGGCCAGTTGCTGGGCCGACTGCGTGAGCAGCTGTTGCGCCTTGCCCCACAGCTGGCGCTTGAGGCACGCCATGCCCGCCAGGTACTGCAGGCGCGCATCCCGCGGGTTGGCCTGCTGGGCGGTTTCGATGCGGGCCAGCCAGGGGGCGTCGATGGCACCGAGACCGGCCTCCAGCGCACGCACCAGCTTGAGGGCGTGCTGCTCGGCCAGCGCATCGGGTGTGTTCACCAGCCGCTCCCAGACGGGCAGCAGCCAGCTGCGCACCTGCGCGCTTTCGCCGCCCAGCATCGCCAGGCGCTGTGCGGCGTGAATGGCGATCTCGGGCATCTGACGCTCAGCGACTTCCAGCGACTGCCAGATCTGCTGGAGCTGGGCCGTGTCGTGTGCGCTGTTGATGAGTTCGGCGGCCAGGCCGCGCACGATGCTCTGCGCTGCGCTGGGCGAGAACGCGCGGTGTTTGCCCAGCAGGCGGGCGGTGTCGAGCGCCTCGCGCGTCTGGTGCGCCAGGCGGGTGGCCTTGAGCTTGATGCGCAGCGCCAGCGTGCGGCGCGCAGCGCCCTGGGGCAGCTCGGCCAGACGGTCGAGCGCGGCGCTGGCATCGCGGTCGTCCAGCGACCAGCGGGCCGAGCGCATCTGGGCACCTTCGCGCAGTTCCTGCTCCATCACCGTACCGCGCAGGGGTGATTCCTGCAGGGCGTCGCGCAGGTGCGACTCGCGCGTCGCGCGGTCCTGCAGCGCGTGCGAGGCCTCGGCAGCAATCATGTGGGAGAGAGCCCGCAGCTGGCGCGCATGGGGCACAGGCTCATTGGCGGCGGCCAGCGCATGCTCTTGTGCCAGCGCTGCCGCAGCGGCCTTGCGCGAACGGATGAAGCGCCCGCCCAGCATGTGGGTCAGTGCGTCGAGCAGCGAGGCGTGCATGGCGCGCTCCTTTTGCTGCAGGCGCCAGCGCCGGGCTTGCCGGGGCAGTTCCAGCAGCGCGGCCAGGGCGCGCAGCGCTGCGTACAGGGTGACAAAGCTGCCGACCAGCAACAGCACCACCATGTTCAGTGACAGGTCGATGCGGTAGGGCGGCCAGTAGAGCGTGACGGTGCCCTGGTTGTTGCCCGCAAACAGCGCAGCCGCCACGGCCACGCCAAACAACGCCAGAAGCCAGAGTGCTGCGCGCATATCAGTGGTCGTCCGTCGCGCCGCGAGCGTCCGCGACCATCCAAACTGGCGCAGCACAGGCCAGGGACGCCGAGCAAAGGCCGCCCCGCAGCGAGGGCGCCGTCCCCCTCGCTGGGAAGGCGCGAAGCGACTCAGGCGGGCTCATCATCTTCCCGCAGCGGCGGTGGCCAGCGCCGCCAGGGTTTCATCGAGGCGCGGAAGCTCGGCCACCTTCATGCTGGCCTGCGCGGCCTGCAGGGTGCTGGCCGCAGCCTGCGTGCGGCGCGAAGCCGGGTCGAAATACTTGTTCAGTGCTGCAGTGGCCGCCGTCAGGTCGGCCCGGGCCGAGTCGTACTGGCGGGCCAGTACCCCCAGCCGTGCGTTCAGCAACTTGAGCTTGAGGTTCTCGCGCAGGAAAAACGCCTGCTCGGGCGCCAGCAGGATGGCCTCGGGCTGGTCGATGCGGCTCACGCGCACCAGGCCGCGGGCCTCGTCGCGCACCACTTCCCAGCTGCGCTGCAGGGCGGTTTGCCACCAGGCTTCGGTCGCCTGCGGCGTTGCAGAAGCGGCGGCGGGTGTCGTGGCCAGCCCTGCGCCCAGCCGGCGGGTGGCCGCGGCCTGGGCCACGGCGTTTTGCACGGGGAGATCGTCCACCTGGCGCACCAGGTCATCCAGCCGGGCCAGCAGGCCAGCGGTGTCGGTGACGGCAGCGCGCGTCAGGCGGTCCAGGTCACGGCCGATGGCGCGCTGCACGGGCGCCAGGCGGGGCTGTGCGGCGCGCTCGATGCGCAGGTTGGCCGACTTGAGGGCCGCCACCAGAGGCTCCAGGCTGCCAGTGAGCTGGGTTTGCTGCTGGGCCAGCCGGATGCCGGATTCGATGTCGACGACCAGGTTTTCGTCGCGCGAGCGCGACAGGCTTTGCATCAGTTCTTCGAGCTGGGTGCGCTGCAGGGCGACCTCGCTCACGCGGGCTTCGGCCACCGACAGCCGGGCAGCCGTCTCGCGCACCAGGTCTTCGGCCTGACGGGCCATGGTGCGGGCCTCGATGGCCAGCGCGCCCGAGTCGGCCGACTGCCGGGCCAGCTGTTCCTGGATGCCGCTGAGCTTTTGCCACAGCAGGCCGGTGCTGGCGAGTGCTGCTGCCGCCATGGCCGCCAGAATCCACTGCAGCGCATTTCCGCGAGGGGCTGCGGGCAGGGGCCCGGGCGATCCTGCCTGCGCAGCCGTATCTGCCGGTGCCGCCACAGGGGCAGCGGGCGATGGGGGCGGGGCAATGGGCGGCACGGAACTCATGCGGTCGATTCTATCGACGCCACCACGTCCTCCAGTGACGGACGGCATTCGTCAACGCGACCAAAACCGGCGGCCCGCGCGGCCTGCGCGATGCGTGGATGGGTGACCAGCGCGCGGGCGCCGGCCCAGTTCTGCCCCGGCAGCGCCTCGGCCAGATGGGCCACCGCTTCGGAACTGCTGAGCAACCAGAGCGATCCGTCGTGGGCCGCCTGCCGCGCCAACGCCGTTTGCTGTGCATCGAATGTCGGGGCGCAGCGTTGGTATGCCACCACAAAATCCACCTGGGCGCCTGCGGTTTCAATCTGGCGGGCCAGCCAGTCGCGGCCGGTGCCCTGCTGCACGTCGTGCACGCCGCCCGAGTGTCCGCGCACGATCAGCACGCGGTCGCCCGGTGCCAGCTGCGGCCCCACCTGCTGCCACAACGCTTCGGAGTCGAACTGCGGCGCATCGGGTGCGGGGCCGTCGATGAGCGCGGCGGGCACGCCCACGTCTGCCAGCGCCCGCGCAGTGCCCGGGCCTGGTGCCCATGCTCTTGTTTTGATAGCTAGAGGGGATGATTCAACCAGCGCTACAGCCTGTTTTGACCCAAAAAAGTACGTCACTGCATTGCCGCTGACGAACATCAGGGCGCGGTAGCTGCCTGACTTGGCGCGCGCCGCTTCCAGCGCATGGATGGCCTCTGGGGCGGTGCAGGGGCCAATGGCAATCAGCGGCAGCGCCACAGCGGCGATGCCGTGGCTGGCAAGCCCATGCACCCACTGCGCAGCTTCGCGGGCGGGCCGCGTGACGATCACGCGCGGTGGCAGGGGCACGGTCAGCTTAAGCCTGTGGCGCTGCGGGCTCTGCGCCGCGTGCGCCGCCTTCGCGCAGGCGCTGTGCAATCGCCAGGCCCAGCGCTTCCGCCTGTGCCAGCGTGGTCACCGGGGCGCTGGCCTGGGCGCGTACCAGCGGTAGGC
>LNEG01000164.1 GCA_001464865.1 Burkholderiales bacterium Ga0074133
TGCGCAGGCCGGCGCAGTGGCCCAGCATCATCCAGGCGTGGGGGCGCAGCACGGCGATGTGGTCGGTGATGGTCTTGGCATTGGACGGGCCGACGCCGATGTTCACCATGGTGATGCCGCTGCGGTCCTTGCGCACCAGGTGGTAGGCGGGCATCTGCGGCAGCCGCGGCGGCGCCACGCCCAGCTCGTCCCCGGCCTCTGCTTCCAGCCCCGCGCGGCGTGTGACCACGTTGCCCGGCTCGATGAAAGCGATGTACTCGCTGTCTTCCCTGGCCATCTCGGCGTGGCCCAGGCGCACGAATTCGTCGATGTAGAACTGGTAGTTGGTGAACAGCACGAAGTTCTGGAACCACTCGGGTGCGGTGCCGGTGTAGTGGCGAAGTCGGTGCAGCGAGTAGTCCACACGCGGCGCGGTGAACAGCGACAGCGGCTGCGCCTCGCCCGGGCGCGCTTGCCAGGTGCCGTTGGCAATGCCGTCGTCCATGGCGGCCAGGTCGGGCAGGTCGAACACGTCGCGCATCAGCATGCGGCGCTCCTGGCTCAGCGTGCCCTCGATGTGGTCGTGCTCGGCAAACGAGAAGTGGATGGGAATCGGGTGCGCGCTGGTACCCACCTCCAGTTCCACGTTGTGGCTGGCGCGCAGCAGGCGGAACTGCTCGGTGTAGTAGCGTGCAAACAGGTCGGGGCGCGTGAGCGTGGTCTCGTAGCGGCCGGGGCCTTCCACAAAGCCGTAGGCCAGCTTGCTGTCGGCCCGGGCGACGGTGGTGGTGTGCACGCGCACAAACGGGTAGAACGCGCGCACGCCGCCCTGCGGCGTTTCGCCCGCCACAAAGCGCTGCATGGCCTCGCGCAGGTGGCCGATCTGTTGCTGGTAGATGCGCTGTACCTGTGCCAGCGCTTCGGCCGGGTCGGTGTGGCGGGTGGGTGCAATGAAGTCGGGGATGAGGGGCATGGCGCTATTGTCCACAAGCCCCGGGCGCTGCCGGTGAAAACGCGGTCATGGCCTGCTCGGGGGCGCCACAAGGGGCCGCTGGCGTGGCTCGCCGCCATCTGCGCGGGCGGGGCCCCGGGCAGTCCGCGGCGTTGCTGGTCGCGCCAATGGCCCGGCCACTGGACACAGGAAACCGCCTTGGTGGCCCTTTGCGATCCTCACGGGTGCATCCTTGCAAGGCCTGTGCAGATGTTGCCCGGCGCGGCTTGGCAGCGGCGGGGCTACCGCCCTGCAGCTTTGCGCAACCACTGCAGCGCCGCATCGGCCGCCATCGGTGGCGACTCCAGATAGCCCTGGACCGAGTCGCACCCCAGGTGACCCAGCAGTTCCATCTGGGGGCCGGTTTCCACGCCTTCGGCCACCGTTTTGAGCTGGAGGTTGTGCGCCATCTGGATGATGGCGGTGACGATGGCCACGTCATCGGCATTGCCAGGGGTATCCGTCACAAAAGATCGGTCAATCTTCAGCGTGTCGATCGGGTAGCGCTTGAGGTATGCCAGCGACGAGTAGCCGGTACCGAAGTCGTCGATGGATACGCCAACGCCCAGGGCCTTCAGTGCCATGAGCGTGTCGAGCACCTGGCCGGTGTGGTGCATGAGCACCGACTCGGTCAGTTCGATTTCGAGGTACTGCGCCTGCAGCCCAGTCTCGTGGAGCGCGCCCGCGATCTCGGCGGCCACGTCGCGCTGGCGGAATTCGATGGCCGAGAGGTTGATGGCCACAGGCACCAGCGCCAGGCCCAGGTCCTGCCACTCCTTGAGCTGACGGCAGGCCTCGCGCAACACCCAGCGGCCAATGTGCGCAATCAACCCCCGCGACTCGGCAAACTCGATGAACTCGCCTGGCCCGACGAGGCCGCGCTCCGGATGCTGCCAGCGCACCAGCGCTTCCAGGCCCTGCAGCGACCGGTCCTGCAGGCGAATCTGCGGCTGGTAGTGCAGCACGAACCCCGACTCGGCGATGGCCTTGCGCAGCAGGCGCTCCTTGTGCAGCACGTCCAGGGCGCCACCGTCCATGCTGGGCTCGTAGAACTGCCGGTGGCCCCGGCCGCTGTCCTTGGCATGGTGCATGGCGGCGTCAGCGCAGCGCAGCAGCACGTCCGCGGTGCCGGCGTGTTCCGGAAAGATGCTGATGCCGATCGAATGCGACATGGACAGCGGGATCTGGTCCAGCATGAACAGCGCGTTCATGGCGGCCAGCAGCTCGTCGGCAACGGCAGCGGCGCCGTGGGCGTCCTGCACATCGGTCAGTACCACCACGAATTCGTCGCCACCGACCCGGGCCACGATGTCGGCATCGCGCACGCCAGCGCGCAGGCGCTCGGCCACGTCGCACAGCAGCCGGTCGCCCGCCTGGTGGCCCAGCGAGTCGTTCACCGTCTTGAAGTGGTCCAGGTTGAGGAAGAGCACGGCGGCACGCCCCTCGCGGCGGCGTGCCACCGCCAGCACCTGCGCCAGCTGCTCCATCAGGAAATGGCGGTTGGGCAGCTGCGTGAGCGGGTCGTGCAGCGCCATGAAGGCCTCGCGCGCCTGTGCCTGCTTGCGTGCGGTGATGTCGCGTACCACCACGATGCGGTAGCTGGACTGCTCTGTCGGCAGCGTCTTGCCGGTGACCTCCACAGGAATGATGTGGCCGTCGCGGTGGCGGACGGTGACCTCGTAGGGGTGCTCGCGTCCGGCCCGCGTGTACTCGATGGCCGTCGCCCGCCATTCCGGGCTGATGAAGCCGAAGATGGAGCGGCCGACGATTTCATGCAGCGGGTAGCCCGTGAGCCGTATCAGCGCCTCGTTGCCGTCGGTGATGACGCCTTCGCGGTGAAAGACGATGGCCTCCTGCGTGGCCTCCGAGAACTTGCGCATGCGGTCTTCGCTCGCGCGCATCGTGCACTCGGCCTTCCAGCGCTCGGTGATGTCGATGATGAAGATGTGGCAGCCGCGCTGGATCTTCGTGGCCCGGTCAAAGTGCGGGATCAGCTGCACTTCAAACAGCCGGGTCTCCCCGGTGTGCAGCGTGTGCTCCCGGTTGTACTTGACGCGCTGGCCTTGCATGGCGCGCTCCACGTCGTGCCGGATGTCTTCCCAGGTGACGCCGCCCAGCGTTTCGTGCACGGACCGGCCAACGATGGAGGCGGGCGTGTAGCCCGTGTAGGCGGCGTAGGCCTGGTTCGCATAGCGGCATCGCAGGTCGGGGACGCTGTAGTAGGCAATCAGGGCCGGGAGTGCATCCGCAATCGCCCCGAGCAACCCGTCGCCGGACTCTGCTGTGCTGGCGGTATCGCCAAGGATGGGGGTATCGGTCATGGGGCGCGGCACTGGTTGCACAACAAGTTATATCCGATATGTAACAGCCTGTCGTCGCTCCATCGCAAGTCGTGGCCCCGGGATTTCACCAGTTCCCCGTGGGCCGCGGCCGGATAATCGGCGCATGACCTCCAAAGAAAACCAAGCCGGCGCTGCCTTCAGCACGCTGGCGCTGAGCCCTGCCGCGCTGGCCAACCTGCAGCAGCTGGGCTACACGACCATGACCCCCATCCAGGCGGCCAGCCTGCCGCCTGCGCTGCTGGGCAAGGACATCATCGCCCAGGCCAGCACCGGCAGCGGCAAGACCGCCGCCTTTGCCCTGGCCCTGCTGGCCAACCTCAACCCCCGCCGCTTTGCGGTGCAGGCCCTGGTGCTGTGCCCCACGCGCGAGCTGGCCGACCAGGTGACCACCGAGATCCGCCGCCTGGCACGGGCCGAGGAAAACATCAAGGTCGTGACCCTGTGCGGCGGTGTCCCCCTGCGCGGCCAGATGCTGAGCCTGGAGCACGGTGCGCACATCGTGGTGGGCACCCCTGGCCGCGTGATGGACCACCTGGAGCGCCAGCACCTCACGCTGGAAGCGCTGAACACCCTGGTGCTCGACGAAGCCGACCGCATGCTGGACATGGGTTTCTTTGACGACATCGTGACCGTGGCGCGCCAGTGTCCCAAAGAGCGCCAGACCCTGCTGTTCTCGGCCACCTACCCCGAGGGGATTGCCAAGCTGGCGGCGCAGTTCATGAAGAGCCCGCAGCAGATCACCGTGCAGGCCCAGCACGCCGAAGGCAAGATCGAGCAGCGCTGGTACGAGGTGAAAAACAGCGAGCGTCTGCATGCCGTGTCGCAGCTGCTCAACCATTTCCGGCCCGATTCATCGATTGCGTTTTGCAACACCAAGCAGCAGTGCCGCGACCTGGTGGGCGTGCTGCAGGCCCAGGGCTTCAGCGCGCTGGCGCTGTTCGGCGAGCTCGAGCAGCGCGAGCGCGACCAGGTGCTGGTGCAGTTTGCCAACCGGAGCTGCTCGGTGCTGGTGGCTACTGACGTGGCGGCGCGTGGCCTCGATATTGCCAACCTGGCCGCCGTGATCAATGTGGACGTGACGCCCGATGCCGAGGTGCACATCCACCGCATCGGCCGCACCGGCCGGGGCGATGCCGAGGGCCTGGCGCTGAACCTGGCCAGCATGGACGAGATGGGTTTTGTGGGCAAGATCGAGCAGCTGCAGGGCCGCGAATCGCGCTGGTTCCCGGTAGCAGAACTCACGCCTACGGGCAGCGGCCCGCTGGTGCCGCCCATGGTCACCCTCCAGATCATTGGCGGGCGCAAGGAGAAGATCCGCGCCGGTGACGTGCTGGGCGCGCTGACCGGCGACATGGGCTACACCCGCGAGCAGATCGGCAAGATCAACGTGAACGACTTTTCGACCTACGTGGCGGTGGACCGCGCCATTGGTGCCCAGGCCGTGCACCGGCTCAACCAGGGCCGCGTGAAGGGCAAGACCGTGAAGGCCAGGCTGGTGACCGCGGACGACCGGTTTGACTGAACCCCTGAGCGCCTGAAGGCTGGTGGCCGCTGCGCATGCTGGCTCTGGCGCAGGCCGCCACGCGGTGGGTGCGGGTCGGGGTGTTGGCGGGCTGCCCGCTTGTGGCATCGCGCCAGTCCCGCCACGGCGCTTGCCTTTTTGCGCGGACGCCGTTGTCTGGGGGCATTTGTGGTGCCATTTTTGCCAAAAAGCGGTTGTAGCCCTTGTTTTATTTGCCCCTGATGCTATTGAAATAATAGCTAATCCAAGGGGCTTTCGCCGGGCTTCAGCGCCTGGCGCCCGCCGCCTCCAGCATCTGCGCCATTTCGGCATACCCCCGCTGGCGGGCCAGTTGCAGGGGCGTGTTGCCCTGCCGGTCGGTCAGCGTGTGGCTGGCACCGGCCTGCAGCAGTGCTTGCAGCGTGGTCTGGTGGCGGGGCCCGCCGTTGCCCAGCACGATGGATTCGATCAGCGCGGTCCAGTGCAGGTTGTTCACATGGTCCAGCGGCGCCCCGGCCGCAATCAGCTGGCGCACCACGCCGTCGTGGCCCAGGTGGGCCGCTGCGATGAGTGCCGTGCCGTCGTAGCGGCTGGTCACCTGCTTCGCGCTGGCACCCAGTTGCAGCAGCACGCGCAGCGTGGCTTCGTCGTCTGCCACGGCGGCGATGGTGACGGCGTCGTAGCGGTCGCTTTCCAGCAGGTCCAGGTTCGCGCCCGCCTTGGCCAGTGCACGCACCACATCGCCGTGGCGGGCATGCGTGGCCACATGCAGCGCTGTGCGGCCATAGGCATCGCGGGTGTTCACATCGGGGCGGGTGGCCAGCAGGCGGTTCAGCGCCGGCACATCACCCCGCGCGGCAGCGGCGTGCAGGCCCTGGTAGGCCGCGGTTTCGGACGCCGTGGGAGGCACCTGGGCGTGGGCCGTGGTGGCGCAGGCCAGCGCGATGGCCAGGGCGAGTGCAAGGTTGAGGTGCTTCATGGGGGCCTCCGATGGCGTGCGTTGCGATGGCGGGCGGGCGATTACTTCAGCAGGTCGGCCACCTTGGCGATGCCGGCAACGGCACATTGCTCGTCCAGGTGGCCGCCAGGCGCACCGCCCACGCCCACAGCGCCAATCACTTCGTTGCCCACCTTCACGGGTACGCCGCCGCCCAGCAGCAGGTAGCCCGGGATGTGGACGAGGTTGGCGGCCGCGGGGTTCTTCTGCGCGCCTTCCATCATGGCCAGCGTGGTGTTCTTGGCCGATGCCGAGGTGTAGGCCTTCAGGCGGCTGGCTTCCAGCGTGTGCGGGCCGGCGTTGTCGGCGCGGTGTACGGCGCGCACGGTACCGGCACGGTCCACCACGGTGGCGGTCACAGCATAGCCGTTGGTGGTGCAGGTGGCCACGGTCTGTGCGGCGATCTGCGTGGCCAGGTCCAGCGACATGTTCTTTTCGGTGCGCACGCCTTCGGCGCTGGCGGCGGTGGCGATCAGGGACAGGGTGAGGGCGGCGGCTTTGACGAGGGTGTTCTGCATGGTGTTCTCCAGTGTTTTTGACGTCGGTGCCACCGTGTGTGGCGCCGTGGGAGAACTGTAGAAATTCCTGCCGCTTTCAGCCATTCGGGCGGCTACGCGCGGGCCTCCGTAGAACTACGGACGGCCGTTGCAGAGCGGGTCAGAGCGCAGCGTCCACCAGCGCCGCATACCGCCGTATCAGCTGCGCCAGTGATTCGGCCCCGAGCTTGGCAAACAGGTTGGCGCGGTGGGTTTCCACCGTGCGTGGCGATACCGTGAGCGCGCGGCCGATTTCCTTGTTGGTCAGGCCTTCGATGATCAGGCCCAGCACCTCGCGCTCTCGGCCTGACAGCTGGGCATAGCGCTCGCGCGCCTGCTGGTCGGCCTGGTGGCGTTCGCGCGAGCGCACGTGCTGGCGCACGGCGTTCTGCAGGGCTTCCAGCAGCACTTCGTCGTCCACCGGCTTTTCCAGGAATTCGGCCGCGCCGGGCTTGAAAGCGCGGCGGCACATCTCCACCGTGCCGTGGCCGGTGAGCAGGATCATGGGCTGGTCCACGCCCTGCGCCAGGAGTTGCTCCAGCACGGCCAGGCCGCTGATGCCCTGCATGCGCACATAAAGCACGATGGCGCCGATGCCTGAGCGGTCGAACCCCGCCATGAAGGCCACGGGGTCGGCCCAGGTCTGCACACGCAGGCCCACAGTGCTGATGAGCAGGGCGAGGCCCTCGCGCACGGCGGCGTCGTCGTCCACAAGATGGATGAGGGGCGAAAGGGGCGCTGCGGTGTCCGTCATGGTGGGGTGTGCAGTGGCAGGGGTGCGCGGTCAGCCTGCCGGAGCAGCCACAACGGGCATGGTCAGCACGAATTCGGCACCCCGGTCCTGCGCGGCGGGATGGGCGGGCAATGGCGCCAGCACCAGCTGTGCGCCCATGGCCTGGGCCAGGCTCTCGCACAGCGTGAGGCCCAGCCCCAGCCCGCCGTCGCGCGTGGTGTGAAAGGGTTCAAACACATGCAGGCGCTGCTCGGCCGGTATGCCCGGCCCGTGGTCGCGCACCGACAGGGCCACGCTGCCTGCATCCGTGCGCGCCATGCCGATGCGCAGGCGGCGTTCGGCGGGCGGCACCTGCTCGAGCGCCTGCAGGGCGTTCATGAGCAGGTTG
Source organism: Burkholderiales bacterium Ga0074133 (assembly GCA_001464865.1). Classification (GTDB taxonomy): domain Bacteria; phylum Pseudomonadota; class Gammaproteobacteria; order Burkholderiales; family Burkholderiaceae_C; genus Acidovorax. Next base: position 7,468 of record LNEG01000164.1, read on the forward strand.
TGCACGATCTGCTGCAGGGCCACCGGGTCGGCCAGCACGGGGGGCAGGTCGGCAGCGGCGGTCACCTCGGGGGCAATGCCGCGTGCGGCCAGCTCGGGCTCCAGCAGGTGCAGCACGTCGCTGATGGCAGCGGGCAGCGCCAGCGGCTGGGTCTGCCCGGCGGGGTCGGCGCGCTCGACCAGCCGGCGCAGCCGGCCCACCACGGCCGAGGCGCGGCGCGCCTGCTCCACCGCACGCGCCATGGCCGTCTGCGCGGTGGCGAGGTCGGGCGGGTCTTCGGCCAGCAGGCGCTGTGCGGCCTGGGTGCCCGACAGCAGGGCCGTGAGCGGCTGGTTCAGCTCGTGCGCCATGCCGGCGGCCAGCTCGCCCAGCGTGTTCAGGCGCGCCACCTGGCCCAGGCGCAGCAGCTCCTCGGCCCGCTGGCGGGCAATGCGCTGGCGGTGCAGGGCCAATGCGGCAGCCCACAGCGCGGCGGTCAGTACGCACCAGCCCAGCATGGACCACCAGGGCAGCTCGTGCAGGCCCACGCTGCGGCGGGCCACCACGTCAAACGGCTGGCTGGCGGCGGCCAGCACCTTGTGAAAGCCGTACTCGCGGCCCCACCCACGCGGATCGATGCCGCCGGGCTGCACCACAAACGACTGGCCGCCGTGGTCCAGCGTCACGCGCACCGGGCTGGTGGCCATGTCCATCGGCCACTCGTCACTCGGCACGGTGGCGCGCAGGTCGATCAGCAGCGCGTGGCTGGCCGGGCGCCCCGCCATCACCAGGTAGTACCGGCCCGCGCTGGCGTTGAGCAGCGCCATCTCGGCATGGCCCGAGCGTTGGGAGGCCACCTCGGCGGCTGCCAGATCAGCCTGCACATCCGCGGGCCACTGCGCGCCGGGCGGGCGCTGCAGCACTGACAGGATTTGCGGGTACACGGCCGGCAGGCGGGGCAGGGCGTCGGCACTGCCCGTGGTGCCCGAACCGCCGTTCGCGCCGGTGGCGGGCGGCTGCAGCAGGGCCAGCGTGGCCATCACCGCATCGTGCTGCACCACGCGCTGGCTCAGCAGCCGGTGCACGATGCGCGCGTCGGTCTCAAAGGCGGCCTGCAGGTCGTGCAGCCGCCACACGGCCAGGGCACCCGCGCCGGCGCAGGCCACCAGCACGCAGGCCAGCAGGCTGGCAAGCTGCAGTGAAAAAGTGCGGGGGCGCCAGGGCTGGGACATGCGGCGGATTCTGGCATGCGGCCTGCAAGCCATGCAGCCCGGTGCTGTTGGCGCGCATGGCTGTCAGCGATCTGCGGGGGTGCGTCTGGTGTAATCCGGGCCGGTCTTTCTTGAGCCACGCCCGCCATGTCTTCACCTGCATCTTCGCCCGCACCGCGCCGATGGCTCACGCCGCGCAATCTGCTCATCACGTCGGTGGTGGTCGCGGTGGCCACCATCGTCCTCAAGACGCTGGCCTGGTACGTGACCGGCTCGGTCGGTCTGCTGTCGGACGCGATGGAGTCGTTCGTGAACCTGGCCAGCGCCGTGTTTGCCCTGGCGATGGTGACGGTGGCCCAGCGCCCCGCGGACGACGACCACCCCTACGGCCACCACAAGGCCGAGTATTTTTCGTCGGGCTTCGAAGGGATCCTCATCATCGGCGTGTCGGCGGGCATCTTCTGGGCCGCCGGGCACCGCCTGTTCGACCCGCAGCCCATCGAGCAGCTGGGCTGGGGCCTGGGGTTGTCGATCTTCAGCTCGGCACTCAACGGGCTGCTGGCCTGGGTGATGTTCCGCTCGGCGCGCGAGCACCGCTCGATCGCGCTGGAGGCCGATGCGCGCCACCTGGTCACCGATGTGTGGACCTCGGCGGGCGTGCTGGTGGGCATTGCGGGCGCGGCGCTCACGGGCTGGCTGTGGCTCGATGCCGTGGCGGCCATGGCGGTGGCGCTCAACATCCTCAAGGAAGGCGTCGGGCTGGTGTGGCGCTCGTCGCAGGGGCTGATGGACTCGGCCGTGGAGCCCGAGGTGCAGGCAAAGATCGACGCGACGCTGCACCAGTTTGTGCAGCAGGCCCAGCCGCCGGGCGCGCTGCGGTTTGACCATGTGTCATCCCGCCGCGCAGGCCAGCGCCAGTTTGTGGACATGCACCTGCACATGCCCGCCGACTGGACGCTGGGCCACGCGGCCGAACTGCGCGGCCAGGTCGAGCGGGCGCTGATGGCGGCAGTGCCGGGCCTGCGCGCCACCATCGAGCTGCTGCCCACCGATGTGGAGGCGCATTTCGACGACCCCCGCGACGACCCCAAGGAAGCTATTCAATGATCAGTGTCTTGCAGCGCGTGCGCGAAGCCCGCGTGGAGGTGGACGGCCAGACCGTGGGGGCCATCGGCCAGGGCCTCCTGGTGCTGGTGTGCGCCGAACGCGGCGACACCGAGGCCGAGGCCGACCGGCTGCTGGCCAAGCTGCTCAAGCTGCGCATCTTCAGCGACGCTGCGGGCAAGATGAACCGCAGCGTGCAGGACGTGGATGGACTGGGAACCTGCGGCGGCCTGCTGCTGGTGAGCCAGTTCACGCTGGCGGCCGACACGGCGGGCGGCAACCGCCCCAGCTTCACCCTGGCTGCTGCGCCCGATGAAGGGCGGCGGCTGTACGACTACGTGGTGGCCCAGGCGCGCAGCCTGCACCCGGTGGTGGCCACAGGCCAGTTTGCGGCCGACATGCAGGTGCACCTGGTCAATGACGGGCCGGTGACCATACCGCTGCGCATGGCTCCTGCGGTGATTCAAAAATGATAGCTAAAGGGTATGAATTTACCTGGACCCCGGCCTGATTTGGCCTAAACATCGGTCAAAGCAGGCTGGTCTGCAGCGCAGCATGGGCCAGAGGACGAAGCCGGGCGTAATCCAGCAGTTCTGCCAGGCGCGCACCTTTGGCCTGCCATTCGTAGACCACGTTTTCTGCCAGCAGCACGTAATGCCACGGCGGGCCGCCCCGCTGCTCGGGCGTGAGGGCGTTGATGCGCTCACACCACGCCAGCGCTGCCTTGAGCTTGCGCTGCACATTGGGGTGCGTGGTTTGTTGTTGGGCTTTCGTTTCTGCCAGGTACACGGCATCGGCAGTGCGCACCAGAAAGTCAGGTGAATAGAAGGCGGGCAAGCCGTCTTCTTTCACATAGCGCAGCCGGGCGAAGGTGTGCCGGGTCTCGTTGATCTTGCAAAAGGCTTGCACCTGCGTGTCCGCCTGTGCCCAGTGAATGAAAGCTCGCTCCAGCCCGCCGTTGCGCGCGGGCCAGCCCAGCCGGGTGTAGATGCACTTGCTCACCTCCACCGAATGGCTCTCGCGCAGCATCAGCCTGGGTACTTCGCTCAATACCCGCAAATGCACCTCGGTCTGGCCGGTGACGTGTTTTTGCTCAGACTCCAGCAGCGCCACAGCAAATACTTTGGTGATGTGGTCCACCACGGGCTGCAGCAGCAGCACGCGCCAGTGCTCGTTGTCGTGGGGGTCAAAGGCTGCACCAAAAAGCCGCGTCCAGATGTAGTCATCCAGCCAGCCGGTCAGCTCTGCCGTGTTGACCTGCAGGTACGGCTTGGCCAGGTGCGTGGCAATCTTGTTGCCCTTGGGCATGGGTTCGCTCAGTGCCTGGCTGATGCGGCGGGTCAGGCGCGACAGGTATTCGTTGTAGCCGCCCACGTTCATCACGGCGCCATTCACCCGGTAGTCACCAAACAGCGTGGCGCTCTGCAGGTCTTGCGAGATGAAGGTGTCGCCTTTGCCCAGCATGCCCACCAGCTGATCCAGGCCCATGGTGGTGAAGGCGGGCAGCGCATCCACGTCCAGCCCCTCATGGTCGCGCACTTCATCAGCCTCTTGCAGGATGAACGGAATGGAGAAGTCAAACGCCTTGAATTCCTCGCGCAGCTCTGCCGCCATCACGTCACCGGTGCTGGAGGTGTCATCGGTCTCTTCACTCGTCGTGCCAGCCAGGCCTTCGTTCAGCAGGTCTTCGTAGAACGACTGAAACGCCGGATGCTCCACGATCGACAGTACGTCGATCAGGCTGCCGGGCTCCTGTCCGGCATTGATGCGCTCGCGGTTCTCGCGCTTGAGGTCGCTGTACTCAGCATCGCGCCACATCAGGCGCAAGCCCCGGCCAATGGTCTGCTCCAGCAGAATCTGCGCCTGGCTGGAGCGCAGCGGCACGATGACGCAGATGTTGTTCACGTCAAACCCCTCGCGCAGCATCAGCACGCTGACGATGACGCGCGGTGTTGCGTGGCTATCTACGCTGAACAGGCGCTCGCGCACGGGTGCCCAGTCCTTCTCGCCCAGCTCCGCCTTCTTGCCGGAGTCTATGGTCATCACCTCGTCCTCGCCCAGCCCCTCCTGGTCCCGAAGGAAGGCTGCCACCAGTGGCGACACGGTGGTGTCCTCGCACACGACCAGCATCTTGGGGTGGCGGTGCGGATCGATCTGGGCAAAGTCCGCTTCCAGCTTGCGCAGCTTTTTCAGGCCCGCGCGCAGCATCACGCGCTGGCCTTCGCTCAGCGCGGGGTTGCCCGATTCATCCCGCTCGGCTTTGAACTCCAGGGGCAGTGCGCCAATCTCCTTGCGCCGGTCCAGCACCAGCGACTTCACCAGCCCGGCGCGCATGGCGCTTTTCAGGTCAAAGTCCACCACGATGTGCGGAAAGTACAGCTTGCGCTTGTTCTTGCCGCTGCCCACGTCGTTGTAAGGCGTGGCCGAAAAGTCCACCTGCACAAAGCGCCGCCCCTTGGTGGCGGCAATACGGCTCAGGCTCTTTTGCCATTCCACTTCGGTGGTTTCACCTTCGCGCTTGAACTCGTGAATATGGTGCGCCTCGTCGTTGAACACCATCAGCTCCGGCAAGCCCGCCAGAAACTCCAGCACGTTGCCCCTGGCATAGCGGCGGTCCAGCACGTCCAGGCTGTTGCCGGTAGCGCGGCCGGGCGTAAGCGGCAGCACGGCGCCCACCACCAGATGCGGGTCCAGCGGTGCGCCCAGGGCCTCCACGTCGTCCACTGTGTCATCCAGCACCTCACCCTCGGCCAGCAAATGCCAGTTGGTGATGGCAATCATCCCGTTGCCGGTGGCCTTCAGGCCAATCTCGGCCTTGCTGCACACATTGCCCCGCACAAAGGCAAACACCGCATCGCGATAAGCCTCGGGCACAAACAGGTCAGCAAACTTGAAGACGTCCGAGGTGCTGAAATCGCGCCCCGTGCCGCCTGCCACCAGCTTGCCGCAAAACGCATCCAGCAGCCGCTCGTACACGATCAATCCCGGTGCCACCACCATGAACTGGCGTGTAAAGCGCGGGTCGTTGATGCCCTCGGCCAAGGCTGCCGTCTTGTTCAACAACTGCCACACCATCAGCGCCTGCATCACCCAGGTCTTGCCGGTGCCCGTGGCCATCTTGAAGCAGTATTTGGGGTGGCCGTGTTTGGGGCTTGCCACCTCGTTCAAGCGGTTGCCGGTCAGCAGCGCGTCGGGCGCGCAGGCCTGGTAGAGGTCCAGCAGGGTCCAGCGTTCGCGCTCCTGCCCCAGCACTTCGTGGGCCACGACGGCATTCAAGATCGCCTGCTTTTGCCCCGCGTGGAAGTTCAGCCCCTGACGGGACAGCACCATGTCCTCACCAAACCACCACAGCAGCAATTCGGCGGTGGTGGGCGTCACCAACTCCAGAATGTCTGCCGCGCCAGATTCCAGCCCCAGGCACAGTTGCTGGGTTTTTGCGGTCAGGCCTGCGGCGAGGGCAAGTTGGTCAGGAGTGTGTGTCATGGTGAGGGGCCTTAAAAAAGGGGCCGCATGCCAGAATGCAGGCATGTCCGAGTTGATACGTCCACCCCGAACGCCATGGGGTGATTTCCCCGATGTGCTGATTCACGCCAGTGAGTCCGCAGTCAAGCAGCACCCCGCGTATGGGGCTGCAAAGTCGGGGGATGGAAATGCGGCTTTGGACCTGGTGCAGGCCACGATGAATCCGCAGAAAAACGCCCAGCTGTTGAATTTGCTGAGCGGCTCCACTCCCACGCTGGTCAGCGCCCACGCCTATGAGCGCGATGGCGTGAATGCCATCCCGGAGGTATTTGCCGATGCGCTGGGCAGTGTGCTGAATTGGCCCGTGGACACGGCGGTGCTGCAGGTCAACGTCGTGGCGCATACCGGTGCCGATGGCTTTTCGCGGATGGCACGCCAGGCGGAATTTGCAGGAGCCATTCAGAGCGGATGCAGCTACGTGCTGGTGGACGACTTCGTGGGCATGGGGGGCACTCTGGCCAATATGAAGGGGTACATCGAATCTGAGGGCGGCAAGGTAGTAGCGGCTGTCTGCTTGACCGGAAAGCCCCACTCCGCCAAGCTGGCCGTGTCTGTCGGGCGTTTGCAAGAATTGAGGTTGAAACATGGAACAGAACTTGAAAACTGGTGGATCGAACGTTTCGCTCACCCCTTCGACGCGCTTACTGAATCAGAAGCTCGGTACCTCACCCGCACCGAGACGGCTGACACCATCCGAGATCGAATTGCTGCGATCCAGTAAGCACGAGTTGGCTGCGCTGGTGTCGGTGCGTGCATCTCTCAGCGCACAAGCGAGCGTGGTTCCCGCACGCTGACCACTCACGCTGTCCCTACCGTCGTCACGACTTCGGCCTCAAAGCCAAACACATCGACCACCCGCACGCACACCTTGCGTGGGCCTGGGCTGCCAGAGGGGCCTATGGGTTTTGCGGGCGCAGTAACGGTCGCCGTCGTCACCACGCGCAGCGCGTCGGCATCGTTCGCCGTATTGCCCCGATAGTCTTGCCACACCGAGCGGAACACCTTGCCGTCGTAGTCCGGGTCCACCGCCCAGTATTCGATGAGGGCCAGTGGCTCGGCATTGGCAATCTGCTGCAGCTTGATGCGGTTGGCATCGTCGAGGTTGATGGCCTCGGGTGAGAGCAGCACGTAGTTCTTGAGCCGCACGGTCAGCGTCTCTTGTGCCACCCCACCTACCACCCCACCTACCACCCCATCCGTTCGGGCCGGGCCTGTCGAAGCCTGGCGCTCAATCGGGTAAATCGTCAGGTATTGCAGGCTGGAGAAGCGCACCTGCCCGCGCAACTTGTCGATGCCGCCCTTTTTCTTGAGCCGGTCCATCAGGTCGGGCGGAATCACCAGCACTTCCAGGCGCGAATCGTTGAGTGCGGTGATCGTCTCGCCAATGCTGGGCTCAAAGTTCCAGCCCAGCACCACCACACGGTCCCACCCGCCCAGCAGGTTGTCGCGCTGGGCAATGGCCTTTTTGAGCGTGGACATGCCGGTGAGCTTGTTAGGTGAGTCGGCCAGCACCAGCGTCTTGCTGCCCCGCTTGCCGCCGAATTCCACGCCCGCGATCTGGCCCAGGTTGCGCTGCGGGTTCACATCCGCAGGCAGTGGCAGCGCGCCGTAGAGCGAGAGCACGATGTGCGACAGGTCGCCAATGCGGAAGTCCCGGCCCAGCGTTGCCTTGGCGGCTTCTACCTGGTAGTCGCCAATGGCTTGGTAGAGGAAGGGCCTGGCCTCCAGGTCGATCAAGCGCTTGCGCATGATCATGCAGGCGGGTTTGCCCAGGTCGGTGGTGATCCAGCGGCGGCCTAGTTTTTCGGCGGCGGCTGCGGTGGTGCCGGAGCCGCCGTTGAAGTCGGCGACGATGCCGCCTTCTGGGCAAGAACTACTGATGACTCTTTCTAGTAGCGTCTCAGGTTTCTGTGTGTTGTAGTCGACACGCTCTATCGATTGGGACGCCACAGCATTTACATCTGTCCAGATGGACTGAATGGGGACGCCCCTCATTTCATCCAAATAGCGCTTGTAGCGAGGGATTCCTCCCTCTTTCTTGGGCCAGGCAATACGACCGGCGGCATCCAGTTCATCGAGCTTGGCCGTTTGGAATTTCCAGTGGTTTCCACGGCTGTTTGGATCAATTCCACGCCAAGGTGATCCGGAAGAGCCTCTTCGAGTACCTGCTGCCATCAAATCGCTCAGGGTGTAGCGTCTTCCAGTGCCTTCTTCGATGTTGCGATATGCCGACTCCAAGTAACTCCGCTCATATTCGGTGTACTGAGTTTCGAAGTGCACGTTGTCAGTTTTGGAGAAGAAGTAAATGACGTCATGGATGTGGTTGTAAGTTTCCGAATCGCTACGAGCTGATGTTCGCTTCCAGATCAGCTCATTTCGAAAGCTCTCTCGACCAAACACCTCATCCAAAACCAGCTTCACGTAGTGCCCCACATGCCAATCCAGATGCACATAGATGGAGCCGGTATCCGCCAGCAGCTCCCGCATCAGGATCAGGCGCGGCGTGATCATGGCGAGGTACGACGCTGTGCCATCGCTCCACGTATCGGAATACGCAAACTGCTCAATCACCGTGGGCTTTTGCTCCAGCTCCAGCCCGGGTAGCGTGACTTTGGTGCGGTAGTCGGCCTTGCTGTCAAACGGCGGGTCGATGTAGATCAGATCTACCTTGCCGCGCAGGCTGGGCGTGGTGTCGTCGCCCGCCAGCAGGGCGGCCATGGCCAGCAGGTTATCGCCGTAGATCAGGCGGTTGGCCCAGGGTGCTTCTGCCTGCGCCGTGCCCAGCATGGGCTGCGCAGTCGCCAGCAAGCTGCCCTGCCCCGGCGCAAACACTTCGCGCCGGTCGGCGCGGGCCTGGGCGGTGATCCAGTCGGTGGCGGCGGCGTCTTTGGCGGGCAGCACCACCTCACGGGTTTGCAGGCTCACGCGGTGGCGGCTCTCGATGCCCTCCAGGATTTTTTCGGCTTCCTTGCGGCCCTGGGCCACGATCTCGGGGAGTTGTTCAAGCAGGGACTTGGGCATGGAGTGTTGTGCGCAGCAGGGCCTAGCGGCAGCTGATTCAATCGATAGTTGAATGAATAATTCAATTGATCGTACAACACAAAGTTCAATGAAAATTCAACCGAAATTTAACGTTTCGGCATGGATCAGAAGCTGAAATTTGCCGAACGCCTCCAAGCGGCCATGCGCGATGCGGGGCTGGAGCCGCGCCCGGCCGTGCTGCTCAATGTGTTCAATGCCAACTACTGGGGGCGGTCGGTCACATTCCAGGCGGTGTCGCGCTGGTTGCGTGGCGAGTCCATTCCGGCACAGGACAAGTTGATCGTGCTGGCCGGGGTGCTCAAGGTCGAACCCGACGTTCTGCGCTTTGGTGGCGCGGTGCGCAAATCGGTACGGGAGCACCAGCAGCGTTGGGCCGAGGGCGTGGGCTACCTGGAGCGCGAGACGTTTGACGCGTTTTTGCAGCTGCCCGCCCCGCAGCGCAAACTGATCCGCGAGGTCATCCTGACGTTCCGCCAGGTCCACCAACCAGACGGCCCAGAGGCGGACCCGCCCAGCGCGAAGATTGAATTCGAGTAATCAAAAATGATAGCAAAAGGTGCAAAGGATTCAGGCGCTACAGCCCATTTTGGCGCTTTTTCTGGCCTGAAAGCAGTGGCGAGGTCGGCAGCAGCCTGAAACCCGCCGACGCCAGCGCCAGCCACACCGCAATGGCCAGCATGACGGCGCTGTAGCCATCCCACCCCCATCGCTGCGCCCAGGTGGCCACAATGCCGGTAAACCACTGCATCAGCGCCACACCCAGAAACATCGCCATCGTGTAGGCCGACAGCGCCCGGCCTGTGAGCGCGGGCGGGTACGAGGCGCGCACGTCGGCGTACTGCAGCACGCCGTAGCCCGACAGCAAGCCCATCAGCAGGATCAGCACCACGCTGGCGGCAGGGTGCACGCGCAAGAATGCCAGCAGGGCGAACAGCCCGGCCATCAGCAGCGAGGCGTTGCCGATCCAGCGCCGGCGGCGGGCAACACCCGGGTCCAGCCGTCCCGCCAGGCCTGGTGCAAACAGCGCGATCAGCGACAGGCCCAGCGCCACGTTGCCGCTGTCTACCAGCGACAGGTGGTAGCGGTCCATCAGCAGCGGCGCCAGCCACAGCCCGCGCAATGACAGGAATGCCGCATAGCCCGACATGCCCAGCAGCAAAATGCCCCAGGTGTGCGGCACCGTGAGCAGCTGGCCAAAACCCAGCAGCGCCTGCCCCCAGGTTTCGCGCTGTGCCGGGGGCGGCACCAGCGGGGCAGGCTCGTGCACCCGCAGCCAGATCAGCAGCCACGACAGCGCGCTGAGCACCGCCAGCACGGCATAGCCCGTGCGCCAGCCGCCGCCGTGCTGCACCAGCCAGGCCAGCGGCGTGCCGGTGAACAGCAGGCCCAGCCCGCCCACACCCATGGCCACGCCCGACAGGTAGGCAAACCGGTCGGCCGGGAAATGCCTTGCAATGAACAGCGTGCAGGCCAGAAACGCGGGCGAGCAGCCCACGCCGATCATCAACTGGCCCACCATCAGCCACGCGTAGCCGGGCGCTGCTGCTGAGAGCGCAGCCCCGCCAATCGCCAGCGGGAAGGCGGTGAGCACCGTGCGCCGCAGGCCCCACAGGTCCAGCCCCACGCCCATCAGCAACTGGGCCACACCGAACGACACGCCAAACAGCCCGGCAAATGCGCCCAACGAGCCCGGCGAGAGCCCGAACTCCGCCATCAGCCCCTGCGCCACCATGCCCGTGGTGGTGCGAAACGCCTGGCTGAGCGCAAAGCCGCTGAGCAGCGTGAGCAGCATGGCCCACAGCGCACGGGTGGGCGGGCGGCCACCCTCCGTAACGCCGTGCGTGGGCACCTGCGGGGACGATGGGGCTGGGTGGCTTGCGCTCACTGTCGCCAGAAGAACACGGCCGCCATCACCAGCCCGGTGGCGACGATGCCCCAGCGCAGCACATGGGCCGGCAGCTTGCGCGCCACGCGGGCGCCGCCGTAGCCGCCGGCGGTGGCCGCCACCATCATCAGCAGCGCCTGCGGCCACAGCACGATGCCGCCCGCGGCGTATATGGCCACGGCAATCGCGGTGAGCAGGGCCGACACGAGGTTTTTCATGCCGTTCATGGCGTTGAGCTGCGTTTGCCCCAGCAGGCCGAACAGCGCCAGCAGCAAGATGCCCAGCCCGCCATTGAAGTAGCCGCCATACCCCGCCACGGCCAGCATGCCCAGGGCTGCTTTCCACGGCTTGGCAGGGCCCTGGGCCGATGCGCCCGCCCACTGGCGCAGCCGCGGGCCAAAGGCAAACATGGCCGTGGCCGCCAGCAGCAGCCAGGGCACGACCTTGCGGAAGGTGGCGTCGGGCGTGATCAGCAGCAGCGCCGCCCCCGCCGAGCCGCCGATGAGGGCCAGCAGCACGATGGCGCGCATCGACAGGCCGGGGGGCGGCTGCATGTCTTCGCGAAATCCCCATGCGCCCGCCATGTAGCCCGGCAGCAGGGCCACAGTGCCCGTGGCATTGGCCACCACGGGCGGCACACCGGTGAACACCAGCGCGGGCAGGGTCAGAAAGCTTCCGCCTCCGGCAACGGCATTGAGGGCCCCCGCCACGAAGGCGGCGGCAAGCAGCAGGACGGTATCCAAGAGATCTCCTTGGCCGCAGCGTTGCGCATGCGGCATTGCACCGATCTTAGGTGCAGGTGGAGGGGTGGGCAGTCTTGATTGCGACTGTAAAAGGTGTGACTGCTTTGCAGGGTCGGCCGACGGCGCTGCCCGCGTGCTGCGGCCGCTCAGGTGGCGTACGGGTCTTCGAACCCCAGCTCCTGGAGGATGGCGGTTTCGTATTCCTCCATCTCGTCGGCATCGGCCTCGCTGGTTTCGTGGTCCCAGCCCTGCGCGTGCAGACTACCGTGCACCAGCATGTGGGCGTAGTGCTCTTCCAGGGTCTTGTTCTGCTCCTGCGCCTCGCGCTCGATCACCGGGGCGCACAGCACCAGGTCGGCGGTGACCACGGGCTCTTGCGTGTAGTCGAACGTGAGCACGTTCGTGGCGTAGTCCTTCTGGCGGTACTCGCGGTTGAGCTGGCGGCCTTCCTCCTCGCCCACGATGCGCACCGTAATCTCGGCGTCGATGGCCAGCGCATGGCGAATCCAGCGCGTGACCTTGTGGCGCGGCAGCACGGCGCGGTGGGCGGCTGCGCCGTCAAAGGTGCCAAATTGCAGCGACAGGGAGAGTTGGTTCAGGGGCATAGGAGCGTTTTGGGCAGAAGGTGCTAGTGGGGCGGTCTTTTATAGCTATGAAAACAATAGCGATTGCCGGGGCTTCCCGCGTCAGTCCCGCGTCAGTCCCGCGTGCGCGCCGCCACCGCGCGGCGTGGGGCGTCGTAGGCATCCACGATGCGGGCCACCAGCGGGTGGCGTACCACGTCGGCGCTGGTGAACCGCGTGACCGATATGCCCTTGACCCGCTTGAGCACGCGCTCGGCGTCCACCAGGCCGCTCATCGCGCCCTTGGGCAGGTCGATCTGGCTCACGTCGCCCGTGACCACGGCCCGCGATCCGAAGCCGATGCGCGTGAGGAACATCTTCATCTGCTCGGGCGTGGTGTTCTGGGCTTCGTCCAGGATCACGAAGGCGTTGTTGAGCGTGCGGCCGCGCATGAAGGCCAGCGGGGCGATCTCGATCGCGTTGCGCTCGAACGCCTTGAGCACCTTGTCGTGGCCCATCAGCTCGTAGAGCGCGTCGTACAGCGGGCGCAGGTACGGGTCCACCTTCTGCGCCAGGTCGCCGGGCAGAAAGCCCAGGCGCTCGCCTGCCTCGACCGCCGGGCGCGTCAGCACGATGCGCTGCACGCTGCTGCGCTCCAGCGCATCCACCGCGCAGGCCACGGCCAGGTAAGTCTTGCCGGTGCCGGCGGGGCCGATGCCGAAGGTGATGTCGTGGCTGGCGATGTTCTGCAGGTACAGGTTCTGCGTGGGCGTGCGGCCGCGCAGGTCGGCACGGCGCGTGCTGAGCACGATGGCATCTGCGGGCGCATCCAGCAGTTCGCTGTCACCGGCCAGCATGAGCTGCAGGTGGTCCTCGGCAATCGGGCGCTCGGCCATTTCATACAGGGCCTGCAGCAGCTCCATGGCCTGCGTGGCCTTGGCCTTGGGGCCATCGACCTTGAACTGCTCGTGCCGGTGCGCAATGCTCACCTGCAAAGCCACCTCGATGGTGCGCAGGTGCGCATCGGCCGGGCCGCACAGGTGGGTGAGGCGCGTGTTGTTGTGGGGGGTGAAGGTGTGGCGCAGGATCACGCTGATAATTCCAGTCTGGCTAGAAAAAAGGCGCTGCAGCGTGTGCGGTCGCCGGCAAAGGACACCCAATGATAGGCAAGTTGACCGGCACCCTGCTGGAGAAGAATCCCCCCGAGGTGCTGCTGGACTGCCACGGCGTCGGCTACGAGGTCTATGTGCCCATGAGCACGTTCTACAACCTGCCGGCCCTGGGCGAGCGCGTGAGCCTGCTCACCCAGTTCATCGTGCGGGAAGACGCGCAGCTGCTCTACGGCTTTGCCACCGCGCCCGAGCGCCAGGCCTTTCGTGAGCTCATCAAGATCTCGGGCGTGGGGCCGCGCACGGCACTGTCGGTGCTGTCGGGCATGGGCGTGACCGACCTCGCCCAGGCCGTCACGCTGCAGGAGGCGGGCCGGCTGGTGAAGGTGCCCGGCATCGGCAAGAAGACGGCCGAGCGGTTGCTGCTGGAGCTCAAGGGCAAGCTGGGTGCCGACATGGGCGCGGCAGGCGGCGGTGCCATGCACAGCGATGCGCAGGCCGACATCCTGCAGGCGCTGCTGGCACTCGGTTACAACGACAAGGAGGCGGCGGCTGCGCTCAAGGCCTTGCCGGCCGATGTCGGCGTGAGTGACGGCATCAAGCTGGCGCTGAAGGCGCTGGCGCGCTGATAATCCCCTGGCATCCCATGGACTTTCCGCGGCTCGCCGCGGGCTTTGGCCGCGACATGACCAGGCGGCTGTGCACAGTTAAGCAAAGGACTTGAAATGAAGCGAATCTTCACCGGGCGCTGGACCGCCGGTTTCACCGTAGCCGCCGCCGCGCTGCTGTCCGCATGTGGCGGGGGTTCCGCCGGTGGCAGCACCTCTGCGCCCGCCCTCAGCGCCCCGATCACTTCGATGGCGTCGTGGGTGCAACCCGCCAGCGCCGTCCAGGATGTGGCCAGCATCAAGTCCCGCAGCGTAGACGCTGCGCCCCGGGCCGTGGTGGTCAGCCTGGGTGAACTGGACGCGGGCAAGACCGCCGCCGCGGCGCCCTCGGTCGGCCCCCGCCTGGTGGGTGTGGGGCGTGACGTGGACGCCACCAAGAGCGCATCTGCAACCCAGGCCCAGTGGAAGTGGACCGATACCCCTGCGGGCGGCAAGGTAGCCGCCATCAGTTTCCAGGCCAAGGGCGCCTATGGCGTGCGTCTGGGGGTGCTGGTGGACCAGCTGCCGGGCAGTGCGCTGCTGCGCGTGTACACCCAGGCTGCTGCCGCCAAGCCTTACCAGGTGGCCGGGCAGGCCATCCTGCAGATCATCGAGCGCAACCAGGCCGCCGGTGACCGCAGCGATGCGGCCCGTACCTGGTGGACGCCCGATACGGGTGAAGGCGAGGCCACGCTGGAGGTCGAGCTGCCCCCGGGCGTGCCGGCGAGCGCGCTGCGCATCTCGGTGCCACAGCTGTCGCACATCTTCGAGAACCTCTCGCTGCCGACCGAAGCCGACCTGGCCGACAGCCGTCGGCTGGACAGCAAGGACATTGGCGATTCCGTCCTGTGCAACCTCGACTCCACCTGCTACAACGACGGAGCCAGCGAGCGCAATGCCGTGGCCCGCATGGTCTATGTCAAGAGTGGCGGCTCCTTCCTGTGCACCGGCACGCTGCTCAATGACGGCAATTCGTCCGGTACCCCGTATTTCCTGAGCGCCAACCACTGCATCTCCGAGCAGACGGTGGCCTCCACGCTGCAGACCAACTGGTTCTTCCGCTCATCGGGCTGCAACAGCGGCGCCCTGCAAAGCGCGTCCACCCGCAAGGTGGGCGGTGCACGGCTGCTTTACGCCAGTACGGACACAGATGTCGCGTTCATGCAGCTGAACGACACGCCCCCCGCGGGTGCCGTGTTTGCAGGCTGGGACGCATCCAGCGTCGCTGCGGGCTCATCCATCATCGGCCTGCACCATCCGCGCGGCGATCTGCTCAAGCTCAGCATCGGGGCCGTGGCCGGCCAGTCGAGCTGCTCCAGCATCTCCGCCACCCAGTTCCAGTGCGTGGGTAGCACCGGCAATTTCTACAGGGTGACGTGGAGCCAGGGCACGACCGAAGGCGGCAGCAGCGGCTCGGCCATCTTCCGGGGTGGCAAGGTCATCGGCACGCTGTATGGCGGCAGCGCCATCTGCAGCAACCGCGCGTCATCAGACTACTACGGCCGCCTGGACGTGGCTTACAACGCGGCCCTGAAAACCTGGCTGGCTGGCTCGGGCACTTCGCCACAGCCATCCGCGCGCACTGCCATCTACCGTTTCTTCAACGTACAGACCGGCGCGCACTTCTTCACGGCCAGCGCTGCCGAGCGCGACTTCGTCATCCAGACGTATCCGCAATTCCAGTACGAAAACATCGCTTTCTATGCCTACGGGCAACCCACGGCGGGCCAGAGCACGGTGTTCCGTTTCTTCAACAAGAGCAACGGCGCTCACTTCTACACCATCAATCAGGCTGAAAGCGATTTCGTCCGGGCCAACTATCCCGTCTTCAACTACGAAGGCCCCATCTGGTATGCCCAGGCAACGGCCGCCGCGGGCACCACGCCCATCTACCGCTTCTACAAGCCATCGACGGGTACCCACTTCTACACCGTGAACGCCGCGGAGCGCGACTTCATCATCGCCAACTACCGGGACTTCCAGTACGAAAACATTGCGTACTACGCCTGGACCAGCCAGTAAGGCAGGGCGCGCGCCGACCGTATGACCATCCAGACCGACGACTTCGCCCCCGCACCTGCCAAACGCGTCATCTCCGCCGTGCCCGCTTCTCCACAGGAAGAAGCCATCGAGCGGGCGCTGCGCCCCAAGTTGCTGCAGGAGTACGTGGGCCAGTCGAAGGCGCGCGAGCAACTGGAGATCTTCATCGGCGCGGCCCGAAAGCGTGGCGAGGCACTGGACCATGTGCTGCTGTTCGGGCCCCCGGGCCTGGGCAAGACCACGCTGAGCCACATCATTGCGGCCGAGCTGGGGGTGAACCTGCGCCAGACCAGCGGCCCGGTGCTGGAGAAACCCAAGGACCTGGCCGCGCTGCTGACCAACCTGGAAAAGAACGACGTTCTCTTCATCGACGAGATCCACCGCCTCTCGCCCGTGGTCGAGGAAATCCTCTACCCCGCGCTGGAGGACTACCAGATCGACATCATGATTGGCGAGGGCCCCGCGGCTCGCAGCATCAAGCTCGACCTGCAGCCCTTCACGCTGGTGGGGGCCACCACGCGCGCGGGCATGCTCACCAACCCGCTGCGCGACCGCTTTGGCATCGTCGCGCGGCTGGAGTTCTACACCGCCGAAGAGCTGGCGCGCATCGTCAAGCGCAGCGCCGGGCTGCTCAACGCGCCCATGGACGATGAAGGCGGTTTCGAAATCGCGCGCCGCTCGCGTGGTACGCCCCGCATCGCCAACCGGCTGTTGCGACGCGTGCGTGACTACGCCGAAGTCAAGAGCGATGGCCGCATCACCAAGGATGTTGCCGACCAGGCGCTGGCCATGCTCGACGTGGACCCGCAGGGCTTTGACGTGATGGACCGCAAGCTGCTCGAAGCCGTGATCCACCGCTTTGACGGCGGTCCGGTGGGGCTGGACAACATTGCCGCCAGCATTGGCGAAGAGGCCGGCACGATCGAGGACGTGATCGAGCCCTACCTGATCCAGCAGGGTTTTTTGCAGCGCACACCGCGCGGGCGCATCGCCACGCTGGCGGCCTTCCGGCACCTGGGGGTGGCACCGCCGCAGGCGGCGGGCGGGCTGTTTTCTGAATAGATCCCATCCGGTACTAATGGCACCCATGACATTCCTTGCATTCACGAGTTTTGGGGTGGTGCGATGAATGCCCGCCGGATAGCCCTTGCGCTGGGCGCTGTCGTATTGGCGGGCGCTGCCGCCATCGGCGCCATGGCGCTGCGCGGCCCGCAGGTCGATGCGCTGGTGGTGCAGTCGGCCCCGCTCGTACGCACCTTGCAGTTTTCAGCTCGCGTTGCGACGCTATCGCGCGTCGATGTGGGCAGCACCGTCACCGGGCGGGTGGCGCAGGTGCGCGTGGCCGAAGGCGCGCAGGTGCGCCAGGGCGATGTGCTGATCGAGCTGGAGTCTGACGAGCTGCGCGCCGCGCTGGCGCAGGCGGTCGCTTCCGAGCAGCAGGCGCGTGCGCGTCTGGCCGGGCTGCGCAGCAGTGGTCGCAGCGCAGCGGTGGCAGCGCGTGCCCAGGCCGATGCCACGCAGCAGGCGGCCACTGCCAGCCTGGCGCGGGTGCAAAAGCTCGTGGCCGAAGGTTTCTACAGCCCTGCGCAGCTCGACGATGCCCGGCGCGCGGTGGACGTGGCGCGCGCCCAGCAGCAAGGTGCGCAGGCGCAGATCGAGGCCAATGCCGAGGCGGGGACCGATGTGGCACAGGCGCAGGCGCAGCTGGCACTGGCCCAGGCGGCCACGGCGGCAGCACGGGCGCGCCTGGCACAGGCAGCGGTGCTGGCACCGGCCGATGCCCGCGTGCTGGTGCGTGAGGTCGAGCCCGGCCAGATCGTGCAGCCCGGCAAGGCCCTGCTCAGCCTGGCGCTGGCGGGCCCCACCCAGCTGGTGGCGCCGGTGGACGAGCGCTTTCTGGACCAGCTTCAGCCCGGGCAGCCGGCATCGGTGGTGGCTGACGCGTTTGCAGGCCAGCGCTTTGCGGCGCGTGTGCTGTCCATTGCGCCAGCGGTCGATGCCCAGCGCGGCGCGATCGAGGTGAAATTTGCGCTGGAGCAGCAGCCGCCGGCGTTCCTGCGCGAGGACATGACCCTGTCGGTCGAGGTGGAGACTGCCCGGCGCGACAGGGCGCTGGTCCTGCCGCAGGCGGCCTTGCGCAGTACCGGGGGTGCAGACACAGCCATCGTGCTGGTGCTGCAGGACGGCCGCGCCCAGGCACGCACCGTGCGGCTGGGCCTGCGCACGCTCGATGCGGTGGAGGTGCTCGACGGCCTCAAAGAAGGCGACACCGTGCTGCGCGGAGAGGCCGATCTTCAACCGGGCAACCGTGTGCGGGCCCGTGCGGTGGAGTGGGCGGCAAGCCCGCCAGCGAACACCGGGCAGGGGGCGGGAGCCGGCGCAGGCGCCGCCCTCACCAACGCCATGGGCCGCTGAGAAGGCCCCATGCTGATCTGGCCCGGCTTCGAGTTCCGCGTGGCGCTGCGCTTTCTGCGCGAAGGGCGCATGCAGACCGTGCTCATCATCGTGGGCGTGGCGGCGGGGGTGGCGGTCATCGCCTACATCTCGTCGCTCATCAGCGGCCTGCAGGCCAACACCCTGAACAAGACCCTGGGCGCGCAGGCGCACATCACCCTGCGTGCGCCCGATGACGCCGTCACCCCGGCGGCATTGCCTGTGCCGGGTGTAGCCGTGCTGACGGACACCCAGCCGCGCGCGCAGCGCCTGCGCTCGGTGGCCAACTGGCAGGCGCTGGTGCCGCTGCTGGAGGGCCTGCCTGCGGTGGCGGGCGTCTCGCCCATGGTGTCGGGCGCCGGGCTTGCGCTGCGTGGCGAGGCCACCCAGGCCATCGCCCTGATGGGGGTGGACCTGGACCGCTACGACCGCGTGGTGGGGCTGCGCGCCAAGGTGGTCAGTGGCACGGCCCGGCTGGCTCCGGGCGAGGCGATTGTGGGGCGCGAGCTGGCGGCCGACCTGGGTGTGCGCGTGGGCGACCGCCTCACGGTGCAGACCGGCAGCGCCAGTGGCACGGTGAGTGACTCGGTGCGCGTGACGGCGCTGGTGGACCTGGGCGTGAAGGATCTGAACCGCCGCACCGTGATCGTGCCGCTGCGGGCCGCGCAGAGCCTGCTGGCACTGCCCGGCGGTGCGAGCCAGCTCGACCTGACCCTGAACGACGTGTGGGTGGCGAAATCGCTGGCGCAGGACCTGCAAGGCCGCTTCCCTTACCGGATCGAGAGCTGGCAGGAGACCAACGCCCAGCTGGTGTCGGCCCTCAACGCACAGTCCATCAGCACTGCCATCATCCGCGGTGTGGTGCTGGCAGTCGTGGTGCTGGGCATGGCCAGCGTGCTGGTGGTGTCGGTGGTGCAAAAGGGCCGCGAGATCGGCATTCTGCGTGCCATGGGGGCGACGCGCGGGCAGGTGCTGCGGGTGTTTCTGGTGCAGGGCGCGGTGGTGGGCGCGCTGGGCTCGGTGCTGGGCCTGCTGCTGGCGGTGGCGCTGATCTGGGTGTTCACCCACTTCGTGCGCGGCTCGGATGGCCTGCCGCTGTTCTCCATTTCGCTGCCGCCGGTCATGGCCTTGCAGATTGCGCTGATCGCCGCCGTATGCGGCGTTCTGGCGGCCGTGGCCCCCGCGCGGCGCGCCGCTGCGCTGGACCCCGCGCAAGCCATCAGGCTGTAGGGATGAGGCCCCACCCTGTGCGGCTGCGCCGCATCCCCCCGCTCTTGCAGCGCTGCGCACCGCGGGCAGGGGCACATCCCATGGCTGCGGGGCGGCCCGTGCACGGGAGCCGCTGGCCTGGATTGCGCCAGTTTCGTGCGTCACGAACGGTGCGAGGCGCCATGGAAGGCAAAAATGCTGATCGAGCTCAGTGATGTGCGCAAGAGCTACAACATCGGCCGCCCCAGCGAGGCCGAGGTGCTGCACGGCATCGGCCTGCGCGTGGATCGCGGCGAGTTCATCGCGCTGATGGGCCCCTCGGGCTCGGGCAAGAGCACGCTGCTCAACATCCTGGGCCTGCTCGAACGCATGACGTCGGGCAGCTACGCGCTGGCCGGTGAAGAAGTCAGGGGCCTCGATGATGCTGCGCTGACCTTGCGCCGGCGCAGCACGTTGGGGTTTGTCTTCCAGTTCCACCACCTGCTGCCCGCGTTTTCGGCGCTGGAGAACGTCACTTTGCCAGCCCTCATGGCCGAGGGCCGCGTGAGCGCCACACACCTGGAGCATGCCCGCAGCCTGCTCGATGCCGTGGGCCTGGCCAAGGCCATGCACAAGCGTCCGTCCGAGCTGTCTGGCGGCATGCAGCAGCGGGTGGCCATTGCGCGCGCGCTGGTCATGAATCCGCCGCTGGTGCTGGCCGATGAGCCCACGGGCAATCTGGATACGGCCTCATCGGCCGAAGTGTTTGCCCTGATGCGCCGCATTCACGCCGAGCGGGGAACGAGCTTTGTGGTCGTCACGCACGACCCGCGGCTGGCCGCCCGCTGCGACCGGCTCGTGGAGCTGATCGATGGCCGCATTGCGCGCGATGAATCCATCACCCCGGGCGTGGAACCTTCGCCTGGCGGTTGAGCGCGGGGCGGGGGGCAGCCGGGCAGCCGGCGCTCTCGCCCAGGGTCCCGCTGTGGTCATGGGCGCGCCAGGGGGCCCGGTGCGTGCTGGGGGGCTCCGTGCGCGGCGGAGCATTCGGCATGGGTGCGTCGGGGCGGGCCAGCCACCCGCCCACGATCAACGCCTGTGCAGCGTAGTAGGTGGCCAGCACCCACACCTGCGCCATCGGCAGCGGCGATACAAATCGGTTGGTGGCCAGCAGCGAATCGCTGAGCATGAAGAAAACGGCACCGGCCGCCACCATCCGCGAGGGAGCGTCGCGCAGCACCGTGGCCCGGCCGATGGCCTGCGCGGCCATCAGCGCAATCACCAGCACGTACGCGGCTACGGGCAGCCGCAGCGCTGGCGGCAGGCCACCCACCCACAAAAATGCATACATGGCTGTGCCCACGCCCAGCGTGACAGCCAGCGCCCCCCGGTGGGGAAACCACTGCAGCCCGACTTTGAAAAGCACCACATAAAACAGGTGTGCCACCAGAAAGCTCACCAGGCCCGGGATGAACAGGCCCGGGAGCATGAGGAACACATCGCCCGCCAGCGACCCGGCCAGCGCCGCAGCCATGAAAAACCGGCTTTTCGAGCCAAACTGGCCGCTTGTCCTTTCTTTATTTACCTCTATTGCTATCAAAACAATAGCAATCACCATGGTCAGCGGCTTGAACAGCAGGTGCCACTGCGTCAACCCCAGCGCACTGGTGGCGGTGGCCAGCGCCGCGCTTTGCAGCATCAACGCCATCAGCATGCCGATGCGCCCCTGCATCACGGCACCCAGCGACCATTGCGCCACCAGCAGCACGGCAAACCAGATGGCGCTGTGCGTCAGCGGCGCTGCATCGGCCTGCCACAGGAACACGGCCACACCGCCCAGCAGCATCGCAAACTGCACCAGCGCAAACCACTGCACGGCGCGCGACATGGGTGGCTGGTAGCGTTGCTGTGCTTGCGACATGCTGAAGGCGGGCCTGGGGAAGCGTTGCGCCACATCCGGCGGCCGCCAGCCCGGCGGCTTGATCCACACCCGGAGCTTGTCAGGCCAGCTGCGCGCGTGCCAGCTGTCGTGCGTCAGCCCGGCATATACCTGCGCGTTGGCCCAGAGCGGGTCCCAGCTGCCCAGCAGGCCGCGCGTGCCGTACACGCATTTTTCGTGCGGGTCCTCGTCCTTGAAGGTACCGAAGATCCGGTCCCACACGATGAGAATGCCGCCGTAGTTCTTGTCGATGTACGGATCGTTCACGGCGTGGTGCACGCGGTGGTTGCTGGGGCTGCAGAACCACCGGTCAAACCAGCCCAGCCTGCCCACCTGCTCGGTGTGTACCCAGAACTGGTAGAGCAGGTCGACGAGCGCCACCACCGCAAACACCAGCGGTGGCACGCCCGCCAGCGCCATGGGCACATAGAACACCCAGCCCAGCAGCGCGCCGGAGCTGGTCTGGCGCAGGGCGGTGGAAAGGTTGTAGTCCTGGCTTTGGTGGTGCACGGCGTGCGCGGCCCACAGCACGGCCGACTCATGGCCCATGCGGTGCAGCCAGTAGTAGCAAAGGTCATAGAACACCAGCGCCAGCAGCCAGCCGGGCAGGCTCGTCCAGAACGCGTCGTTCCGCCACAGCGCCACATGTTCGAAAACGGCGGTGTAGATGCCGATGCGCAGCAGCCGCGTGAACACGGCGCTGGTCTGGCTCAGCATCCCCAGGCTGATGCTGCTGATGGCGTCGGCCAGCCGGTAGGTATTGCGCTGGCGCCGGTACCCCACGGCCAGTTCGACCGCGATCAGCAGCAGAAAGAAGGGTGTGGCAAGAACAATGATCTGGGAAGGGCTCATGGGTCACCGCCTGCGCCAGGGGCGGCGCGCGTGCCGCTGCATTCTTGCGCCGATCAGGTCAGCGCGCCTCTGGCATCTACCCTGATGATCCGTTCGACCACCCCCTCGGCCAGGCCACCGCGCACGCCGATCATGAAGTCGTACAGGTTCACCGTCGGGTCGCAGTGGCCGGGCACGAGCCACAGCATCTGGCCCAGCGCGGGCAGCCGCGCCTGGGGCCCCTGGGCGTACAGCAGTCCGTGCTCGTCGCCTGCATTGGCGTAGCGCAGCGCGTAGTCCGGCGGCAGCAGGGCCACGGTGGGCAGGCCCGAGTCGATGGCGTGGCTCTTGTGGCCGGCATCGCAGACGGCGTGGCCCTCGTGCACAGAGATCACCTGCGTCTTGATGAAGGCCGCGTGTTCAAACTGCGGCTGGGCCGGCTCGCGCTCGTTGCGGGCGTAGTCGGCATCCATGAACAGGAACGAACCCGCCTGCAGCTCGCCGAACACGCCGCTGGCCGCCTCGTGCACCAGCGTGCCGGTGCCCGAGCCGGTGACCAGTGGCACGGGCAGGCCTGCCTCTTCGATGAGCTGGCGCGTGTGCCGCGCGGCGGCCACCACCGCAGCAATGGCCGTCCTGCGGCCCACCGTGCTGGCCATGTGCTGCGCGCGGCCGTGGTAGGCCTGCAGGCCGGCAAACCGCAGGCGACCGTGCTGTGCCACGGCCTGCGCCAGCACCACGGCAGCCTCGCCTGGCGGCACGCCGCAGCGGCCCTGGCCCACGTCAATTTCCACCAGTACGTCGATGCCCGCATCGCTGCCATGCTGCGCCATGGCCTCGGCCAGCCGCGCAATGCCCGCCATGTGGTCCACCGCGATCGCCAGGCGACCGCCCTGCGCGGCCAGCCGCGCAGCCAGTCGCGCCGCGCGTTGCAGCTTGGGCATGGCCACCACCTCGTTGGTGATGGCAATGTCGGTCACGCCCCCGTCGGCCAGTGCTTCGGCTTCAGACACCTTCTGCACGCACACGCCCTGCGCCCCGGCCCGCTGCATCTGCAGCGCCAGCGCAGCGCTCTTGTGCATCTTGGCGTGGGGGCGCCAGCGCACCTGGTGCTTGCGCGCAAAGTCGGCCATGCGCTGGATGTTGCGCTCCATGGCGTCCAGGTCGATCACCAGTGCAGGCGTGTCGATCAGGTCCACGCGCTGGCCGACGGCGGATTTGAGAGAGTCAGGTATGGGTTTCATCGCGCGCTGCGTTGTCCAGGTGCTGGGTGTCGGCCCACCCGACCAGGGTCAGGCCGTCGGGGGTCCACAGAAGACGGTTGATGGCGGTGTTCGCCAGCTGCCAGGTGCGCGGTGCCTGGATGTCCTGGCGCGTGGCCAGGCGGTACAGCACGTCGAGCACGCCGCCGTGCGCCACCATCACGATCTGATCGCCTGGATGCTCGCGTGCCAGCGCGGTGACGGTCCGCTCGATGCGGTCGCGCAGCGCCAGCAGCGACTCTCCGCCCTCTGGTGCGTAGTGCGGATCGCGTTTGCGCCAGCGCAGGGCGTCTTCGGGCAGCTCGGATTCAATCTCCGCAAACGTGCGGCCCTGGAAGTGGCCAAAGCTGCGTTCGCGCAGACCCGTGTGCGTGACCAGCGGCGCGCCGGTGCTGTGGGCCACGGCCTGCGCCGTGGCGTGGGCGCGCTGCAGGTCGCTGGTGTAGACCGCGGCCACCGGCTCGGATGCCAGTGCCCGGGCAACCTGCCGGGCTTGCCACAGCCCGGTGTCGTTCAAGGGAATATCCAGATGGCCCTGGATGCGCGTGTCCACGTTCCAGGCGGTCTCTCCGTGGCGGATGGCGACGATGCGGGTGGCGTCCATGCGGGCGTGTGTCGTGTCGGTGTGGGGCTGGCAAGGCAGCCTGGTGCAGGCCGCCCAAGGGCGACCGCCCGGCCTGCTGGCCCCGGGCGCTGCCCAAGCTTACCGCGTTGCCGGGGCTCCGGGGGCTGTAGGTGTGCCCGGCACGCCGGGGGAGGGCACCACCACGCCCGGCGTTGCGGCCGTACTGCCGGTGTGAGTGCCTTGTGCTGGAGTCGTCAGGAGCGGCAGCTGGACCTGCCGGACGCCGGCGGGCGCTGCCGGAAACCCTTGCAGCGCCGCGTCAAACAGCACGCCGTACACCCCCGGGTCGCTGACCCACACGTCCTCGTGCACTGCCGAGGTCTCGTACACCACGGCCTGGTCGCGGGCGCTGCGCAGCACCACGCTGACAGCGCGCCGGTACAGCGGTGTGGGCGCGCCCATGCCCCACAGCCCGCCCACGCTCCAGCCGCGACCATGCCAGCCGCCGCCAAATGCCCAGGGCGACGGGCCGAAGCCGCCGTACGGGCCGTAGGGATAGCCCCACGGGTCTGCCCGGGGCACGGTATCGGCCTGTACGCTGATCTGGGCCAGCAGCTGCGGTGCGGCATCGTCACGCTGCAAGCCCGCACGCGCCAGGGCCTGATCGGCCAGGCCGGCAATGGTGTCGAACGCCGGGCCCTGCTGCGAGGGCAGGCGCTCCAGCCGGTAGGTGGCGGGCGTGGACAGTGCGCCGGGGGTGGCAAAGCTCTGCACGCGCCCGTCCACGATGCGCGGGCCGGTGCTGCAGCCCGCCAGCACCACGGCGGCAAGCGCCGCAACCAGGGCGGGGGTGAGGCGGCGAAGGTTCATGGCAGTCAGTCCTCGGTGATGTCCGCAGCGGGACGATCATGGTGAGACACGGCCAGCCGCCTCAGGTTCACGATAGCTGCACCACCTGAACACCTGGTAACGAAGGTGACGGGGCCGCGAACTCTTCCTTGTCGAAAGCCTTGTCGCCGTCTTCGCTGGCGATGCCGGTGGCACGGGCGTTCCTGAAGTCGTACAGGCTGCCGTCCAGCAGGTGCGAGGGCACCACGTTCTGCAGTGCGTTGAACATGTTTTCCACGCGGCCGGGGAAGCGCTTTTCCCATTCGCGCAGCATCTCGCCCACCTGTTTGCGCTGCAGGTTCTCCTGGCTGCCGCACAGGTTGCACGGGATGATGGGGAAATTGCGATGCGCAGCCCAGCGGGCGGTGTCCTTCTCGGCCACGTAGGCCAGCGGGCGGATCACCACATGTTTGCCGTCATCGCTCACCAGCTTCGGGGGCATGCTCTTCATCTTGCCGCCAAAGAACATGTTGAGCAGCAGCGTCTGCAGGATGTCGTCGCGGTGGTGGCCCAGCGCGATCTTGGTGCAGCCCAGCTCATCGGCCACACGATACAGAATGCCCCGGCGCAGGCGGCTGCACAGGCTGCAGGTCGTCTTGCCCTCGGGGATCAGCTTCTTGACGATGCTGTAGGTGTCCTCGTTCTCGATGTGGAAGGGCACGCCGGTGCTGGCCAAGTACTCGGGCAGCACATGCTCGGGGAAGCCGGGTTGCTTCTGGTCGAGGTTGACCGCGACCAGATCAAAGTGGATGGGCGCGCGGGCCTTGAGCTTGAGCAGGATGTCGAGCAGGGCATAGCTGTCCTTGCCGCCCGACATGCACACCATCACCTTGTCGCCTTCTTCGATCATGTTGAAGTCGACGATGGCCTTGCCGACCTCACGGCACAGGCGCTTTTCAAGCTTGTGCGTTTCGCGTTCGATCTTCATGCGGGCCGCGCCGCTGGTGGCTTCTGCGGGCTCGTCCGTCCAGCCTGCAGGTGGTGCAAGGGAATCGACGGATGGGGTTTCGTTCACTACGGTGCTCATGGGCTTACCACTGTCCAGTCTCGACGCGAATGGCCACTTCGCAGTCGTCAAAAATTTCAAGCTTGGCAATCTTCACGCGCACACCCTGTACGCCCGGCAGCTGCATCAGGCGCTTGGCGAGCTTGCCGATCAGGCTCTCGAGCAGGTTCACGTGCTCGGCCGTGCACTCGTCGATGATGATCTGGCGTACCTTGCGGTAGTCCAGCACGTGGCTGATGTCGTCGTCGTGCGGCAGCAGCGGCTGACGGCCCTGGTTCAGCTCGGCATCGACCTGGATGGGCTGGGGGGCGGTGCGTTCGTGGTCGAGGATGCCCAGGTTGGCATCAAAGCGCAGCCCGGTGAGCGTGAGGATCTGGGTGCCTGCAGCGTCTGTCATGAAAAGGGTCCTGGATGGAGTGGGCGGGTGGCACGCGCTCACATCAACGAAAAATCGCGGTCAAACTTCATCAGGTGCTGGCCGCCATCGACCAGCAGCGTGGTGCCGGTCATCGACCGGTTTTCCAGCGCGAACTTCACCGTGGCTGCCACGTCTTCGGGGGTCGACGAGCGGCCCAGCGGGCTCAGGGAGTGGAGCTGGGCAAACTTGTCGTCGCTGAGCATGTGGCTGGTGAGCGTCAGGCCCGGGGCCACGCCCACCACGCGCACCCGCGGGGCCAGCGCCATCGACAGCATGGTTCCGGCAGCTTCCAGCGCGGCCTTGGAGAGCGTGTAGCTCAGAAAGTCGGGGTTCTGGTTCCAGAGCTTCTGGTCGAGCAGGTTCACCACGGCGCCCTGCGCATCGGCTTCGCCCTGGGCCGCGCGCTCGCTGATGTGCTGGTGCAGCGCCTGCGCCAGCAGAACGGGTGCCCCGGTGTTGCTGCGCAGGTGTTTTTGCAGTGCGTCGAAACCGAAGGTGTCGGCGGTGTCATGCTCGAACAGCGAGGCGCTGTTGACCACCGCATCCACGTGGCCAAAGTGCGCCAACACACGGGGCAGCAGGCCGCGCACTGCCGCCTCATCGTCGAAATCAGCCTCGAAATGGGCGCTGGTGCTGGTCAATAAAGCACATTCGGCTACTGTATTGATAGCGTCCTGCGCTGATGACCGGTAGTGCACCGCCACCTGCCAGCCACCGGCAGCCAGGGCAAGGGCAATGTGGCGGCCCAGGCGCTTGGCTGCGCCGGTGACCAGCACCGTGCGGGGGCGTGTGGAAAGAGGAGGGGTGGACATGTGGGGGACAATGCGGGCCGTGACCCAAAGACCCGAGAGTTTAACGACCGCCCTGCACGCGCACATCTGCGAGGCCATTGCCGCCGCGGGTGGCTGGCTGGGCTTTGACCGCTTCATGGAACTGGCCCTGTACACGCCCGGCCTGGGCTACTACGCCAACGACTCCACCAAGTTCGGCGCCATGCCGGGTTCGGGCAGCGACTTCGTGACCGCCCCCGAGCTGACACCGCTGTTTGGCCAGACGCTGGCCGTGCAGGTGGGCCAGGCGCTGGCACAGACCCGAACCGACGAGGTGTGGGAGTTTGGCGCGGGCTCGGGCGCACTGGCGTTGCAGCTGCTGGATGCCCTGGGCGACCAGGTCCGGCGCTACACCATCGTGGATCTGTCGGGCAGTCTGCGCGCTCGCCAGCAGGCGAAGCTGGCTGCGCACGCACACAAGGTGCAGTGGGTCGATGCGCTGCCCGAAACCTTCAGCGGCGTGGTGGTGGGCAACGAGGTGCTGGACGCCATGCCCGTGCAACTGCTGGCGCGCCACGGCGGCCAGCAGGCTGGGGTGTGGCACGAGCGCGGCGTGGTGCTGGCCAGTGATGGCAGTTTTGCCTGGGCAGACCGCCCCACGCACCTGCGCCCGCCGATCGACATCGAAGGCCCGCAGGACTACCTGACCGAGATCCACGCGCAGGGCGAAGGCTTCATCCGCATGCTGGCCGACCGGCTCACGCGCGGCGCGGCCTTTTTGCTGGACTACGGCTTTGGCGAGGACGAGTACTACCACCCCCAGCGCCACATGGGCACGGTGATGTGCCACCAGGGCCACATGGCCGACGGCGACCCGCTGGTGTCCGTGGGGCTCAAGGACATCACCGCCCACGTCAACTTCACGGCCATGGCGCTGGCGGCGCAGGACGCGGGCCTGCAGGTGCTGGGCTACACCACGCAGGCGCACTTCCTGATCAACTGCGGGTTGCTGCCCAGAATGGAGCAGCTGCCGCAGGCGGACCGTGCCACCGCGGCCAAGCTGATCATGGAGCACGAGATGGGCGAGCTGTTCAAGGTGCTGGCGCTCGGCGTGGGCGAGCCGTGGGACCCGCTGGGGTTTGTGCGCGGCGACCGCTCGCACCGCCTCTGATCTGCTGGCCAGTCCCAACCCACCCCGGTCCGCTCCATCATGCTCCGCTGGTTCATCGTCCTGTTTCTGGCGCTCATGCTGCTGAGCTGGCTGTCGCCACTGCTGCGGCGCCTGGGATTTGGCCAGCTGCCAGGCGACCTGCGTTTCCGCTGGCTGGGGCGCGACTGGGATGTGCCGCTGGCGTCCACGCTGCTGCTGAGCTTTCTGGTGAGCCTGATCGCCAAGCTGTTCTGAAGCCTGCGCGGTCGGGCCTGGCCAGGTCACGCGCCGGAAGCTTCCAGTGCCGTGAGAAAGGAGCGGCGCCACCAGTGCACATCGTGCTCGCGGATGCCCGCCATCAGCTTGCTGTGGCGCTCCTGCCGCTCGGCCAGCGGCATCTGCAGCGCCTGTTGGATGCTGTCGGCCATGCCCTGCGTGTCGTACGGGTTCACCAGCAGCGCTTCCTTCAGCTGCTCGGCCGCGCCCGCAAAGCGAGACAGCACCAGTACGCCGGGGTCTTCCGGGTCTTGCGCCACCACGTATTCCTTGGCCACCAGGTTCATGCCGTCGCGCAGCGGCGTGACCAGCCCCACCGACGCGGCCCGGCACAGGCCCGGTACGCGCTTGCGCGCCACCATGCGGTGGATGTAGCGCACGGGCATCCAGTCCAGCTCGCCATAGTCGCCATTGACGGGGCCGCACAGGCCCTCCAGTTCCTGGCGCAGGTCTGAATAGGCGTTCACGTCGTCGCGCGAGGGGGACGCGATCATGATCAGCGTGGCGCTGTTGCGGTTCTCCGGGTAGCGGTCCAGCAGCTCGCGGTAGGCGCGAACGCGATGCGGCAGGCCCTTGGAGTAATCGAGCCGGTCCACGCCCATCAGCAGGCGGCGGCGCGAGTATTCGTCGCGCATGCTTTCGCAGGTTTCCACGGCTTCGGGCGCGTTCGACAGGCGCGTGAATTCGTCCACGTCGATGCCGATGGGGAAGGCCCGCACGACCACCGTCGCGCCAAAGGCGCGCACCCGGCTGTCTTCCAGCTCTTCAGCGCTGGCCTCGTTGCGCACGTACCGGGTGAAGTGCGCCACGTCGCATTCGCTTTGCAGCCCCACCAGGTCGTAGGCAAACAGCGAACGCATCAGCCACTCGTGCTGGGGTATGGCAGCCATGATGAGCGGCGGCGGCACGGGGATGTGCAGGAAGAAGCCGATGCGCTGCTTGCAGCCCATGGCGCGCAGCTCGGCTGCCAGCGGGATCAGGTGGTAGTCGTGCACCCAGATGATGTCGTCATCGCGCAGCAGCGGCAGCAGCTTCTGGGCGTACATCCGGTTCACGCGGCGGTAGCCGGCGATGTAGCTGGCGTTGAAGTCGGCCAGGTCCAGCCGGTAGTGGAACACCGGCCACAGCACGCTGTTGCTGTAGCCCAGGTAGTAGCTGTCGTGGTCTTCGCGCGAGAGGTCCACCGTGGCCAGCGTCACGGCACCAGCCTGGCGCACGCGCAGGTCGCCCTCGCCCGGCGTGCCGTCTTCGATGATGTTGCCGCTCCAGCCAAACCACAGTCCACCTGTTTGGCTCAGCGCGTCGCCCAATGCGACTGCCAGGCCCCCCGCGGCGGGTTTGCGGGGATCGGCGATGCGGTTTGAAATGACTACGAGACGGCTCATCTGTAAATCATTGCGTCCGGGACAGGAGGGCTGTGTCGGACAAGTGCGCGAATGCCCAGGGCCGGAAGGCGCATGCAGGCGGCGTCGGCCGCAGGCAGCGCGTGTGGCACCTGCGGCGCCCGCGCTGGCAGGGCCTGCTGCTGCCTACCGCGCGCGGTCCCAGCTGGTGCGCGCGGCCGACAGCCATCCGCGCAGCGCAGCCGGTGTCATGCAGCGGTGCTGGGCCATGGTGGGGCCTTCGCCGACCTTGATGCCCCAGCCGCCCAGCGCGTGCACTGCGGCAAAGCCCGCCTCGTCGGTCACGTCGTCCCCCACGAAGACCGGCATCCGCCCGGCAAAGGGCGGCTGCGTCATGAAATCGATGATGGCCTGCCCCTTGTGCACCCCGCGGGGCTTGACCTCCAGCACGCACTTGCCGCGCAGCAGCTCCACGCCATCCAGGCCCTGCACGGCACGCTCCATCGCGTGCACGCAGTGCGCCTCTAGATGCGGTGCCTGCCGGTAATGCAGTGCAATGCTGGCACGCTTGGTCTCCACCAGCAGACCGGCGTGGCGCGCGGCCAGTGCCTGGGCTGTGTGCAGCACCTGCGTGAGGTCGGTCGTGGCCACCGATGGGAGGGACTCGCCAAACAGGCGGTACTGCGCACCATGCTCGCTGGCCAGTGGCAGCCGCAGGGGCGCCAGAAATCCATCGATGTCGGCTTCGGGCCGACCCGTGACGATGGCCAGCGCACCGCCCAGGTGGGCCTGCATGGCCGCCAGCGTGGGCACCAGGCCTGATGCAATGCGCACTGCTTCGGGCCGCGGCGCCAGTTCGGTCAGGGTGCCGTCAAAGTCGAGAAAAAGGGCGTGGGCAGTGGTCAGGATCGGGAGCAGCTGCATGGCGGGGGACCATAGCAGAGCGCGCGCGGCGATGGGCCGGTGCAGGCAGTTTCGAGGCCCATTTGCGCGTAACTTTGTGTAGGCAGGGCGTGTCGGGTTTGCACCGCGCCCAGCCCTTGAAATCATCCGATCCAGCCGCACCCTCTGCATACAGCCAGTCACTTCTTTCCGAGACCCACGCGCATGTCCGAACCCCTCCACATCGTCTGCCCGCACTGCCACACCACCAACCGCGTGCAAACCGCCGACCTGGCCAATGCGCCCGACTGCGGGAAATGCCACCAGCCGCTGTTTGCAGGCGCGCCGCTGGAGCTGGCGGGCGATGCGTTTGACCGCCACATCGGGCGGAGCCACCTGCCGGTGCTGGTGGACTTCTGGGCCCCGTGGTGCGGGCCCTGCCGCCAGATGGCCCCTGCCTACGCGCAGGCGGCGCGCGAGCTGGAGCCTGCCGTGCGGCTGGCCAAGCTCAACACCGAGGCCGAGCCGGAGATTGCCGGGCGCTACGGCATCCGCAGCATTCCCACCATGATCCTGTTTCGCCAGGGGCGCGAGGTGTCGCGCATTTCGGGCGCGCTGCCAGCGGCAGACATCGTGCGCTGGGTGCGTTCTGCACTGGGCTGAGCGGCCAGCTCCGCCGCCTCGCTTTCGGCGCCGACTTGGCTGCGGGCCTGCTGTCGGCGCCGGTGACGCGGCCTGTGGGTAGCGCCTCAGGCCTCCACGCGCTTGCTGTAGGCGCGAAAGACCGTGTCCAGTGTCCAGCCCAGCGATTCGTACAGCGCCTGTGCTGCCGTGTTCGTGTGCGCTGTGGTCAGGTCCATGCGCACCTTCCCGTGGGCCTGCGCCGTGGCGTGCGCCGCCAGCAGCAACCCGCGCCCTGCGCCAGTTCGGCGTGCCTGCGGCGACACGTACAGGTCGTACAGCGTGTAGATCGGCGCAGCCTCGACCGAGCAGAACGTAGGGTACAGCTGGCAAAAGCCGGCTGCCTTGCCCGCGTTATCCACGGCCAGCAGGACAACGGATTCTTCACTCGCTAGGCGCCCGGTGATGAACTGCCGTGCGCCGGCCAGGTCGGGCGCTTGCCCGTAGAACTGGCGGTAGGCGTCGAACAGTGGCGCGATGGTGTCGGCGTCGGCGAGGGCGGCGGTGCGTATGTGCATGGCGGTTCGAGGGCAAATTGGGGGCTGGAGAGCAGGCGATGGGCGTCTGCGTGCGGACGGCGATGGTACGGCCCCGCCGTGCTTTGTCTTCAGCGCGCATGTCCAGGTTTTGCCCCTGCTCGTGCGCCGGGTTTTGACGAACGCGTCTTTAAAACATACCATCGGGTCACTTTTTAACCAATTCGTTCAGGAGTCGGCCATGCGTCCATCCGTGTCTGCCATTTCCCCGCCCACGCTCCGCGTCGCAGCCCTGCTGACCGTCACCGCGCTGGGCGCAGCGCTGTCCTTCGGCGCCCGCGCCCAGGCCTTCGACGCCGTGCGCCTGTACGGTGCGGTGCCCGACCGCGACGGCGGCACCGTGGGGCTGGCCGTGGTGGCGGGCCATGAGTACATGGGGTCGGACGAGCGCCGCACGCGGGCCTACCCGGCCATCGATTACCGCTGGGCCAACGGCTGGTTTGCTGGCACCACCAATGGCATTGGCTACAACTTCTCGCGCCAGCCGGGCGTGCAGTACGGCCTGCGCATGACGGCGGACTTCGGGCGTGACGAAAGCCGGTCTCCGGTGCTGCGCGGCCTGGGTGATGTGGATGCGCGGCCAGAGCTGGGCGCGTTCTACAACCTGCAGCCCACGGCCAACACCTTTTTGACGTCATCCCTGCGCTACGGCTCGGGCCAGGGTCGCGACGGCCTGCTGATCGACGTGGGCGCGGGCGTGACGGCGCCGCTCTCGCCTGCATGGCGCGTGGGCGCGGGTGTGGCCGCCACCTGGGCCAACGCGGAGTACACGCAGTCGTACTTTGGCGTGGATGCCGCCCAGTCCGCCCGCAGTGGCCTGGGCCTGTACCAGGCGAGCGCCGGGGTGCGCGATGTACGCGTGTCGGTGTCCGCCACTTATGCCATCTCGCCGCGCGCATCGGCCACGGCAGGGCTGTCGTACAGCCGCCTGCAGGGCGATGCGGCCAACAGCCCCATCGTGCGGGACCGGGCTGGCGTCAACGGCGTGCTGGCCGTTACCTACGCGTTCTGACGCAAGCGGGCTGACGCCTCGCGCGTCAGTCCACTGCGGCCCGCTGAGGCCTTTCGTTCAGTCCGCCGCTGCGCCCTGCAGCCATTGCCCCACCGCCGCCACCCGCGCCTGGTGAATGAGCGTGCCGACCTGCGGGCCGCTCATGCCGCGGGCGGCTGCGTCGGCCGCAATGTCGCGCGTGACCACGGCCTGCACGGCGCCCAGTGCCGCCAGCAGGCGCGGGCGCTGCGGGTAGGCGGCTTCTTCAAACCCCAGTCGTCCGCGCGCATCGCATTCAC
>LNEG01000165.1 GCA_001464865.1 Burkholderiales bacterium Ga0074133
CGCGTCGTGCATGTCAAAGCCCTTGATCTTGCGGCCGAACACCGGCAGCGCCTCGCGCAGCGCCTCGATGGCGTAGCCGGGCAGGGCGGCGTGCAGGTCGCCCAGGGCCACGCCGGGCTTGTACGACGGCTCCACACTGCCCAGCTGGGTCGATGGCTTGCCCGCAATGAACTCGCCCACCAGCTGGCCCGGTGCGCTGTAGTCGCGCCCGCCCAGTACAAAGGCGTTGGATTCGAGCTGGCGCTGCAGCACGCTGCCCGCCAGCGGGTGGAACTGCCCGGCGGGCAGGCTTTCTGCGCCATAGGTCTGGCCCAGGTGCTCCTCGAATGCGGCGGGGTCCGTGGGGTAGTCGCGCGGGTCGATCCCCACCACCATGCCGGCGTTGGCATTGCGCTCGTTGCGCGAATACTGGCTCATGCCGTTGGTGACCACGCGGTTGGGTTCACTGGTGGCGGCCACCACCGTGCCGCCGGGGCACATGCAAAAGCTGTACACCGCACGGCCGTTTTGGGCGTGGTGCACCAGCTTGTAGTCGGCCGCGCCCAGCAGCGGATGGCCTGCGTGGCGGCCCCAGCGGGCGCGGTCAATCACGCCCTGCGGGTGCTCGATGCGAAAGCCGATGGAGAACGGCTTGGCCTCCATGGCCACGCCGCGCTGGTACAGCATGGCGAACGTGTCGCGCGAGCTGTGGCCCAGCGCCATCACGACGTGGTCGGCGCGCAGGTCCGTCGTCTCGCCCGTGGCCTGGTTCAGCACCTTCAGGCCGCGCAGGTGGCGCTTGGCCCCGGTGCCTTCAACGATCACGTCCGTCACGCGCTGCTCGAAGCGGATCTCGCCGCCCAGCGCAATGATCTGTTCGCGCAGGTTCTCCACCACCTTCACCAGCTTGAAGGTGCCGATGTGCGGGTGCGCCGCATAAAGGATTTCGTCGGGCGCGCCGGCCTTCACGAACTCGTTCATCACCTTGCGGCCCAGGTGGCGCGGGTCCTTGATCTGGCTGTAGAGCTTGCCGTCGCTGAACGTGCCCGCGCCGCCCTCGCCAAACTGCACATTGCTTTCGGCATGCAGCTCGCGCTTGCGCCACAGGCCCCAGGTGTCCTTGGTGCGCTCGCGCACGGTCTTGCCACGCTCCAGCACGATGGGCCTGAAGCCCATTTGCGCCAGCACCAGCGCCGCAAAGATGCCGCAGGGGCCAAAGCCCACCACCACCGGGCGCAAGGGCAGGTCGGCAGGCGCCTGGCCCACGGGGCGCCAGGCCATGTCGGGCGTGGGCTGGATGTGCGGGCTGCCCGCAAACCGGGCCAGCAGCGCGGCTTCGCGCCCGGGCTGGGCCAGCGTCACGTCGACGATGTACACGGCCAGCAGGTCGGCCTTGCGGGCGTCAAAGCTGCGCTTGAAGACGTGCAGGTGGGCAATGTCTGCGGGCGCAATGCCCAGCAGTTGCGTGACGGCGGCGCGCAGGGGCGCTTCAGGCGCTTCGGCCACGGTGAAGGGCAGCCGGATTTCGGAGATTCTGATCATTTCGACTTGGCCCGTGTCGATCGGGCGAAAGCGTTTGCTGTGGGGGCAGCATCATACGTGTCTGGCGGCATCGGGCCTTTCGGTGTGGGATAGAAGGCCGGTGAAACGCACGTTTTGATGTGCAAAAATGTGAGCATCGAATCCTTTTCTGGTGTGGCTCTGGCTACCTGCTGATGCGAATTTTTCTGGCGCTGCAAGCCGGATTGCACGGCGAGCATGGAGGGTTCACGCCGAGGCGCCAACCTCGTGACGCTGGACGTTTTGTCAAGCGCGGGAAGCGCGGCATGGACAACTCTGCGGGGCTCCCGGTCGCCGGGAACCCAGAAAATCCATCCACCGAACCCTACCCTGTTGCCTTGCACTTCAGCCACCCTGAGCCGCCACTGCCACTACTGCTGCCATGTCCCAGAACGCACACACCCTGAACCTCTTTTTCGACACGCCGATCCAGCTTAAAACCGTGCAGCTGGTGTACCAGTACCTGGCGGCGGAAAACATCGAGCAGGCGCAACGCTGGGCTGGCAAGCTGGGCGTTGGCGACCTCGCAGCGCTGTGGGATGAGCGGTGGTTCAACCAGGCCGTTTCGTCAGGCCCCGGGCATCTGACTTTGCGCTTTGATACCGGCACCTACGACGAGCTGCCCCTGCGCGCGCTGGAAACACTGTTCGCGCACGGTCTGCGGGCTGCCGTACTGGAGGTGTTCTACGACCAGGTAGGTGAAACCGAGCGCATGCACTTCGACAGCGGGCAGTGGGTCTCCCGCAAGGCGTTCTTTGCGGCGCACCCGGCGTTGCGCACGGTCGTGGAACCCGCAGAAGCCGCTGCCGCCGAGGACGACGAAGACGGCCATGACCCGTATGCCTGCTCCAAGGATCCGGCCAAGCCCATCGCGCTGGCCGCATTGCGCAAGCAGGAAGAAAAACGCCGGCGCGAGGCCGAGGAGACTGCCGAAGCCTTTGTGGAAATGGCGCGCGCCATGGGCAAAAGCGGGAAGTCGCCGGTACAGGGGCTGATCGCCGTGCTGCTGCTGCGCGCCGGGCTCAAGGGGCTGCTGCACGCAGTGGTTTTCACCGCGGTCACCGTGCTGCTTTTCAAGGGCTTCTGGCTATGGATGGGCCTGGGGCTGGTGCTGGCTGTGGTGCTGCCGCTGTACTACATCGTCACCGAGTACAAGGAGCTGCGCGGGGACGATGGCGATGACAGCAACGAACATTCCGATGGCGGCGAGCGTGCCGCGGCGGCCGCAACCCAATAAATCAATCCCGGGAGGACAACAACATGCTGACGCAAATCGAATGGTGGGGTGGGGTGATTTTTGTGCTGGGCGCACTGACCTACCGCATGGTCATGGGCGCGCTGGACAAGCCCGCGGACGGCATTCCCTGGTACTGGCTCATGATGCATGTGTTTTTCCTGGCACCGGCTGCGCTGCTGGCCGGTTACTTCTATCCGCTCACGCAGCCCGCGCTGCAGTATGGCTACCTGGCATTGCTGGCCGTCTCGCTGGTGGTGGTGGGTGTGATGCTGGTGCAGGAAATGACCGGCGATGCCGGAACCGGCGAGGCTGAGGGCAGCGACCAGGAAAAAGGGAAGGGGGGCGAGGCAGGCCAGCCCGAAGAGGGCGAAGAGCCTGGCTGGCTGATGACGGTGGTCGGCGCCATCGTGCTGTACAGCCCGGTCCTCACCGCCTGTGGCCTGGCCTGCGCCAAAGCCTGGCCCATGCTGCAGGGCTTGGCATAGCGCAGTCACGCCGCGGCGTCCGCGGCTGGGGGCCTGCAATGGTGACAATCGCAGCCAGCATCCCGCCGTGCATTGATGCGCGGCTTGTGCCCTAGTTCTGCGTGACCGGTTCTGCCAACAGCCCAAGCTCCCATGCCCACCGATTCCTTTGCCGATCTGCTGTCGATCTACATGCGCCGCATCCGCGCCAGTGCAGCGGGTGTCGCCACGGAAGTCGGTCTGAGCCGCGAGGCGGTGAACAACTGGCGCAACGGCATCTCTGCACCCAACCCCCGGTCACGCGACAAGCTGGTGGCGTGCACACGCTACCTGCGCCTGACCGAGAGCGAGGCCAACCGCCTGCTCAGTGCCGCAGGCTTTGCACCGGAATTCCCGTTGCAGGCCGAGACGGTGGGTGCGCAGCCGTTTGCCAGGTTTCAGGACAAGGTGTTTGCACAGCTCGCACAGGCCGTGCCATATCCCATCTCGCTGCTGCTGTCGCCGGCCCACTGGGGGCAACCACCGTTCCGGCACGAGTTGCTGCAACGCGCCCGTGCGCAGTACGGCGAAGGCTCGGTGCTGCACATTCAGCCGCCCTACAGCGTGAGCACCGTGCCTGCCGAGTACTTCGCCGCCATCGCCCGCCAATGTGGTCTGGGCGATGTGGCGTCGGACTATGAGTTCGAGTCGGCGCTGGAGCGGCGCCTGCTCACGGGCGAGCGCATCTTCTGCCTGGTCAGCCGCTTCGAGCAGGGCACGCCTGCGCTGCGCGAAACACTGGCCGGCATCCTGCGCAGCCTGAGCGAGATGCACAGTGGTCGTCTGCACCTGCTGCTGTGTGGCGGCGAGGCGCTGGCAGACCTCAAGTACCGCAGCGGTGATCTGTCGTTGCTGAACATCGCCCAGGTCCACCACTGGCCCGACCCCACGCCGGACGACCTGCTTCAGCTAGCCCGCCACCGCTGGCCTGAGCAGGTCTGGGGCGAACCGGAGGTGTCCGCGCTGCAAACCCTGAGCGGCGGCCACCCCGCGCTGTTCGAAGAGGGGTTGCAGTGGCTGGTGGACCACCCTGGCGCAGGTGCCAGGCTCAGCGAAGGAACGGCCGCCTGGAGCGCGCTGCGCACCCACATGGCCAGCAGCGCCCGCTTGTGGCAGACCTTCCTGCCGCTGGCGCAGGCCCCCTCCACGCGCGCCCGCCTTCAGCAACTGTTGCACGCCGACGACTTGGGCCGCGCCCGGCCATACCTTCAGGACGACGAGCTGCGCAACCTGTTCTGGGGCAACCTCATCCATGCGCGGGGCACTGGCGAAACAGCGCGCTTGCACTGGCGCAGCCCCACGGTGCGTGAGGCCGGCCTGATGGTGCTGGACTCGTGCTCGGCCGAATGAGCCGGCCGGTCTCCAGACCGCTGGTGCGTGCCGTGGCCATTGCGCTGGTCACGCTGTTTGTGGCAAGCGCGGTATTCACGCCGCAGTTCAACCCGGCAACGCGCGGCGGGTTCCTGGCCTCCATGAACGCAGATCCCGTGTGGGGTGAGCTGGTGCAGTGGCGAGTGGCGATGGTGGGCGCGTACGGTGAACTGGGCACCTGGCCCGAGGACATCCAGGCGTACGCCCCGCCGGTGGCCCATCCCCAGTTGCGTGTCACGTCGCCGCGCCCCAACGTGCTGCAGGCCGACATTGCCCGCAACCCCGAACTTGGCCGGCTGGCTGGCACGCAGGTGGTGGTTGAGCTCAAGCCCGGCACGCACACCTGGACTTGCCGGCCGGGCAATCCGCCCATGCCTGCCGGCTACCTGCCCATCAACTGTCTGGAAGGCGCTGCCAGCGACCTGGAGCCCGGCGGGCCCACCGCGGATGCGGATCCCTTGGGCGGGCTGCGCTCGCTCATCGTGTGGTGCGCGGTCATATTTGCTGCGGGGGCCGTGCTGTGGGTGGTGAGGCATCCATTGATCGGCGCGGGCCAGCTGCGCCCCGCGCGCCTGCGCCGCACGCCGCTGGCGCGCCTGCCGCGCATGGACCGGCTGCTTCGCTGGCTGCGGCGGCTGGAGCCTACGCTCGTTGCTGCCGACATCCGCATGGTGGACTGGCGCCGCGCGGTGATGTGCGCCCAGGCCAGCGGCAGCAACCGTGCCCACGGCCTGGCGGGTGCGCTGGCCGAGCGCGTGTCGGCCCGCTGCCGGCCAGGCTCCGAATGGACGCTGCCCGGCCAGGTTTTCGAGTGGCAGTTTCCGAGTGATCTGCCCGTGTCGCTGGACCGCTGCCTCGTGTTCGTGCCCGCGCCCGGCATCGACGAAGCCACCGTGCTTCGCCAGCTGCGCGCCACGCAGACCGGCAGCGACGTGCTGCTGATCCTGGGCGAGCACAGTGTGGACACGCCGTGGCCGCTGTTGCAGGCCCACGCTCAGGATCGCGCCAACCTGTCTGTGATGGTCGACAGCGCCAGCCAGACCGAATGGCTGATCGGCGGCCAGGCGCTGCAGGTGCTGCTGCGCCTGCTGGCCGAGCAGCTGCGCATCACCCGCATTTCCCCCTACCAGACGCGTGGCGGCGTGACGCGCGAGGGCGCTTTCTTTGGCCGCGCGCAGTTGCTGGCCCGGGTGGTGTCGCGTGAACCGGCCAACTACCTGGTGGTGGGCGGGCGGCAGCTGGGCAAGAGCAGCCTGCTCAAGGCCGTGCAGCGGCGCATGCAAGGGCACCCGCAGGTGGTTTGCCACTATGTGTCGCTGCGGGACCACCGGCTGGCACCACGGATGGCGCTGCAGTTTGGCCTGCCGGCCGACACTTCGCTCGAGGCCATCGTCGCGCACCTGCAGGCGCAGTTTCGGGGCAAGCGTGTGGTGCTGCTGATCGACGAGGCCGACCTGTTTTTCCGCGATGAAGCCCGCAACGGCTACGTGCAGCTGTCCACCCTGCGTGCGCTCAGCGAGGAGGGGCGCTGCTGGTTCATGCTGGCTGGCTTTTGGGACCTCTACGCCACGGCCGTGCTGGACTACCAGAGCCCGCTGCGCAACTTCGGCGAAGTCCTGACGATTGGCGGCCTGGAGCGCGCGGCCTGCGTGGAGCTCGCGACCGAGCCGCTGCGCCGCCTGCGCCTGGGGTTTGACAACCCGCGACTGGTGGAGCGGCTCGTCGATGCCAGCGGCCAGCGCGCCAACCTGGTGGCCATCCTGTGTCAGGAATGCCTGGAGGCGTTGCTGCCTGGCGAACGCGTGATCGAGGCGCGCCATCTGGAGCAGGCCCTGGCGTCGCAGCCGGTGCAGGATGCGCTGGCTGGATGGGGGCGCCTGAGCCACGATGAGGAAGCCTGCCGCCTCGACCGCATCGTGGTGTACCACACGGCCCTTGTGGGGCAGACCAGCCTGGTGGGCCTGGCAGAACTGCTGCGCAGCCACGGCATTGCGGGCGATGCCCAGGCGTTGCGCCAGTCCCTTGCGCGTTTGCAGCTGGCCTATGTGGTGCGCAAGCAGGATGCGCATTACTGCTTTGCCGTGCCGCTGCTGCAGGGGCAGTTCGAGAGCACCGAGGTGGAGTTGCTGCTGCACCAGGAGTTGGCAGTGCTGGCGCGTGAAAACGCGCGATTTTGAGTCAAAACGCCCGCAAGTCCAGGCAAAACAATCGCCGGGTGCTATGAATTTTGATATCTGCCGACCAGGCGCTAGCCGTGGCCGTCGTGCGCAGACGTCACGTGGCGCAGGCGCAGCTCTGCCAGACCCAACGCCACCGATGCCAGCACCAGGGGCACCAGGTAGTACAGCGCGCGGTAGGCCAGCAGCGCGGCCAGCACCTCGTCCTGGCCCAGCGTCCCGCCAGCCAGCAGGGCTACGCCCACGGCCTCCAGCACGCCCAGCCCGGCGGGCACGCGCAACACC
The DNA here is from genome assembly GCA_001464865.1 of Burkholderiales bacterium Ga0074133. GTDB lineage: Bacteria > Pseudomonadota > Gammaproteobacteria > Burkholderiales > Burkholderiaceae_C > Acidovorax. The sequence goes on from LNEG01000165.1 coordinate 7,113, forward strand.
AGCCCGGCCACCGCGCCCAGCTGCACGGTGGCCAGCGCGGCCGGGTAGCTCACCTGGCCCTGCAGCACCGTCCACAGGGCCGCACCCATCAGCATCCAGTTGGCGGCCGACACGGCCACCTGCCACAGGGCCACTGGCCAGCGCGGCAGCGGAAATGCATGGCCCCGCAGCGTGAGCGCGCGCCCGCTGCGCACGGCGCACAGGCCGACGTAGGCCAGCGCCACGGCACCCAGCGCGGCGCCTCCGGCCTGCCAGTGCCACTGCGCGGTGGCCCAGCCTGCCAGTGGCGGCGGCTGCCATACCCACGGCAGCACGGCGGCCAGCAGCAGGTAGCCGACCCAGTTGGTCAGCACGCTGGTGACCACAATCTGGCCGATGGTGCCCGGGTCCACGCTTCGGCGCGCGTAAAGGCGGTAGCGCACGCCCACACCGCCGATCAGTGAGCCCAGGCTGAGCGTGAAGGCGTAGCTCGTCATGGCGATACCCAGCGTGGTGTCGCGGCCCAGCCGGTGCCCGGTGCAGTGGCGGCCGATCAGGTCAAACGTGCCGTACGCCAAGTGGCTCAGCAGCGCCAGTGCGCCTGCCACGGCCAGCGCGCCGGGCGCAAGCGCGCGCAGGGCGCGCAGCACCTCGGGCCATTCCACGGCGCGCGCCTGGCGAAACAGCAGCCAGGCCACGAGCAGAAAGAAGGCGGCGGCAAAGCCGCGTGAAACCCAGGGCCACCAGGGTCGCTGCGCCAGGCCGCGCCAGCCGCGTACAGGCGCAGTGCGTGTGCCTGCAGCCACGACGGAGGGCGAGGTGGCGGCAGAGGGAGCGGCGGCCATGCTTGGGTGCAAAGGTGAAGGGCGGGCGTGGCGCGCAGGCGGGGCAGAAGGCCGCCGTCAGGCGATCGCGCCCGTGTTGTTGCCCTTGGTGGCTGCCCCTGTGCCATGGCTGCCCTGCGGCGCGCCGTCGCCGGGCTGCGCCAGCTGGATCACCGGATCGTGCCGCGGCAGCCACCCCGCCCAGGCTGGAAACCAGCGCATCAGGTGAAACATGGCATAGCTGCGCAGCAGGCGCAGGCCATCCCAGCGGCTGGGCGCGGGTACATCCACCTGCTTGCAGCTGTTGTCCATCAGGTGCGACAGGCGCGACATCAGGTGCGTGTTGAACGCACGGTCGCGGATGACCACGTTGGCCTCCAGGTTCAGCGACAGGCTCAGGGGATCGAGGTTGCTCGACCCCACAGTGGCCCATTCGTCGTCCACCAGCGCCACCTTGCCGTGCAGGGGACGGTCGCAGTATTCATAGATGCGCACACCGGCTCTCAGCAGGTGGTCGTACAGCATGCTCGCCGCTGTGCGCACGATGGCCATGTCGGGCTGGCCTTGCAGGATCAGGCGTACGTCCACTCCGCGGCGTGCGGCGCGCCGGATTTCGCGGATGAAGCGGTAGCCCGGAAAAAAGTACGCATTGGCAATCACCACCCGGTGGCGCGCCGCGCGCAGGGCCACGCGGTAATGGCGCTCGATGTCATTGGTGTGGTGGTGGTTGTCCCGCGTGACGAAGATCGCGTCGGCAGGCCCGGCATGCAACGGTTGTGCGGTGTTATCGGCGAACGCCGCGCCGTGCCGAGTGGCAGCAGCTGCTGCATTTGCGGGATGGGGTCGCCCGCGCGATGCGCGACCCAGCACGGCATCACGGGTGAACTGGCGCAGCTGCGCCACGATGGGGCCGCGCACCTGCACGGCGTAGTCCTGCTTGGCCTCGGGGCCGAAGTCGGCCACGTGGTCGGCCGAATAATTGATACCGCCAATGAAACCGACTTCATTGTCGACCACCACGATCTTGCGGTGCATGCGACGCAGCAGGTTCAGGCGCTGGCCCATGATGCTGCGGCCCGGGTCAAAGATGCGCAGCTGCACGCCGGCCTCCACCAGGCTTCCGACAAAGTCCTGCGAAAGGCCTGCCGAGCCGAAGCCGTCCACCAGCGCGTGCACCTGCACACCCCGCCGCGCAGCCGCCAGCATGGCCGCGTGCAGCGCCTGACCAATCTTGTCTTCCCACAGGATGAAGGTTTCCAGCATCACCTCGTGCCGGGCCGACGCGATCTCGCTGAACACGCGCGGGAAGAACTCCTCGCCGTTTTCGAGCAGCTCGAAATGGTTGCCCGGCACCCAGCGGGACGAGCGCTGCGGCATGAAACGGCGGTTCACAGCAGGATCTCCGCGGCCAGCGGCGCGTGGTCTGATAGCTTGTCCCACGGTTTTCTGGGCAGCGACAGCGGCGTGTGCACGGCCGCGTTGCGCACATAGATGCGATCGAGCGCCAGCAGCGGCATGGACGCCGGGAAGGTACGCACCGCGCGGCCAAAGGCCTCCACGAAGACTTCCTGCATGCCGGCATCACGCTGCAGCACACCATGGGCGCGCTGGCGCCAGTCGTTGAAGTCGCCGGCCAGCACCACGGGCTCGTTCACCGGAAAGCTGCGCACCAGCGCCGCCACGCGCTGCAGCTGTTTCTGGCGGTGCGATTCCTGCAGGCCCAGGTGCACGCAGATGGCATGCACCGGCAGGTGGTGGCCCGGGGGCTGCAGCACGCAGTGCAGCATGCCGCGGCGCTCGGGGCCACTGATGGAGATGTCGTGGTTCTCGTAATGCGTGATCGGAAATTTCGACAGCAGTGCATTGCCGTGGTCGCCGTTGTCGTACACGGCATTGCGTCCGTAGGCATGCTGGTGCCAGATGGTGTCGGCCAGGAATTCGTAGTGCGGAACCTGCGGAAAGTTGGCAAACCGGCTGGCATGGCGGTGGTGCGTGCCCAGCACTTCCTGCAAGAAAACAAGGTCTGGCTCCACCGCGCGCACCGCGTCGCGCAGCTCATGCAGGATGAAGCGGCGATTGAACGTGGTGAAGCCCTTGTGCACGTTCACGGTGAGCACCTTGAACGCAATGGGCTGGGAGGGGTTTTGGGCCATGGGCAAACAATCGTGGTGAAAGCACCAGAGGCCGCCGCTAGGGGCGGGCCGGGTGCGTCATCGATTGTTCGGGCGGTCCCTGTGGCGGGCTGTAGGACGCCGGGCCGTTGGCCTGTGCTGCGCTGGCCGAACCAGGGGCAGGGGATGCAGGACAGGGCCTGCACAGTGGTGCAGTGCGCCGCACACCTGCAAGGTACGCGGCGCGCGGCGGTCAAGCCGGCAGGAAACCTTCGACCGACAGGTAGCGTTCGCCGGTGTCGTAGTTGAAGCCGAGCACCCGCGCGCCCGCGGGCAACTCGGGCAGCTTCTGTGCAATGGCCGCCAAGGTGGCGCCCGAAGAAATCCCCACCAGCATGCCTTCGTCGCGCGCACAGCGCCGGGCGTATTCGCGGGCCGCCTCGGCATCGACCTGGATCACGCCGTCCAGCAGGCTGGTATCCAGGTTCTTGGGTACAAAGCCTGCGCCGATGCCCTGGATGGGATGGGGCGCGGGTGCGCCGCCGGAGATCACTGGCGAAGCGGCAGGCTCTACCGCAAACACCTTGAGCTGCGGAAACCTGGCCTTAAGCACGCGCGCGGCACCCGTCAGGTGCCCCCCCGTGCCCACGCCGGTGATGAGGGCATCCAGTCCATCGGGGAAGTCCGCCAGGATTTCCTGCGCCGTGGTGCGCACGTGAATGTCGATGTTGGCGGGGTTTTCAAACTGCTGGGGAATCCATGCGCCGGGCGTCTGCGCCTGCAGCTCCTGCGCGCGGGCGATCGCGCCCTTCATGCCCTTTTCACGGGGCGTCAGGTCAAATTGCGCACCGTAGGCCAGCATCAGGCGGCGGCGCTCGATGCTCATGCTGTCGGGCATCACCAGGA
>LNEG01000166.1 GCA_001464865.1 Burkholderiales bacterium Ga0074133
CCGGGTTTGAGCGCACCGGACTTTTCTGCGTCTTCCACCATGGCCAGGGCAATGCGGTCCTTGATCGATCCGCCTGGGTTGCTGCGCTCGGACTTCACCCACACGCTGGCGCCCGCACCGAACAGGCGGTTGATACGCACATGGGGCGTGTTGCCGATGGTCTGCAGAATGTTGTCAACTTTCATGGCGTCTCCTGAAGGGGAAAGAAGTAAGCTGCGATGCCTTGCCAAGGATCGTGGCCCGGTGGTGAGCGCATTCTGAACCAGCCGGCCAGCTCGCTGCGGCATATCAATATGCCGGCCCACGCCAGCCCTGGGCGATAATCCACCCCGTGAAGCACGCCAGACCGCCGCTGGTGCAATCTGGGAAACCAGGCACTGGAGGAACGTCCGGACTGCACAGGACAGCGTAGCAGCTAACGGCTGCCCACCGTGAGGTGAGGATCAGAGCAACAGAGACGAGTCGGAACAGGCAGCAAGCCACCGAAGGTGTTCTATCGGTTGCCCGCGCAAGCGGGCACGGCTGGCGCAAGCCAGACGGTTTGTGGCGAAAGCCGCAAAGACCATAGTCACCCGAAGCGGGCGGCGCCCGCTTCGGGTGAAACGGGCAATCTCTACGCGCAGCAATACCAAGTAGGCCAGCGTTGATGTGGTTCCGCAGAGCTGGCGGGTAGGTAGCACCGAGCCGTGGTGGCGACACCCGGCCCAGATTAATGGCGGTCACACTGCGGGCCTTCGCGAGAGGGTCGGCAGCGCACAGAATCCGGCTTATCGGCGCGCTTCACACTTTCTTTTGGCATGGGCAGGTCGTCTGCCATGCTGCTCCCGAGCCCCTTTGCAGGCCTCCCGGTTCGCGCCGCCAGGGGCTCAGCTGCTGCCGCAGTGCGGTGCGTGGCCGCGTTCCAGTTCGGTCGCCCGTTCCACGGTGTCGGGGTGGCTGCTCAGCAGCGACCATACCGGGTGCGCGTCGCCTTTTTTCTCCTTGCCAGCCCCACCACCTGCCGTGTCCGCCTGGCCCGTGGTTTCCTTTTTGTCCCCGTCCCGCGCCACGGCCAGCAGCAGCTGCGCCATGGGCACGGTGGGCAGCGCGGCCTTTTGCATGGCGGCAATGGCGTAGCAGTCGGCTTCGCGCTCGTGGTTGCGACTGTAGGCCAGGCCGGTCAGCAGCGATGCGCCGGTGGATACCACCGAAGACACATCCCCCAGCGCCAGCCCCAGGCCCACGTTGAGCACGCCCTGCTCGACCACCATGCGCGCGCTGTGACGGTGCATCACGTGGCCGATCTCGTGGGCCAGCACGCCCACGAGGGCCTCGTCGGGCAGGCCCTTTTCGGCAGCGGCCTTGACCATGCCGTCGGTCATCACGATGCGGCCACCGGGCAGGGCAAAGGCATTGGCGCCCATGCCGGAGCGGAAGTCCAGCGCGAGAGCCGGCCGGTAGCCGGGGTAGCGGTGCGGCGTGGCGGAAGTCTGCTGCACCAGTGCGTCGAACCGGGCCTGCAGTTCCTGCTGCCGCGCGGCGGGCAGCTTGCTGGGCTTCAGGGTGCCTTCGTCCATCTGCCGCATCACGTTGTCGGCCATGCGGGTTTCCCAGCCCAGGGGAACGAACCGCGTCAGCTGGGTAGCCGCCCACGGCGTGCCGTAGCGGTAGAACAGCGTGAGGCCGATGACGGCAGCCAGCGTGACGCCCAGCAGCACGGGCCAGCGCGTCTGCATGCGCTGGGCGATGCCCGGGCGCTCGCCCGCCGCGGCCAGCGCGGCGCGCCAGGGGCCCATGGCGTCGATCTCCAGGCTGCCGTGGTCGCGCAGGTCCACCACCACGCGCACCTGCGGGCGCTTGTCGTTCCAGGCCTCGGGCCAGCCGACGTCACCGTACGCAAAGACAACGGGGGCTGCGCCGGGCGATGACAGGGGGTGCAGCCGCAGCGCGGGCCCCTGGGGCGTGGGCTGCAGGCCCACCAGCACGGGCCGCGACTGGCTGCTGCGCCCGTCAAACCAGCGGCCCGGCAGCAGGTCGCCGGGGGCTGAAGCGGCGACGTTCATGCTCGCTGCCACGCTATGCCTTGCCCCGTTGCCGGGGCTTGCAACCGGCGTACTCGTAGCGCGGGCCGCCGTGCAAGGGCCGCCCCGCCGCACGGGCGGCGTCCCCCTTCCCGGGCGCAGCGCGAGAGAAGGGGGAAGCGGTGAAGCCGCTCAGGGGGATGCCTCTTCACTTCAGCCGATCAGGTCAAGCCCGGCCGCGTCGGCCAGGGCGTCGCCCAGCGCGCCCTGCTGCTGGCGTGCCATGGCGCCGGCGATCTGGTCTACGCCACCCTTGACGTGCAGCGTCACCGATTCGAGTTTCATGCGGTACTCGCTGACCAGCGCAAACGGCCGGTACAGGCCCAGCGTGAGCAGCGTGAGCAGCATGTTCTTGATGCGCAACAGCACGAAGCGGCCGGTGCGCAGGCGGCACCGGAAGCGGGCCACATGGCTCACCCCCACGTTGCTCCACATGAGCTGGAACATGCGGGCCTCGCGGTACGCGCGGGCCGGTGCCGACGCCAGGAACATCAGGAACACGACGCCGACGAACGCCACGATGATGAACAAGAACAGCCACAGGCCCAGGTTGCCGCCCGGCTTGCCGAAGAACGCCAGCGAGCCTCCGGCCAGCGCAGTGAGCACCAGGCTCAGGCCTGCCACCGTCGCCACAAACACCGCCACGGTGGCCAGCCAGATCTTCACGAAATCCATGTACACCGGCTTCCAGCGGCCCCCTTCGGTGCCGATGCGCGCCTTGCGGACCAGCAGGCTCTTGAAGTTGTATTCGAGCCCGATGAAGCACAGGATGGACAGCACGACGCCCAGGGTTACCAGCGCTCCCATGGCGGTCGTGAATGCGGGCAGTTTGCGTGCGGGTGCATCATCGCCCGCGTCGAGCGCCTGGGCCAGCTCCGGCGACAGTACCTGCAGCCCGGTGAACACGCCAAACCACACGCCGGCCAGCGCAAACACGGGCCAGCTGGCCAGGTACACCTCTTTCCAGCTGGCGGTGAACTGCAGCCGCAGGCCGCGCCAGCGCGTGGCCCCCAGCCGGAAACGCATGGCGCTGGCCCAGATGAAGGGCGCCAGCGCCGCGCCGCCCAGCAGGAACAGCCCCACCGCCAGGTCCTGCCCGGTGTTGGCGGCGATGTTGTAGGCAATGGTGAGCAGCATCAGCAGCACAAAGCCCATCACCATCTTGCGCTGCTGTGCCGTGAACTCGAGCGGGCTGCCGGCCACGAACGAGTGGCTGTAGAAGTACTGGGCCGTGCGGCGCCGGGCCCAGGGCGTGTAGATGCCGAGCGTGACGATGGAAAGCAGCACATTGACGATCCACACCCGGAAGTACTCGCCACCGCTGCCGGTGAATTCCATCGGGTGCGCGTCGATGTTCTGCGAGACAAAGCTCGACATCGGGCCGGCCGGCTGACCGGCCGCGGGCTGCTGTTTCATGAACTCTCCCTCCTGTTTGGGGCGCAGTGTAGCCCCGACGGCGGTTTTTGGCATCAAACTGGCCGGTGGTCCTTTGTTTAATTGCCTGGATAGCTATCTATTTGATAGTGAGGTGGCAGGGCCTCGGCAGGGGTTCTAGAACTTCTCCCAGGGCTGCAGGTAGCGCCACTGCCCCTCGGGCACCTTGGACAGCGGCACGCGGCCGATGCGGATGCGCTTCAAGGCCACCACTTGCAGACCCACCGCCTCGCACATGGCCGGTACCTGGCCGGGCCGGATGCCCTTGAGGGCAAAGCGCAGTTTGGTCTCGCTCTGCCAGCTCACCTTGACGGGGGGCAGCGGCCGGCCGTTGAACGACAGCCCGTGGCACAGCCGCTGCAGGCCGTGGGGCGCAATGGTGCCCGCCACTTCGACGATGCACTCCTGCTCCAGCGATTCGATGTCCTCGGCCAGCTTGCGGGCGATGCGCTTGTCCTGCGTGTAGACCACCAGGCCACTGGCCTCGGTGGGCAGCGGCGTGAAACATTCCAGCTGCCGGAAGTGCCGCTGCAGCAGCCGGATGCCCGAGGCGTCTTCAGCCAGGTGCGACTCTGCGCCCAGCAGCGTGACGGCCTGCGGCGCGCCCTGGCTGCGGCTGCAGTGGGCGGCGGTGCCTGCGGGCCCGGCGGGCTGCGCCAGCCCGGCTTCAAACCCTGGCGGCTTGTGCAGCAGCAGCGTCACGGGCGTGAGCGCCAGCAGGCTCGCATCGGGGTCCACCGCCACGGCTTGGTCGGGGCGCACACGGGCGCCGGGCAGCTCGACCACCTTGGAATCCACGCTGACAAAACCGCCCTCAATGAATTGCTCGGCGGTGCTGCGCGAGCAGTTCAGCTGATCGGCCACGCGTTTGGCCAGGCGGATGTGGGAAGGGTCGGAGTGCTTGTCGGTCATGGAGGGGAAGGGCGGAGTGAAGGGTACGGGCTCGGCCCAGGGTGCTTTTCTAGCCTGCAAAAGAAAGGCAGGAATCGTTGGTGCTGTGCTGGTCGACGCGTCGCGCGGCGCTTCGACAGGCTCAGCGTGAACGGTTGTGGTTCGTTGGTATGAATGCGTGGCCGCGTCAGTTGTTGCCGGGCTGCTGCGCCCGGATTCGCTCCACATGCGCCAGCAGTGATCGCTGTGCCACCGGCCACATGCGCGGCGGCACGTCGTCATACGCGTGGCGCACCCAGTCTTCCATGGTGCCGTCGGGCTGGGCCTGCATGGCGGCCATGACCTTGGCTTCGCGGGCCAGCCGGTGGGCCTTGAGCCGGGCGATGGACTGGCGCGCGCCCAGCACAGGGCCACCCAGCACGTAGCCGTGGGCCGGCAGGATGAACTCCACGCCGTGCTGCGCGCAGGCGGCGTCCAGCCGGTCGAGCGAGTCGAGGTAGTCGGCCATGTTGCCGTCGGGCGGATCGATCACGGTGGTGCTGCCGTTCAGGATGTGGTCGCCGCTGAACAGCAGCGCATCCTCGATCAGCAGCAGGCACAGGTGGTTGGCTGCGTGCCCGGGGGTGTGGATGACCTGTAGGGTATGGGTTACGGGGCCATCTGGGGTTGGTCCTGCAAGCGTGAGCAGTTCATCATTTTGTAGCGCCCGGTCGGGTGTGAACTCGCTCGCCGCACGGGCGGTAGGTGCCGAGGGCAGGCCCAGCACCGGGGGGCGCGGCCTGCCGGACTGCGCGCACATCGCCTGCAGCGGGGCCGCACCGGGTGAGTGGTCGGGGTGCGAATGCGTGCACACGATCATGCGGATGTCGCCACCCGCGGCGCGCCACAGCTTGTCCAGGTGCTCGGGATCGGCCGGGCCGGGGTCAATGGCGATGAACCCGGTGGCCGGATCGCCCACCAGGTAGCTGTTGGTGCCGGGGCCCGTCATCACGCCGGGGTTGGGCGCGGTCAGGCGCTGTACGTTGCGCAGCAGCGGCACCGGGCGTTCGGCCTGCCAGTCCAGCGGGTGCACGATCTGCCCGTCGGGGCAGACCAGCGCCAGCTCGCCAAAGGGCGTTTCGTCCTCCATGTAGCGTGCTTCCTTGCCCGCCAGAACGCCGGCGCGCGGGCAGCTTGCCCACAGGGGCTGTTCATCCGACAGCGCGTCGAACACATCCTGCGTGCGGGCAAAGGCCGCCAGCCTCCGCAGTGTGCGGATGGTCGGAAAGATCATGAAGAACTGGCCTGCCTCGTGGCGCGCCAGTGCGTCGGCAGGGCGCACCCACACCGGCTCGAACTGCTCGGCCTCGTCGGCCACGGGCTCCTGGCCATCGGGCATGCGGGCAACGAGAAACGGCACCTCGAAGCGGCGCGCCAGATCACGGTCGGCTGTCCAGTGCGCCAGCAGGAACACAGCGTCGGCCGCCGGGCGCAGGCCGCGGTCCTGGCACTGCGCCACAAAAGGCTGGTGGCGGTCCAGGGCGGCGATGTCGGCAGCATCGGCCCACTGGCCTTTGCGAGGGCCATCGGCATGCCGGGCCAGCAGCACGCCCAGCTCTTCAAAGCTTTCGCGGATGGCGGCGATGGCCCGGGTGAGGTGCAGGTCGTCCTGCGTGGGGCGGCGGTCGGCCGCGGCGTGCGTCGAGGGTGCTGCATCCAGCGCGTCGATACCGCCGCCGGGGAACACATAGGCATTGGGCGCAAAGCTGGCCGTGGGCGAGCGCCGGGTCATCAGCACCTCCAGCCCGCCGGGCGAGTCAGCGCTGGCGGGCGCGTCGCGCAGCAGCAGCACGGTGGCTGCCGGACGGGTGGCTACGGGTTCGCGGTGGGCGTGCAGTTGCTGGGTGGTGCGGGGCATCGGGCCATTATCGATGCCGCCCGTCCGGCATGCCTTGATAGGCACCAACAGCCATAATCCGGCCATGCAGATTCGTTTCACCAAAATGCAGGGCGCCGGCAACGACTTCGTGGTGCTCGACGAAACCGGCGGGCAGCTGGGCCTCACGGCGGCGCAGTACCGCTTTCTGGCCGACCGGCACTTTGGCGTGGGCGCGGACCAGATCCTCACCGTGCGCCCGTCGCCCGCGCAGGGCATTGATTTTGAATACGTGATCCACAACGCCGACGGCGGCGAGGTGGAGCAATGCGGCAACGGGGCGCGCTGCTTTGCGCGCTTTGTGCGCGACAAGGGCCTGACCGCCAGCGACACCATCCGTGTGCAGACCAAAAGCGGCGTGATCGCCCCGCGACTCACGCCCGATGGCCGCGTCACGGTGGACATGGGCCGCCCGGTGTTCGACCCGGCCCGTGTGCCGTTTGAATCCGCCGGGTTGGAGCCCGTGCAACAGGGTTTGGGGCAAAAGTGGCCGCTGCTGCTTGATTCAAATGGCAGTGGTGCTACTGTATTGGTAGCAGTTGCTTCCATGGGCAACCCCCACGCCATGCAGCTGGTGGACAACGTGGACACCGCACCCGTGGCCAGCACCGGCCCGCTGATCGAAAGCCACCCGCGTTTTCCGCAGCGCGTGAACGCCGCCTACATGCAGATCGTGGACCGTGGCCATGTGCGGCTGCGCGTGTACGAGCGCGGATCGGGCGAAACGCTGGCCTGCGGCTCGGGTGCCTGTGCCGCTGTGGCATCGGGCATCCGCCTGGGGCTGCTCGACACCACCGCGCATGTCGACACGCGCGGCGGCCGCCTGACCATTGCCTGGAGCGGCAACGAGGCCGACTCCGTTTTCATGACCGGCCCGGCCACCACCGTGTTCGAAGGCCAGATCGATTTACCTGACTCCCTCTCATGACCACGTCCACTCCGTCCTCCATCGCTCCGATCACCGAAGACGACATCGCCCACTTCCTGACGAACACGCCGGGCTTTTTCGAGCGCCATGCCGAGGTGCTGGCCAGCGTGCAGATCACCAGCCCGCACGGCGCCCGCGCCGTGAGCCTGCAGGAGCGCCAGGCCGAGATGCTGCGCGAGAAGATCAAGGGGCTGGAACACCGCATCATGGACATGGTGCGCAACAGCACCGAAAACGCGGCCATCGCCGCCAAGGTGCACCAGTGGAGCGGTGCGCTGCTGCAGGTGAAAGACCCGTTCGACCTTCCCCAGGCCGTGGTGGATGGCATCCGTACGCTGTTCGACGTGCCCCAGGCCGCCGTGCGCGTGTGGGAAGTGGCCGCGCCGTACATCGATGCCGACTTCACCCAGGGCGCCAGCGAAGACGCGCGCGCCTTTGCATCGTCGCTCACCATGCCGTTTTGCGGCCCCAACCTGGGGTTCGAGCCCGCGGGCTGGCTGGCGGCCGCGGCGGGCGAGCCCGCCCAGTCCATCGCCCTGCTGCCGCTGCGCGCGGGCGCCATCGACAGCGCCACGCCAGCCTTTGGCCTGCTGGTGCTGGGTTCGCCCGATCCGCAGCGTTTTGATGCCACCATGGGCACCGACTTCCTGGCGCGCATGGCCGAGCTGGCCAGCGCGGCGCTGATCCGCCTGAAATGAGCCCCCTTGAGGCGCTGCGCGCCTTCCCCCCGCTCTCGCTGCGCTGCGCTGCGCGGGCAGGGGGACGACGCCCTCGCTGCGGGGCGGCCCTTGCTCGGCGCCCCGCGCCTGGCGCGCGCCGGTTTCAGCCGCCTGGCTGTATTGCAATCCGCTGCCTCGCGTAGCGCCCCGTGCGCAACTGATCCCATGCCCGACGCCGCCATCGAGCAGCTTCCAACGGACCCCCACGTCCTGCGCTACCTGGAGCATGTGCGGGTCGAAAAACGGCTGGCCGATCGCACTGTCACGCTGTACACGCTGGATCTGGAGCGGCTCGCGCAGATGGCTGCGGGCGTGAACCTGCCGCTCCTGCAGCTGCAAACCGCGCACATCCGCCGCTTTGTGGCGCAGATGCACGGCGCCGGGCGCAGCGGGCGCGGCATTGCGCTCATCCTCTCGGGCTGGCGCGGGTTCTACGTGTGGGCCGGGCGGCAGGGGCTGGTGGGCCACAACCCGGTGCAGGACGTCCGCGCGCCCAAGGCGCCCAAGCCCCTGCCCAAGGCACTGGGCGTGGACGACGCCGTGCGGCTGGCCGAGTTCGAGCACGCCGCCGGAGACCCGTGGCTGGAAGCGCGCGATGCCGCCATGGTGGAGCTGCTGTACGGCTGCGGCCTGCGTGTGGGCGAGCTGGCCGGGCTCGATGCCATCCCCAATGCCGACACCCAGCGGCTGGGCCGTGGCTGGGTGGACCTGGAAGCCGGCGAGGCGCATGTGTTTGGCAAGGGAAGCAAGCGGCGCAGTGTGCCGGTGGGTGCCGCTGCCACTGCCGCACTGCGCGCGTGGCTGGCGCTGCGTGCAGTGCCCTTCGGTGGCGATGCCTCGCCGCGGCTGGATGTGGCCCTGTTCGTGGGCCAGCGTGGCAAGCGGCTTGCGGCGCAGTCCATCTGGCTGCGCCTGCGCCAGCGCAGCCAGCAAGCCGGCCTCACCACGCCCGTGCATCCCCACATGCTGCGCCATTCTTTTGCCAGCCACCTGCTGCAAAGCAGCGGTGACCTGCGCGCGGTGCAGGAGCTGCTGGGCCACGCCAACATCACCACCACGCAGGTCTACACCCGGCTGGATTTTCAGCATCTGGCCAAGGTGTACGATGCCGCCCACCCCCGGGCCCGCACGAAGCCTCGTTGAGAGAATCGTGCGCCGCCTCCGCGCAGGAGTGCCCGGGGCGCTTGGTCAATGCTGTTGCTCTGCGCCCGCGATGCCCTGGAACCTGCCCCCTGCGCCTGTGATGCGTTTATGAACAATTGTTAACTGCTACCGCCGCGCCGGGGCGGCACGGGGATGTCCATAGAATCGCGGCCGGCGGTACGGCCAGATTGTCTTGCGCGCGCTTGCAGCGCAGGCCGGTGCCTGTATCCAACCGCCACCAATTTCTCTTTTATTGATTGCTTATGCTCCGTTTCAAAGCCTCGTTCTGTGCAGCGAGCATGCCGGCCCTGCTGCTGGGTGCCGCTGCACTGTTTGCAAGCAATTCCGTCAGCGCGCAGTCGCTGGGCCTGTTCCTTTCACCGCCTGGCGAGCAGAACACGACCCGGGCCGGTGCCATCGTGGAAGGTTTCTCTGGCGCTACGGGGGCTATCGGCGCAACCGGCAACTTCGCGGTGGGGGCCTGGTCGGGTGTCACTGGTACGGTCAACCGGGCTGCTGCAAACAGCTTCGGCGGTGCGGGCGGTACCGGAAGCTATCTTGGCCTGTCCAACGGCAGCCAGGTTTCCGTCACCCTGACGGGTGACCGGAAATACGTGGGGTTCTGGTGGTCAGCGGGGAACACGGGCAACACCATCGAGTTCTACGACGACACCAACAACCTGCTGGCGACGTTCACCACCAACTCGCTGACGACGCTGCTCAGCGGTGGTGGCAACATCACTGCCATCAATGGCAACCAGTATGCGAAGGCGGCGTACTTCGGGAATCCCAATCCCCCCTCAGGCCGCAATACGGGCGAGGCCTACGGCTACGTGAATCTGTTGCTGCAGGGCACAACGGTCAGCTTCAGGCGAATCGTCATCCGGCACGCCGGCGGTGGAGGTTTCGAACTGGACAACCTCGCAGTGAGCGACTCTGCGACAGTCCCGGGTGCCTGGGTGAACTACGGCACGGTGACCGTCAGTTTGCCGCCGGGAGCCATTGGCTCGGCGGACGACACGGCCAGTACGGCGCGAGACACAGCGGTCTCTGGCAACGTCGCGACCAATGACACCACGGTGGCAGGCTCAACCTTCGTGGTCTCCACTGCGCCCACCAATGGTTCTGTGGTCCTTGACCCCGCCACGGGCGCCTACACCTACACCCCCAATACCGGATTTGTCGGCGCAGACACCTTCACCTACCGGCAATGCAAGCCGGCACCAGACCAGGCGGTGTGTGTCACCGCCTCGGTCAAGGTGACGGTTGCACCGCGTGCGGTGAACGATACCGGGGCAACGGCGATGGATACGCCGCTCAATGCCTCCGTGGCAACGAACGACTTCGTACTCCCCGGCTCCGTGTTTTCGACCTTCACTCCACCCGCCAACGGGTCTGTGACTCTCAATGTGGCAACAGGCGCCTACACCTATACGCCGAATGCCGGGTATACCGGCACGGACACATTCGTGTACCGCGTGTGTCTGCCGGCCCCCAACGCCGCGCTGTGCGACAACGCCACGGCGACGATCACGGTAGCGCCACAAGCGGTGCCGGTCGCCTCCAGCGTATCGGTCAGCGGAACCGCCACGGTCGGCCAGTTGCTCACGGGCAACTACACGTACAGCGACGTGAACGCGGACCTGGAAGGCATCTCGACTTTTCGGTGGGTGCGTAGTCCTTCCAACAGCGTGGCGGGCGGTGTCGATGTGGGCAATGCGTCCACCTACACCGCGGTGGCTGGCGATGTTGGCAGCTTCCTGTTCTTCTGCGTGACGCCGGTCGCAGTGACGGGCGCGTCGCCCGGCGTTGAAGTCTGTGGTCCTGCGGTGCAGGTTGCCGCCGCCGCCGTGTCCCCGGCGTCCATCCCGACACTGTCCGAATGGGGCCTCATCCTCCTGTCGCTGGTGATGGGCGCATTTGCCATCGGGTATTCCCGCGTCCGTCGCTAGTCGTCAGCGCTCCAAAAGGTAACCAGGCGCCGTCCTCAAAATCCAGCTGCGCTGGAGTCTTCGGAAACGGCGGGCCGGGTGCGCCCTGGCTTCAGAAGGCTCTGCCGCATAAGACGGCCCGCTTGTACATGGCCGCCATTGTTCCTAGCGCCGCGCAGAGCCTGCGCGCCGTACGGCCCCGGCGTACCATCGGAATCCGGAATCCGGGCAGTGCCGCCGTGCGCCTGCACGCGCGGTTGCAGCCTTGGTCGCAGGGCCGACGCAGCCGGTCAACCGGCGTAGGAGAGCGCCCCCGCGATCCGGGGTGCAAAGCGCCCGCCGTCCTCCAGGGTCAGGCGCTCCGGGGGCAGCTTGAACGTATCGACCGTTGCCACCAGCTCGCATGCCTGCTGGTTGAGCGATGCAGCTGCAGACGCCATTTCCTCGACCAGCGCAGCGTTTTGCTGGGTGGCCTCATCCATCTGGGAGACGGCCAGATTGATCTGGTCCACTCCCTGGCTTTGCTCGTTGCTGGCCGATGTGATTTCTTCCACGATCACCGTGACTCGCCGGATGGAGTCGACCACCTCATGCATCTTGGCGCCCGCACGGTCCACCAGCGCTGTGCCGTCCTTGACCCTTTCAACGCTGCCGCTGATGAGCTTTTTGATCTCTCGCGCTGCGTCTGCCGAACGGCCTGCCAAGTTGCGCACTTCCGAGGCCACCACAGCGAACCCGCGGCCCTGTTCGCCAGCCCGTGCCGCCTCCACAGCGGCGTTCAGCGCCAGGATGTTGGTCTGGAACGCTATGCTGTCAATGACGCCGATGATGTCCGAGATCTTGCCGCTGCTTTCGTCCATGGCTTTCATGGTGCGCACCACATCTGCCACGGCGGCGCCGCCCTCGATGGCCACCGCGGTCGCAGCGGCAGCCAGTTCGTTGGCCTTGCGGGAGTTGTCGGCGTTCTGACGAACGGTGGAATTGAGCTCCTCCATCGAGGCCGCCGTCTGCTGCAGCGCGCTGGCCTGCTCTTCAGTGCGGGACGACAGGTCATTGTTGCCCTCTGCGATCTGTTGCGACGCGCTGGCCACGCTGACGGAGCTTTCATGCACCGTGCCCACCATTTGCACCAGGCTGTGCTGCATGCGCTTGAGCTGTGCCATCAGGCTGGTGGTGTCGTCCCGCTTGAGTTCGATGGCCACCGTGAGGTCGCCCTGCGCCACACTGGTGGCCAGTGCGGCCGCAATGGCGGGCTCGGTGCCCAGCTGGCGCACGATGCTGCGTGCCACGTAGTAGCCGAACCCCAGCGCGAATGCGATGCCCGTGGCAATGGCCAGGATGGTGAAGAGCTTGATGGTTTCGTACATCTTGACGGAGCCCTCGTATTCGGCACGCGCCGTATCCAGCTGCACCTGCACCAGGGCGCCCAGCACCTCCTGCAGCGGGTCGATGGCGGGGTACAGCTCCTTGGCGGCATACGCGCTCAGACCCGGGACATCGTTCGCGCGCACCAGCGAGTCGATGGTTTGTACCGCCTTGTCGGCAGACGCCTTGAGCTGCTGGAACTGCTTGACCAGCCGTACCTCGGCTGGCACCAGCTGGGTCGCCAGATAGGCGGACCAGTTGTCGGCGATGTCTTTTCTGGCTTTCTCGAGCGAGGCCAGCGCCTGCTGCTGCGTGAAACCTCCGTCACGCACCTTGTGGGCGGCGTCCACCACGTCCACGGCGTAGGCGTCTGACACCAGCTTGATCTGCTTGAGGGGGATCACACGGTCCTGGTAGACCGTGTTGAGGCCCTGGTTCGCCTCCCGCATTCCCAATAATCCTGCGGTACCGATCGCTGCAGTGAGCAGCACCATCGCCGCCAGCAGCAGGGCCAGGCGGGTGGAAATCTTGAGTTTGCTGAAACTCATGGCTATTCCTTTGTTTTCTCGAAAATCTGGACAGAAAGATGTCTGTGTACAGGGCTCCGCTGCAGGCGCAAGTTGCGCCCACGTTGTGGAAGGGAAGGGTTCAAAGTGGCGAACCGCGCGGCGTATGTGTCCGGATGTGCTGGGCTAGGCGATGCCCGTGCGGCTGAGCGCCAGCTTCTTGAGCGCCCCCGCGGGAATGCGTCGCTGGTCACCCGATGCTGCGGTTGCAACGCGAGGAGCCGCTGCCTGTGGAAGGTCGTCACGGACGCGGAAGGCCGCCACCACATCGACCAGTTCCGACGCCTGGGTATTGAGGCTACTCGCGGCTGCGGCCATTTCCTCGACCAGCGCTGCGTTCTGCTGGGTGGTCTCATCCATCTGGGCCACGGCGTCGTTGACCTGGCTGACGCCCTGACTTTGCTCGCTGCTGGCTGCGCTGATGGCACCCATGATGTCCGTCACGCGATGTATGGCGCCCACCACCTCGGTCATCGTCTGGCCGGCGCGGTCTACCAGTGCCGAGCCAGCCTCCACCTGTTCCACGCTGGCTCCGATCAGCGACTTGATCTCGCGCGCGGCGTCGGCAGAGCGGCTGGCCAGGCTGCGCACCTCGCCAGCCACCACCGCAAAGCCGCGCCCCTGCTCGCCGGCACGAGCGGCCTCTACCGCAGCGTTCAGCGCCAGGATGTTGGTCTGAAAGGCGATGCCGTCGATCACACCGATGATGTCGGCGATCTTGCGCGAGCTGTCGTTGATGCCTTTCATGGTGCGGACCACGTTGACCATCACGTCGCCGCCCTGCGTCGCCACGCTGGCGGCCGTTTGGGCCAGCTGGTTGGCCTGGTGTGCGTTGTCGGCATTCATGCGGACGGTAGAGCTCAACTCTTCCATGGATGCAGCCGTTTCCTCCAGTGCGGAGGACTGTGTTTCTGTGCGTAGCGAGAGATCGCGATTGCCAGCGGCGATCTGGCTGCTGGCGCTGGCCACGCTCAGCGAGCCCTCGCGCACGCGTGCCACCACCTGCGTCAGTGCGGTCTGCATGCTGTTCAGCGAAGCCAGTAGGGGGCTGAACTCATCGGTGGCCTTGTCGGTGGCGGAAGCCGTCAGGTCGCCCTGGCTGACACGGGCCGCCACGGCCTGTGCCTGCGAGACACGCGACCGGAGCGTGCTGGCGATATGCCAGGAGAACAGCATCAGCGCGGCTGCCACGCCCAGGACGGCGGTGACCAGGCCCAGCAGCGTCTGGCGCAGGTCGTCCTTGATCGATACCAGGTTGTCTGCAAGCATGTCGCTCTGGTGGTCCTTCTTCTTGGCCACCATGTCGAGCACCGCATTGCGGGCCGGAATCGTCTTCTCAACGAGCAGGTCGAAGGCGTCATCCCTGAGGTCTTGCTGGATGAGCTGCACGTTCTGGCCCGCCACAGTCCAGAAGTTGTCCAGGGCCACGCCCAGCGCCTTGGCCTGCGACTTCTCAAGGTCTGTGGAGGCCTCCTTCTCCAGTGCCAGTCGGTCTGCGTCGATCGCCTGCTTTTTCGCCCCGATGTCCGCCAGGGTGGCCGCAAGGTCGTCGGGTGTTCGTACCAGCAAGGCGTGGCGCACCTGCAGCGATGAACGTGTGACGTTCAGCTCGATGGACGCCAGCCGCTGCTGCTGTGGCACCAGTTCGGTGGCCACTTCATGCATTTCCTGATTCACCCCGGACAGCCTTGACCATGCAAAGGCCGTCAGCAGCGCCAGCGCAAGGACCACGAGAATCGATAACAGATAAAGGCGTTTGCCGATTCCGAGTGCAGCAAAGAAGTTCATGTTTCCCTCTTGGAATGTTGGTGTCTGCGGGATGGGTGGACGTTGATGTTCAAGGGTGCCAACGGTGTCAGGCCCGGCCAGGTAACAGGGCGGGTGCGGCGACTGGCGGTGTGAATCGCTGGGGCGCTGCGCCACCTTCTGGCGCTTCATGCGGAAGCTTGAAGACCGCTACCGTCTGTACCAGCGCAGTGGCCTGCTGGTTGAGGCTGGTCGCGGCTGCGGCCATTTCTTCCACCAGGGCAGCGTTCTGCTGCGTGGTCTGGTCGATCTGCATCACGGCTTCGTTGATCTGGTCGATGCCCTGGCTTTGCTCGCCGGTGGCGGCAGTGATCTCGCCCACCACCTGCGACACGCGGTGAATGGCCTGTACCACTTCGGTCATGGTCTGCCCGGCCCGGTCCACGAGCGCTGTGCCGGCCTCCACACGTTCGACGCTGCTCACGATCAGGCCCTTGATCTCGCGGGCGGCCTCGGCGGAGCGCCCGGCCAGGTTGCGCACCTCGGTGGCCACCACGGCAAAGCCGCGGCCCTGCTCGCCTGCGCGCGCAGCCTCGACCGCAGCGTTCAGCGCGAGGATGTTGGTCTGGAACGCAATGGAGTCGATCACCCCGATGATGTCGCTGATACGTTGCGAACTGTCATTGATGCCCTTCATGGTGGCTACCACCTCGGCCACCACATGGCCGCCGCGCGTGGCCACCGTCGATGCATCCAGGGCGAGCGCATTGGCCTGACGGGCGTTTTCTGTGCTGGTATGCACCGTGGCGTTGAGCTGCTCCATCGACGCCGCGGTTTCCTCCAGCGCACTGGCCTGCTCCTCGGTGCGCATCGACAGGTCGTTGTTGCCCTGGGCGATTTCGGCGGACGAGTTGGCCACGCTGTCGCAGCTGTGGCGTACCTGGCCTACCAGCCGGGCCAGCGAGGTTTGCATGGAGTGCAGGGCCTGCAGCAGTTGCGCGGTTTCGTTCGTACCCCTGAAGGCAATGGGCTGGCTCAGGTCGCCCGACGCCACGGCGCGTGCCGCGGCCACGGCCCGTTGCAGCGGACGGGTGGTGGAGCGCACGATGAGCACCGCCAGGACGATGCTCAGCACCAGCGCCACGGCCGTGAGTGCCAGCACCAGCACGTTGAGTTGCGTGCCCGCCGCCACGGCCTCGGCCTGCGCCGTGTCGGCCAGCTTTTCCTGATAAGCGATGAGTGCGCTCAGTGAGTCGAAGTACGCCTTGCGCGGCGCCACCATGGGGCCCGTGAGCACGCTGCGCGCTTCGTCGATCTTGCCTGCGCGCGCAAAGTCGAAGAATCGCTCCATCTGCCGGGAATAAGCACCGCGTGCACCCAGCGTTTCAGCCAGTGCGGCCTTGCCCTTGTCGGACGTGATCTGACGGCCAAGTTCGTCGAACAGCCTGGTGATTTCCTGGCGCTTGCCGGTGATCAGGGACTCCTGCGCGCGCAGGTTGTCAGGACGCGGGTCGAGCACGATCTGGGTGAGCGCCAGCTCGACGGTCACCACGTCTTCCTTGGCCACGTGCAGGTGCAGCACCTTCGGGTAGCGGTCGTCGATGATGGTGTGGAATGCCGAATCGGCGCGCTTGGCCAGGGTGAGCGAGAGGCCGCCCATGATGCAGATCAAGAGGCTCATCAGGCCGAAGCCCAGTGTCATCCGCGTCGAAATCTTCAGGTCACTGAAATTCATGGCGTGTTCCTCCGGGCGTGATGCCGTTAGTGAGCGGATGTAACTTCCGCCACCGCAGTGTTCGCCAGGAACTTCTCGATGTCCAGCAAGATAAGCATGCGGTCGCCCACCGAGCCGATGGCCAGCAGGTGCTCCGGATCAAAGCCGCCGCGCAGGGCGGGCACGGGGCGCAGTTGCTCGCGCTCCAGCGTGAGCACATCGGACACGCCATCCACCACAGCGCCGACCACGCGGTGGCCGATGTTCAGGACGATGACGACGGTAAGGTGGTCGTATTGCACGTCGGTCAGTCCCAGCTTCACGCGCAGGTCGATGATGGGCACGATCACGCCGCGCAGGTTGACCACGCCCTTGAGCTCGCCTGTGGCATTGGCGATGGTGGTGGGCTTTTCGTACGAGCGGATCTCCTGCACGCGCAGGATGTCCACGCCGTATTCCTCATTGCCGATCTTGAAAGCCAGAAACTCCCGGATGTCGGTCAGCTGGGCCTGAGTGGCTTGGGAAGCCGATGCGGCCAGCGGGGCGGCTGTTGGAGTGTGGGTGGAGGCCATTGTTTGTGATAAAAATGATATTTAAATGAATTCTAAGGTGATTCAATCATTTCTGTCAAACGCGTGCAGTCTTCCAGCGCCGAGCGAGCGTCGTGCGGGTTGTCGCATCCGGGACATCGGATGAAAAAGGATGTGGGACTTGGGTGACCCCGGGAAAGGGCTGCGTATTGATCCGCCCTGGCCGTCGTCTGTCCGTCACAGAGCCGGGTGCTGCAGTCGCAGTTTTTTGTGCGTGGTACGGCAGGCCCCGCCTCGCACCCGCGACAATCCGGCGCATGAAAACCCTCAGACTTCGCCCAGGCAAGGAGCGCTCGCTCCTGCGCCGCCACCCCTGGATCTTCGAGTCGGCCATCGCCAAAGGCGGCGGCGACAGCGGCGAGACCGTGCGCGTGGAGTCGGGCGACGGGAAGTTTCTGGCCTGGGCAGCGTTCAGTCCCACCTCACGCATCCGGGCCCGTGTGTGGAGCTTTGATGAGTCACAACGCATCGATGCTACGTTTTTTGTAGCTTCATGTGCAAATGCAATAAGGACCAGAGCCCGCTTTGACCTGAAAAGTGATGGTGTGCGGCTGATTCACGGCGAATCGGATGGCCTGCCAGGCCTCATCGTGGACCGCTACGGCGACACCCTGGTGGCCCAGTTCACCAGCGCCGGCACCGAGCGCTGGAAGGGCGTGATCGCCGATGCATTGCTCGAGCAGACCGGCCTGGCGCACCTGTACGAGCGGTCGGACGCCAGCGTGCGCGCCCTGGAAGGGCTGGAGCCCGCCACGGGCTGGCTGCGCGGTGGGGTCGCGGCAGCAGGGAAGGACGCGCCACCGCTGGAGCTCACCATCCGAGAGCACCAGTGGCAATTGACCCTGAACATTGCTGAAGGCCACAAGACCGGCTTCTATCTGGACCAGCGCGACAGCCGCAAGCGCTTTGCCGACTACGTGCAGCGCCTGAACCTGCGCCGTGTGCTCAACTGCTTTTGCTACACCGGCGGCTTCAGCGTGGCGGCACTGGCTGGCATGGCCGCTGCAGAGCAGGCGGGCGGGCAGGGCGGGGGCGAGGTCGTGTCCATCGACTCATCGGGTCCCGCGCTGGAGCGCGCGCGGGCACATGTGTCGCTCAATGGCTTTGACCCTGCCCGGGCGCAGTTCATGGATGCCGATGTGAATGCATCGCTGCGGGAGTTCCTGAAAGACGGGAAACGCTTTGACGCCATCGTTCTGGATCCGCCGAAGTTCGCGCCGACGGCAGCCCATGCCGAACGCGCGGCGCGTGCATACAAGGACATCAACCGGCTTGCGCTCCAATTGCTGTCGCCGGGCGGGGTGCTGTTCACTTTCTCGTGCTCGGGCGGCATCAGCGCCGACCTGTTCCACAAGATCGTGGCGTCGGCTGGCGCGGATGCCGGGGTCGATGGCTACATCCTCGAGCGCCTGGGCGGCGCGCAGGACCATCCGATGACGCTGGAGTTTCCCGAGGGCGAATACCTCAAGGGGCTGGTGGTGATGCGCAAGGGCTGACGGCAGCTGCCCCGGCCTCATCGGGGCGGGGCATTGCGGCCGGGCGCTGCGGGGGCTTGACACGATCTGTACACTGAAATTCGATGCCCGCACCTGGTTGCGGCGCTGGCCGCCCATCGGGCCGCCTCCCCCCGTTCTGGTTCTGATTTGATTTGTTGGAGAGACTGTTTCCATGGCACTGATCCCCGTCACCATCCTCACCGGCTTCCTGGGCTCGGGCAAGACCACCCTGCTCAAGCGCCTCCTCAGCGAGGCCCATGGCCAGAAGATCGCCGTGATCGAGAACGAATTCGGTGAAGAAAACATCGACAACGACATCCTGGTCACCGAGTCCAAGGAGCAGATCGTGCAGATGAGCAACGGCTGCATCTGCTGCACCATCCGCGAAGACCTGCGCGAAACGCTGCAATTGCTGGCCGCCAAGAAGCGCAAGGGCCAGCTCGACTTCGACCGCATCGTGATCGAGACCACTGGCGTGGCCGATCCGGGCCCGGTGGCGCAGACCTTCTTCATGGACGAAGAAATCGCCGAGACCTACCTCATCGATTCCATCATCACGCTGGTGGACGCCAAGCACGCACCCCAGCAGCTCAACGACCGCCAGGAAGCGCGTCGCCAGGTGGGTTTTGCCGACCAGATCTTCCTGTCCAAGACCGACCTGGTCAGTGCCGAGGAAACCGATGCACTGATCCATCGTCTCAAGCACATGAATCCGCGCGCGCCGATGAAGGCCGTGCACTTTGGCGAGGTGCCCCTGGCCGAGGTGCTGGACCTGCGGGGCTTCAATCTGAACGCCAAGCTCGATATCGACCCTGACTTCCTCAAGGAAGAGGGTGGCCACGACCACCATGACCATGGCCATGATCATGACCACGCGCATGGCGAGCATTGCGACCACCCCTCGCACAAGCACGGCGACGGCGGCCATGGTCACCACCATCACCACGACGATGACGTCAAGAGCTTTGTCTACCGTTCGGACCGGCCCTTTGATCCGGCCAAGCTCGAGGACTTTCTGGGTGCAATCGTCAATATCTACGGCCCGCGCATGCTGCGCTACAAGGGTGTTCTCTACATGAAGGGCACCGAGCGCAAGGTGATTTTTCAGGGCGTTCACCAGCTCATGGGCAGCGACCTGGGGCCCCAGTGGACTGAGGGCGAAGTGCGCAACAGCAAGATGGTGTTCATAGGCATCGACCTGCCCAAGGACATCTTCCTGCAAGGGCTGGAGCAGAGCCTGGCCTGAGCGTGCATCCACAGCAGTGCCGCACCGTTTTCCGGGTGAATCCGACCCGTTTGTGTTGTATCTGCAACGTTTCCGTTTGCGTCAGCCCAGGTCGATACAATCGCGCCCCGGCAAGAACCTGTTCAATGCCTTTTGAGGTCGCGCGAGGTGCCTTTGTTGGTGGGTTGCGCATCCGTGGCATCCTCTGATGCCTGCCTTGCACTCAAATGCGATTTCCCAACCGACATTGAACAGGTTCGAGACCCCGGAAGGCTTGCCACCCGCCCTTGGCTGCACATGCGCCAGGGCCTGCCCGTATAGCGAGGAGACCAGGAAGTGAAAGCCGACACCAGCAAATCCAAGGGGACAGCCACCAAGGCTGCCCCAGCCGCAGCCAAGAGTGCCGCAGCGGCGCCCAAAACTGCTGCCAAGGCTCCCGCCAAAGCCGCCGCTGCCGCGCCTGCCCCCGCAACGGCTGCCGTCCCGGCTGCACCAGCCCCGGCCCAGGTGCTTCGCCCTGGCTCCGAGGTGCCAGTGCGCACTACCCGGCCTTCTTCGCGGTTGGCCCAATTGACCGTACCATCCATGGCCCAGTCGGTGGCTTCCACAGCCGCCAAGGCCAGTTATCTACACACCATGCCCACGACCGTGCAAGCGCAGCCCACGTTCACCGCTGCGAAAAAAGACCCCAAGCTGGCGAACAACTGGAAGACGAAATCGGCCGCCGAGCTGACCGACGCCGAGGTGATCGCCATGCCTGAGAGCGAGTACATGAACGAAAAGCAGATGGCGTTCTTTCGCCTCAAGCTCGTTCAGCTCAAGCAGGAAATCCACAACAGCGCCGGTGAAACCACCGAACACCTGCGTGAAGACACTGTGGTGGTGCCCGATCCGGCCGACCGCGCCACCATCGAGGAAGAGCACGCTCTTGAGCTGCGCACCCGCGACCGCGAGCGCAAGCTGCTCAAGAAGATCGAGCAGTCCATCGCCCGCATCGACTCGGGCGACTATGGGTACTGCGATGAAACCGGCGAGCCGATTGGCGTTGGCCGCCTGATCGCACGGCCCACGGCCACGCTGTCACTGGAAGCGCAGCAACGCCGCGAACTCAAGCAGAAAATGTTCGGTGACTGAGTGAATCAGCCAGCGCTTCGGCCTGGCTGATGCACATCACCCCATGCGCACACCGTCCCCATCCACGCCATGAGCAAGGAAGAAACCACCCCCGGACTGCTGTCAAAGGTGGTGCGGTTTGTGCGCAATCCCACGGTCAACTGGACCGAGCTGGACTCGCTGACGGACGACCGCGAGAGCCAGTACAGCAAGCAGATGCTCAAGGAGATGATCGAGCGCAAGCGGCGTAACGACTTTGTCCGCCGCCGCGAGTTCGACCAGCTGCGCAAGCTGCGCCGGCGCGAGGCCCTGCAGGGCCAGCGCACTGAAGACCCTACCGCCCGTCCCTCGTTCTTCCAGAGCAGCATGGCCTCGCCCGACGAGCGCGCCGTCACGCTGAAGAAGATCAACGAGATCGAGGCGCAGATGTCGCAGCAATGGTGGAAGAGCAAGCAGGGCTCCGATGCGCCCACGGTCGTGGGCGCCATGCCGGCCGGTATCGCCGACGAACAGTCGGGTGAGGATGCTGCGGCTGCCAACGCCCGGGCGTTTGCGCCCACGGCGCCCGCCAGTTTGCCGGCGCCCCTGCAGGGCAAGCCTGCGGTCCAGTCCCTGTTTGCCGATGACAGCATGACCGTGGCCCATTTTGGCGGGACCGATGCGCAGATGCAGGCCGGTAGCCAGGCTGGCCGTGGGACGTCGTTGCCTGCGGTCCCCTCGCTGGGCGACCATACGGTGCCGATGACACTCTCCGAACCGGAGGAATTTGTGCACGAACCCGACCTCGAAGAAGCGGCGATCCGGTTTGCGAATGGCGATCATGCCGGTGCAGAGTCCGGGTTGCTGGATGTGCTCTCCCAGCACCAGCAGGATGCCCCGGAGGATCAGTTCGACATCTGGATGACGCTGTTCGACCTGTATCGCGCAACGGGCCAACACGACCGTTTTGACACGCTGGCCATCGACTTCGCAGCCCAGTACGGTCGCTCGGCGCCGCTGTGGTTTTCCATGCCCGCCTTGCTGGGCATGGCTGCGGCGAGCCCCGCTGCCGGGGCAGGCGGCACTGCCGTGGCGCCCGGTGCTCCAGTGCGCCGCGATTTCAGCTGGAACGCGCCCGGTACGATGGCCGTGTCTTCGGTGGCAGCACTGCAGGCGTCGCTGGCCCGCTCGGCATCGCCCTGGACGCTTTCGTGGTCTCGTCTCGTGTCGGTGGACGAGGCCGCCGTGCCACTGCTGGCAGACCAGTTCACCCAGTGGGCCGAGCGCGAAGGTCAGTTCGTGTTTTCAGGGGTCGAGAGACTGAATGCCTTGCTGGAGGCCAAGGCGCAGTCGGGCGACCGTTCCACCAGCCCCGAGTGGTGGCGGCTTCGCATGGCCGCCATGCGGTTGATGGGCAAGCCAGACGAGTTCGAGCTCGTGGCACTGGACTACTGCGTCACCTACGAGGTTTCGCCACCGTCGTGGGTGTCTCCGCGTTGCGGCTACTCGGACAACGAAGGCGGCGCCACTTCGGGCTCGGCACCGCTTGCGGTCGAAAGTGACTTTGGTCCATCAGAAACCTTTGATTCGATCATCGGTACTCTGGACAACACGCCCGTGGCAGAACTGAGTGGTCACATCGAGGGCGACGCCGCGTCGCTGCTCGAACCCTTCGAGGCCCTGCTGCGGCCCGGGATGCCCCTGGCGATCTCCTGCGACAAGCTGATCCGGGTGGATTTTGCAGCCGCCGGATCGGTACTGAACTGGGCGGCCGCCCAGCAGGGCGCAGGCCATGTGATCCAGTTCCAGAACCTGCAACGCCTGGTGGCCGTGTTCTTCAACGTGATCGGCATCAACGAGCACGCCTGGGTCGTGCCGCGCAAGAACTGATTCCTGGACGGCTGCAGTGCAGGCCGCTGGTGACTGCCTGACGGAGTCCAGCGTACCTGGCAGGGGCTGATGGCGGATTCACGGTGCGTGATCTTCACACCGGGTGCCGCAGGTCCCTGCGGCCAACGACAGACAGCGCGGGGGTGGGGGGCAGCACATGCCACACCCGCTTGCAAAAATCGGCCCAGTCCCCATTTGCCGCAGCTATGGACTCATCTTCACACGACAACCATCCGGTGTTTCACGGCACCACCATCATCAGCGTGCGCCGCGAAACCCCGCAGGGCGTGCAAGTGGCTATCGGCGGTGACGGCCAGGTCACGCTGGGCAACATCGTCGTCAAGGGCACTGCACGCAAGGTGCGCAAGCTCTACCACGGCAAGGTGCTGGCCGGGTTTGCAGGTGCCACGGCCGATGCCTTCACGCTGTTCGAGCGCTTCGAAGCCAAGCTGGAAAAGCACCAGGGCCACCTGACCCGCGCTGCCATCGAACTGACCAAGGACTGGCGTACCGACCGGGTGCTGCGCCGCCTGGAGGCCATGCTGGCCGTGGCGGACGCCAGTGCTTCCCTGATCATCACTGGCAACGGCGACGTGCTGGAGCCCGAGCAGGGCATCGTGGCCATCGGCTCTGGTGGCGCATACGCACATTCGGCTGCAAAGGCGCTGCTGGGCCACACCGACCTGTCGGCGCAGGAGATCGTCAAGAAGTCGCTCGAGATCGCTGGCGAACTGTGCATCTACACGAACATGAACCACACGATCGAGACTTTGTAGGGCTGCGGACCAGCCCGGCCGACGCGGTTGCTGGGCACCTGCTGCTTCTTTTTGCTCCTATTTTTATAGCTTCTGGTGCAATTAATACATGCGCTGGAGCCCACCTATGACCAGGAAGACCCCATGTCGTCCATGACCCCCCAGGAAATCGTCTCCGAACTCGACAACCACATCGTGGGTCAGGCCGGTGCCAAGCGCGCCGTCGCCATTGCGCTGCGCAACCGCTGGCGCCGCCAGCAGGTCGAGGGCAGCCTGCGCCACGAAATCACGCCCAAGAATATCCTCATGATCGGACCGACCGGCGTGGGCAAGACCGAAATTGCACGTCGCCTGGCGCGGCTGGCCGATGCGCCCTTCATCAAGGTCGAAGCCACCAAGTTCACCGAGGTGGGCTACGTGGGCAAGGACGTGGATTCCATCATCCGCGACCTGGCCGAAATGGCCGTCAAGCAGACACGCGAAGCCGAGATGAAAAAGGTGCGCACCCGCGCCGAGGATGCCGCCGAAGAGCGCATCCTGGATGCCCTGATCCCGCCCGCCCGCACGGCTGCCGGGGCGGAGCCGGTCGGTGACAACACCGCACGGCAGGTGTTTCGCAAGAAGCTGCGCGAAGGCGCCCTGGCTGACAAGGAAATCGAGATCGATGTGGCCGAAGCCCGCCCATCGCTCGAGATCATGGGCCCGCAGGGCATGGAGGAGATGACCGAGCAGCTGCGCGGCATGTTCAGCCAGATGGGCCAGGACCGGCGCAAGACGCGCAAGCTGCGGATTGCCGAGGCGATGAAGCTCCTTGTCGAGGAAGAGGCCGGCAAGCTGGTGAACGAGGAAGAGATCAAGACCCGCGCGGTGGCCAACGCCGAGCAAAACGGCATCGTCTTCATCGACGAGATCGACAAGGTGGCGGCGCGCCAGGAAAGCAGTGGGGCCGATGTGTCGCGCCAGGGCGTGCAGCGCGACCTGCTGCCGCTGGTGGAGGGCACCACGGTGTCCACCAAGTACGGAATGATCAAGACAGACCATATCCTGTTCATCGCTTCGGGCGCATTCCACCTGTCCAAGCCCAGTGACCTCATCCCAGAGCTGCAGGGGCGTTTTCCGATCCGGGTGGAGCTGGGGTCTCTGTCGGTGCAGGATTTCGAGGCCATCCTCACACAGACGCACGCTTCGCTGGTCAAGCAGTACCAGGCATTGCTGGCGACTGAGGGCGTCACGCTGGCGTTCACGCCTGAAGGCATTACCCGTCTGGCACGCATTGCCTTCGAGGTGAACGAGCGCACCGAAAACATCGGGGCGCGCCGCCTGTCCACCGTGATGGAGAGGCTGCTCGACGAGGTCAGCTTTGACGCCACAAGGCTGGAGGGCCAGACCGTGACGATTGATGCTGCCTACGTGGACGCGCGCCTGGCCACGTTGAGCCAGGATGAGGACCTTTCGCGCTACATCCTGTGACCATACGGATGAGCCTTGAGAGGTCACATTCATAGGCTTCCGTAAGTGCTTCTTTTGCAAGGACTTTTGGCGCGTTCCCGCTTCCGGAGTGGTGCCTAAGTCCTTGATTTCATTGCAAAAGTTTGTAGGACACCCCCTTGTCCGAAGGTCTTTTCCTGCTACAGTGCAAAAAAGTGCAATTAAGTGGTGAAAAGTGCCTTGATGGCCTCGTCCGGAGGCGTCAGAAGGCAGCAACCGAGTGGGGATTCCGTCCGTGTTCCAAGGTGCCTCGTCGCTCAGTCTCGATGCGAAGGGTCGGCTATCCGTGCCGACCCGGCATCGTGACGTGCTGGCGGCCACCGCGGCGGGCCAGCTCACGATCACCAAGCACCCGCACGGCTGCCTGATGGTGTTTCCCCGGCCTGAATGGGAGAAGTTCCGGGAGCGCATTGCCCAGCTGCCCATGTCGGCCCAGTGGTGGAAGCGGATCTTCCTTGGCAATGCCATGGATGTGGAAATGGACGCCACCGGCCGTGTGCTGGTGTCACCCGAGCTGCGCGAAGCTGCCGGCATCAGCCGCGAAACCATGCTGCTGGGCATGGGCAACCATTTCGAACTCTGGGACAAGGCCACCTACGACGCGCAGGAGGCCAAGGCCATGCAGGGTGACATGCCAGATGTCTTCAAGGACTTCTCCTTCTAAGGCGCGCGCAGTGACATCAGGCACCCTTCAACACACCACCGTCCTGCTGGATGAAGCCGTCGACGCCCTGCTGGGTGGGGCCGGGCCGCAACCTGCGGGGACGTTTGTCGATGCGACCTTCGGGCGGGGCGGGCATTCGCGGCTGATCCTCATGCGGCTGGGGCCCGACGGTCGCCTGGTCGCCTTCGACAAGGACCCGGAAGCCATCGCCGAAGCAACGCGCATCACCGATGCGCGTTTTTCCATTCGGCATGAGGGCTTTCGCCACCTTGCCGACCTGCCGGCGGGCAGCGCCGCTGGCGTGTTGATGGACCTGGGCGTGAGCTCGCCCCAGATCGACAGCCCGCTGCGGGGATTCAGTTTCCGTTTCGACGGCCCTCTGGACATGCGCATGGACACCACGCGCGGAACCAGTGTTGCCGAATGGTTGGCCACGGCCGAAGTCGGTCAGATTGCAGAGGTGATACGTGACTACGGTGAAGAACGGTTTGCTGGCCCCATTGCAAAGGCGATTGTTGCTTGGCGCGAAGAACGGGGTCCTCTTGCCACCACCGCCGAACTGGCCGACCTCGTGGCTGGCGCGGTCAAAACCCGCGAAGCGGGCCAGAACCCTGCAACGCGCACATTTCAAGCTCTTCGGATTTTCATCAACGCCGAGCTTGAAGAGCTGCAACAGGCGCTAGAGGCCAGCCTCTCGGTGCTGGCGCCGGGCGGGCGGCTGGTCGTGATCAGCTTCCACTCGCTGGAAGACCGCATCGTCAAGCAGTTCATTGCCAAGCACTCCAAGGAGGTCTACGACCGGCGCGCGCCCTTTGCAGCCCCCCAGGCCATGAAGCTGGTGGCGCTGGACCGCATCAAGCCCAGTGCCGCCGAGGTGGCGGGCAACCCGCGCTCGCGCAGCGCCATCATGCGCGTGGCTGAACGCACGGCAGTCGCCTGAAATGACCCGGTTGAACATCGTCCTGCTGGTGGCCGTGATGGCCAGTGCGCTGTACCTGGTACACGTGCAGTACGAGTCGCGCCGCCTTTTCACGGAGCTGGACCGCACCACGGCCGAGGCACGCCGGCTGGAAACCGAGCACCAGCGCCTGCAGGTCGAAAAGCGGGCGCAGGCCACCCCGCTGCGGGTGGAGAAGATCGCCCGTTCCCAGCTCAACATGCGCACAGCCACCCCGGCCATCACGCAGTACGTGTCCGATCCAAAGGGCGTGGCCACGGCGGTGCCAGCTGCTGCGGCTGCGTTCGCGCGGCCTGACGGAGCGGTGCAGCCATGAGCCGCAGCGTGGTCTACACCGCCAGCCCGCTGCTGGCCAGCAAGACGCCCGTGTGGCGCAGCAAGTTCATCGTGGCCGTGATTGCGCTGGGCTTTCTGGGCCTGGGCGGCAGGGCCGCATACGTGCAAGTGTTCGGCAATGATTTCTTCCAGCGGCAGGGCGAAGTGCGCTTTGCCCGTACGCTGGAACTGCCGGCCAACCGCGGCAAGATTCTTGATCGCAATGGGTTGATCCTGGCCTCCAGCGTGCCAGCGGCCAGCATCTGGGCCATTCCAGAGGACGTGGATCAGGACAATCCCGAGGTGCGCACCAAGCTCAAGCAGCTGGCCAGGCTGCTCGACATGCCCCTGGCCGACCTCCACAAGAAGCTTGCCGACGAGGACAAAACCTTTGTCTGGATCAAGCGCCAGCTCGACTGGGACGTGGGCCAGAAGATCACCGCACTGGATATCAAGGGCATTTACCAGCGCAAGGAATACAAGCGCCAGTATCCTGAGGGTGAGGCCGCTGCGCATGTGGTGGGCTTCACCAATGTGGAAGACCAGGGCCAGGAAGGCATGGAGCTGGCCTTCAACAAGGCGCTGGGTGGCAAGCCCGGTTCGCGCCGCGTGATCAAGGACCGCCTGGGCCGCGTGGTTGAGGGTGTCGGCGAAACCGTGCCCCCGGTGGACGGCAAGGACATGCAACTGTCCATCGACAGCAAGGTGCAATTCTTTGCTTACCAGAAACTGCGCGACCAGGTGGCGGCGCACAAGGCCAAGGCCGGCAGCGTGGTGGTGCTTGATGCCCACACCGGCGAAGTGCTGGCCCTGGCCAACTACCCCAGCTACGTGCCCGACAAGCGCCAGAACCTCACCGGCGAGCAGCTGCGCAACCGCGCGCTTACCGACACCTTCGAGCCGGGCTCCACCATGAAGCCCATCACCATCGGTCTGGCGCTCGAATCCGGCCGCGTGCGGCCCGAGACGGTGGTGGATACCAACCCTGGCCGCATCAACATCACCGGCTCCACCATCAGCGACACGCACAACTACGGCGTGCTCACGGTAGAGGGCGTGATCCAGAAGTCCAGCAACGTGGGCACCACCAAGCTGGCCATGCAGATGCCCGCCCGCGAGATGTGGGAGACCTTCTCGGCCGCCGGCTTTGGCCAGAAGCCGCAGATCGACTTCCCCGGTGCGGTCAGCGGCCGGCTGCGCCCCTACAAGAGCTGGCGCCCGGTGGAGCAGGCCACCATGTCGTACGGCTACGGCCTGTCGGCCAGCCTGTTCCAGATGGCGCGCTCGTACACCGTGTTCGCTAACGGCGGCCGCGTGATCCCCGCCACCATGCTCAAGACCGACCAGCTGGCCGTGGGCGTCCCCGTGTTTTCCGAGCGCACGGCCGACCAGGTGCGCAAGATGCTGCAGATGGCCGCCGGCCCAGGCGGCACCGGCCAGAAGGCACAGACCCTCGGTTACTCGGTCGGCGGAAAGTCGGGCACGGCGCGCAAGCAGGTGGGCAAGAACTACGCTGTCGGCAAGTACCGCGCCTGGTTCACGGGCATGGCGCCCATCGACAAGCCCCGCATCATCGTGGCGGTGATGATTGATGAGCCCAGCAACGGCGTGTACTACGGCGGTGCCGTGGCCGCGCCAGTGTTCAGCGAAGTGGTGCAGCAGACGCTACGCATGATGGGCGTGCAGCCCGACATGGCCGTCAAGCCGCAGATCGTTGCCAATGCCGTGGAGGAGTCGCTGTGATCCTCGCCGCGCCTGCCATTGCGACGCTCGTCTCTGCATCCGCTGCGGTGGACTGGCTGCGCGCACGTGTCACCGGCACGCTGCACACCGACAGCCGCCGCATCCAGCCCGGTGATGGCTTCATCGCCTGGCCCGGCGCCGCCACCGACGGGCGTGCCCATGTGGCCGATGCACTGGTACGCGGTGCGACGGCCTGCCTGGTGGAGCAGGCCGGCGTGGAGGCCTTCGGTTTTGCGGGCGACCATCTGGCTGCGCTGTACGGTCTGAAGGCGGCTACGGGCCCCATTGCTGCGCAATGGTTTGGCGCGCCCACCCAACGCCTGGATGTCCTTGCGGTCACCGGCACCAACGGCAAGACCAGCACAGCATGGTGGCTCGCTGGTGCCATCAACGCGCTATCGAAAAAAGAGCTGCCAGGCAATCAGGGATGCGCGCTGGTAGGCACTTTGGGCTCTGGTGTTCCGCCAGAGCTCGAATCCACCGGCATGACCACGCCCGACCCGGTGCGTCTGCAGCGGGCGTTCAGCACGTTCGCGGCCGCCGGGCTGTGGGCCTGCGCCATCGAGGCATCGTCCATCGGCCTGGCCGAGGCGCGGCTCGATGGCACACAGATCCGCGTGGCGGTTTTCACCAATTTCACGCAAGACCACCTGGACTACCACGGCACTATGGCCGACTACTGGCTGGCCAAACGCGCGCTGTTCGACTGGCCGGGCTTGCAGGCGGCGGTGATCAACACCGACGACGCTGCCGGGCTGCAACTGCATGGCGAGTTGCGCGGTGGCAGCCTGGACCTGTGGTCCGTGTCGGCGCATGGCGCCGCCCGTCTGATGGCGCGAGACATCACGCTGGGCGCGCAGGGCCTGCAGTTCACCGTGGTGGAGTACGGCGCAGGCCAGCATCTGCTGCAGACGCAGGTCATCGGCCACTACAACGTGCAGAACCTGCTGGGCGTGATTGCCACGCTGCGCAGCCGCGGCGTGCCGCTGGATGCGGCCGTCCAGGCGTGCGCGGGCCTGGCGCCCGTTCCCGGGCGCATGCAGCGCCTGGTGGCGCGAGGCCAGCCCCTGGTGGCGGTGGACTACGCCCACACGCCCGATGCACTCGACAAGGCTCTGCAGGCGCTGCGCCCCCTGGCGCAGGAGCGCAACGGCCAGCTGTGGTGCGTGTTCGGTTGCGGCGGCGACCGCGATGCCGGCAAGCGCCCGCTGATGGGCGCGGTGGCGCAGCAGCATGCCGACCGGGTGCTGGTGACCAGCGACAACCCGCGCAGCGAAGACCCTGCTGCCATAGTCCACCAGGTTCTGCAGGGCACGATTGCCGGCACCACCGTCAGCGCCGAGCTGGACCGCGCTCGCGCCATTGCGCAGGCCGTGGCTGCCGCGGCGCCGCAAGACGTGGTGCTGATCGCCGGCAAGGGCCACGAAGACACGCAGGAAACCGCAGGCGTGCGCCAGCCGTTCTCGGACATGGCCCACGCGCAATCCGCGCTGCGCGCCCGGGGAGCCACCACATGGGCATGACCGCGACTCCTCCGATGAATCTGATGAACTTGATGACCCTGAGCGAGGCCTTCGCCCTGGTGCGCCAGCGCGTGCCTGCCGCGCGGCTGGTGGGTGACGGCGCGACACTCCTCACGCGCGTGCACACCGACACGCGCAGCCTGCAAGCCGGCGACCTGTTCGTGGCACTCAAGGGTGAACGCTTCGATGCCAACGCGTTTTTGACCGACGCGCGCGCGGGCGGTGCCTCTGCAGCCATCGCCCATGGTGGCCTGGAAGCGGCAGGGCTGGCAGGCATTGAGGTGCCCGATACCCTGGCCGCGCTCGGCGCTCTGGCCACCGGCTGGCGCGCCGGCTTCAGCCTGCCGCTGATCGGCGTGACCGGCAGCAATGGCAAGACCACCGTGACGCAGATGGTGGCGTCCATCCTCAAGGCCTGGAAGGGCGATGCAGCCTTTGCCACGCAAGGCAATTTCAACAACGACATCGGCGTGCCGCTGATGCTGATGCGCCTGCGCGCCACACACACCGCAGCGGTGATCGAGATGGGCATGAACCACCCGGGCGAAATCGCCCGTCTGGCGGCCATGGCACAGCCCACGGTGGCGCTGGTCAACAACGCGCAGCGTGAGCACCTGGAATTCATGCACACCGTGGAAGCGGTGGCGCGCGAGAACGGCTCGGTGTTTGCCAGCCTGCCCGCACATGGCGTGGCCGTGTTCCCTGCGGGCGATGAATACACCCCCCTGTGGTGCAGCCTGGCGCAGGGCCGCCGCTGCATGACCTTTGGTGCGGGTGGCGACGTGACCTGCCGCAGCGCAGCGTGGAAAAACGGCGCGTGGGCCGCCACGCTGGGCACGCCGCAGGGCGACGTGGATGTGCGCCTGCACATCGCCGGCCGGCACAACGTCACCAACGCCGTGGCCGCCACGGCCTGTGCGCTGGCTGCGGGCGTGCCGCTTGCCGCCATTGCCGAGGGGCTGGGCGGCTTCGCACCGGTCAAGGGCCGCTCGCGTGCGTTCAGCGTGCAGTGCGCGGGCCGCGAGATCACCGTGGTGGACGACACGTACAACGCCAACCCCGACTCCATGCGCGCTGCCATCGACGTGCTGGCCGAGCTGCCCGCACCGCAATGGCTGGTGGTAGGTGACATGGGCGAGGTGGGCGACCAGGGCCCGCAGTTTCATTCCGAGGCCGGTGCGCATGCGCGTGCTGCGGGCATCCACCATCTCTTTGCGCTGGGCACCTTATCGGCCCACACCGCAGCCTCCTTCGGGTCCGCTGCCCGCCACTTCGACAGCATGGATGCCTTGCTGGCCGCCGTCAAGGAAGCGTTGCCCGGCGCCGGCAGCGTGCTCGTCAAGGGCTCGCGCTTCATGGCGATGGAGCGGGTGGTGGAAGCCATCGCCGCGGCAGGGCGGGCAGCGCACAGCCCGCAAGAGCCCGGACAGAACAACAACAAGCAGAAAGACACGCTGGAGGGAACCCATGGCGCAACCCACTGACACCACACGCTCTGGCCCGGTCACGCCCACCTCGCGAGGTGCCGCATGCTGCTGATGCTGTCGCAATGGCTGCAGGGCCTGTCACCCGAACTCGGGTTCTTCCGGGTGTTCCAGTACCTCACGTTCCGCGCGCTCATGGCTGCGGTGACGGCGTTGCTCATCGGTCTGGTGGCGGGCCCCAAGGTGATCCGCGTGCTCACCTCGCTCAAGATCGGTCAGCCCATCCGCGGCTATGCGATGCAGACGCACCTGTCCAAGAGCGGCACGCCCACCATGGGTGGTGTGCTCATCCTGCTGTCGATCGCCATTTCGACCCTGCTGTGGTTCGACCTGTCCAACCGGTTCGTGTGGATCGTGCTCATCGTCACGCTGGGCTTTGGCGCGATTGGCTGGGTGGACGACTGGCGCAAGGTGGTCAACAAGGACCCCGAGGGCATGCGTTCGCGCGAGAAGTATTTCTGGCAGTCCGTGATCGGGCTGGTGGCGGCGCTGTACCTGGTGTTCAGCATTTCCGAGAACTCCAACGCCCGCGTGTTCGAGCTGTTCATCAGTTGGGTGCAGTCGGGCTTCTCGCTGGACCTGCCACCCAAGGCGGGCTTGCAGCTACCGTTCTTCAAGGAAATCAGCTACCCGTTGGGCGTGCTCGGTTTCGTGATCCTGACCTATCTGGTTATCGTGGGGTCGAGCAACGCTGTCAACCTGACCGACGGGCTCGATGGCCTTGCCATCATGCCGGTGGTGATGGTGGGCTCGGCGCTGGGCGTGTTCGCGTACGTCACGGGCAGCTCGGTGTATTCCAAGTACCTGTTCTTTCCGCACATTCCCGGCTCGGGCGAGCTGCTGATCTTCTGCGCGGCCATGGCCGGTGCGGGGCTGGCTTTCCTGTGGTTCAACGCGCATCCCGCCCAGGTCTTCATGGGTGACGTGGGCGCGCTGGCACTGGGCGCGGCGCTGGGCACCATTGCCGTCATCGTGCGGCAGGAAATCGTGCTGGCCATCATGGGCGGCATCTTCGTGGTCGAGGCGCTGTCGGTGATGCTGCAGGTGATGTGGTTCAAGTACACCAAGCGCCGCTACGGCGAAGGCCGCCGCCTGCTGAAGATGGCACCCCTGCACCACCACTTTGAAAAGAGCGGCTGGAAGGAAACGCAGGTCGTCGTGCGCTTCTGGATCATCACCATGCTGCTGTGCCTGGTGGGCCTGTCGACCCTGAAACTGCGATGAACGCCAGCGACTCCCTCCGTCCCCTGCCACCCCTTGGCGCTGCCGTGCCCGAGGGTGTGGTCACGCCTGCGCCCGCGGTCACCGACGCGGGCGAACTGCAGCGCGCAGAAGATGGCGGTGCGGTGGGGGCAGCAGCCGGTGTGGATGAGGCGATGGGGCTCCATGCCGGGCAGCCCGTACCAGAGGGCTTCGATGCCGCGGGGGAAGTCGCCGACTCTTCAGACGCCGCCGCGGGCATGCCCGCGGATGGCGAACCCGGGGCGCCAGCCGACCCTGTGGCTCAGCCCGAACCCGCGGTCGCGGAGGCCGAAACTGTAGTCGCACAGCCGCAGCTGACAGCGGCGCGGGATGCCGCAGCGTTCGTGGCACAGATCTTTGCCGACGTGGCTGCACCTGAGGTGGCCGCGCCGCCCGAACTGCCACCCGATAGCGACGCCGCCGCGGACGAAACCGAAGTTCCGGACGCACCCCCGCAGCCCGTGGGTCGCCCCGGCGAGGGCATGGCTCCGCTGGAAGGGCAGAACATCCTCATCCTGGGCCTTGGGGCCTCGGGCGTGGCCATGGCGCGCTGGTGCGTGCGCTGCGGTGCCCGCCAGGTCACGGTGGCCGACACGCGCGCGGCGCCGCCCCAGTTGCCTGCCCTGCAGCAGGAGCTGCCGCAGGTGCGCTTTGTGCCGGGTGCGTTCGACGCTGCTCTGGTCGATGGGCAAGACCTGCACGCCGTCTACCGCTCGCCCGGCCTCAGTCCGGCAGTGGTTGCTCCTGTAGTGATAGCAGCTAAGGAAAATGGAATAAGCGCTGGCGGCGAATTGAGCCTGTTTTCTGCGGGTCTTTCCTTCCTGCAGGCATCGCACGGCTACGCGCCGGCGGTGCTGGCGATTACCGGCACCAACGGCAAGACCACGGTGACCTCGCTCACCGGGCAGCTGGTGGAACGCTCCGGCAAGCGCGTGGCGGTGGCCGGCAACATCGGCCCCACGCTGCTCGACACGCTGGCAGCCCGCATCGACGCCGGCACGCTGCCCGACGCATGGGTGCTGGAGCTCTCCAGTTTTCAGCTCGACGAGATCACGGGCTTTGAGCCCACGGCCGCCACGGTGCTCAACATCACGCAGGACCACCTGGACTGGCACGGCGACATGGCCGCCTACGCCGCAGCCAAGGCCCGCATCTTTGGCGAAACCGGGTTGATGATCCTCAACCGCGAGGATGAGGCAGTCATGCGGATGCTGCCGACTCCAGTGAAGGTCAAGCTGCAGAAACCCCAGGTGCGCGAGCACATCACCTTCGGTGCCGACATGCCTCGCCGCCCCGGTGACTTCGGTATCGAAGTGGTCAGCGGCATGCCCTGGCTGGTGCGTGCCATGGATGCCGATGAAACCCGCAAGCGCAGCCGCCAGGCGCAGGATGAAGACCTGCACATCCAGCGCCTGATGCCCGCCGATGCACTGCGCATCCGCGGCCGGCACAACGCGGTCAATGCGCTGGCCGCACTGGCGCTGGCATCTGCCGCCGGCTGCACCCTGGCCCCCATGCTGTACGGCCTGCGCGAGTACCGCGGCGAGCCGCACCGTGTGGAGCCAGTGGCCATCATCAACGGCGTGGAGTATTTCGACGACAGCAAGGGCACCAATGTGGGCGCCACCGTGGCGGCCCTCACCGGCCTGGGCGCCGAGCGCCGGCTGGTGGTCATCCTGGGGGGCGAAGGCAAGGGACAGGACTTTGCCCCGCTGGCAGCCCCCGTGGCTCGCTTTGCGCGGGCCGTGGTGCTGATCGGGCGGGACGCGCCGCTGATCCGTGCCGCGCTGGCCGATGCCGGCGTAGCACTGGTCGATGCAGCCACGCTGCCCGAGGCCGTGCAGCTGGCGTCACGTCGCGCCCACCACGGCGACGCCGTGCTCATGTCACCGGCCTGCGCCAGTTTTGACATGTTCAGGGATTACGAACACCGTGCCCACGTCTTCTGCGACACGGTACGCAGCCTGGCGGACGACGCCGGCGTTTCGCTGGAGGGCAGGGCATGACCGCTCCTGCCAGTCAGGGAAACTTCATGCAACGCACCAGCGCGTGGTTCTCGGCACTCACCGGCCAGGGCGGCGAGGTGCTGCCCGTGCGCGTGGGGGGCACCGAATACCGCCGTGCCACGGGCACCACACCCGCGAGCGTGCTGGGCTTTGACCAGGCGCTGCTGTGGGTGGTGGTGGCGCTGCTGGCCTGGGGCCTGGTGATGGTGTATTCCGCCTCGATTGCGATGCCGGACAACCCGCGCTTTGCCAACTACGCCTCCACGCACTTCCTGACCCGGCACATGATGTACCTGGTGGTGGGCTTTGTGGCGGCGCTGCTGGCCTTCCAGATACCCATGGCGGTGTGGGAGCGCATGGCGCCGTGGCTCTTTGTGTTTGCCCTGGTGCTGCTGATTGCCGTGCTCATTCCGGGCGTAGGCAAGGTGGTCAATGGTGCGCGCCGCTGGCTGTCGTTCGGACCCATCGGCTTCCAGCCGTCCGAGGTGGCCAAGTTTGCCGTGCTCATCTATGCCGCCGACTACATGGTGCGCAAGATGGAAGTGAAAGAACGGTTCTTCCGCGCCGTGCTGCCCATGGGCGCTGCCGTGGCTGTTGTGGGTGTGCTGCTGCTGGCCGAGCCCGACATGGGCGCCTTCATGGTGGTGGCGGTGATCGCCATGGGCATCCTTTTCCTGGGTGGCGTCAACGCACGCATGTTCTTCCTGATCGCGGCCATCCTTGTCGGCGCCTTCGCCCTCATGATTGCCAGCTCGCCCTGGCGGCGGGAACGTGTGTTCGCGTATCTGGACCCGTTCAGCGAGGCGCATGCGCTGGGCAAGGGCTACCAGCTGTCGCACTCGCTGATCGCCATCGGCCGTGGAGAGGTCTTCGGCGTGGGCCTGGGCGGCAGCGTCGAGAAGCTGCACTGGCTGCCCGAAGCCCACACCGACTTCCTGCTGGCCGTCATCGGCGAAGAGTTCGGCCTGGTGGGCGTGCTCACGCTGATCGTTATGTTCTTGTGGATGACCCGCCGCATCATGCACATCGGCCGCCAGGCCATTGCGCTGGACCGCGTGTTCTCGGGCCTCGTGGCGCAGGGCGTGGCCATCTGGATCGGGTTCCAGGCCTTCATCAACATGGGCGTGAACCTGGGCGCGCTGCCGACCAAGGGGCTCACCCTGCCGCTGATGAGCTTTGGGGGGTCGGCGATCCTGATGAATCTGGTAGCGCTGGCGGTGGTGCTGAGGGTGGATTACGAGAACAAACTACTCATGCGCGGAGGCCGCGTATGAGCACGCAAAAGACTGCCCTCATCATGGCCGGTGGCACCGGTGGCCACATCTTCCCGGGCCTGGCCGTGGCCGAGGAACTGCGCACGCGCGGCTGGCGCGTGCACTGGCTGGGCGCCCCTGGCAGCATGGAGTCGCGCATCGTTCCCACGCACGGCTTCCCGCTCGAGCTGATCGACTTTGGCGGTGTGCGCGGCAAGGGCATCGTCACGCTGGCCCTTTTGCCCCTGCGCCTGCTCCGCGCCTTCTGGCAGGCGCTGCAGGTCGTGCGACGCGTCAAGCCCGACGTGGTGGTGGGCCTGGGCGGCTACATCACCTTTCCCGGCGGGATGATGGGTGTGCTGTGGGGCAAGCCATTGGTGCTCCACGAGCAGAACTCGGTGGCGGGCATGGCCAACAAGGTGCTGGCCGGTGTGGCCGACCGCGTATTCACCGCATTCCCCGAAGTGTTCCCGAAGGGCCAGTGGGTGGGCAACCCGCTGCGTGCAGCTTTCACACGGCAGCCGGGACCTGCAGAACGCTTTGCCAGCCGTACCGGCCCGTTGCGGCTGCTGGTGGTCGGCGGCAGCCTGGGCGCTCGCGCACTCAACGAGATGGTGCCCAAGGCCATCGCGCTGATCCCGGCTGATCGCCGCCCGCTGGTGGTTCACCAGAGCGGTGCCACGCAGATCGAATCACTGCGCGCCAACTACACGGCGGCCGGTGTGGATGCAGAACTCACGCCTTTCATCGAGGACACCGCCAGCGCCTTTGCCGCGGCCGACATGATTGTGTGCCGCGCCGGTGCCAGCACCGTGACCGAAATCGCCGCGGTGGGTGCAGCGGCCGTGTTTGTGCCATTCCCTTCCGCTGTGGATGACCACCAGACTACCAACGCCCAGTTCCTGGTGGACGCGGGCGGCGGCTGGCTGGTGCAGCAGCGAGACCTGACCGCCGAAATGCTGGCAGATATGCTATTGAATACAGAGCGCTCCACCCTTATGGAAAAAGCGCTTCACGCCAAAAACATGCAAAAAATCAACGCCACCCGCGAAGTGGTGACTGCCTGCGAGGAGCTGGCACAACCATGAAACACGCCATTCGCCACATCCACTTCGTCGGCATCGGCGGCGCCGGCATGAGCGGCATCGCCGAGGTACTGTTCAACCTGGGCTACCGCATCTCGGGCTCTGACCTGGCCGACAGCGCCACGTTGCGCCGCCTCCACGACCTTGGCATCAAGACTTGCCTGGGCCACGCTGCAGCGCACATCGAGGACGCGGATGCGGTGGTCACGTCCACCGCAGTCACACCGGACAACCCCGAGGTCATGGCCGCCCGCGCCAAGAAAATCCCGGTGGTGCCGCGTGCGCTGATGCTGGCTGAACTCATGCGCCTCAAGCAGGGGATCGCGATTGCCGGCACCCACGGAAAGACCACCACCACCAGCCTGGTGACCTGCGTACTGGCCGAGGCCGGGCTCGACCCGACCTTCGTGATCGGCGGCAAGCTCAACAGCGCGGGCGCCAATGCCAAGCTGGGCAGCGGCGATTACATCGTGGTCGAGGCCGACGAATCCGATGCATCGTTCCTGAATCTGCTTCCCGTGATGGCCGTGGTGACCAACATCGATGCCGACCACATGGAAACCTACGGGCATGATTTCAACCGGCTCAAGGGTGCCTTCATCGACTTCCTGCACCGCATGCCCTTCTATGGCACGGCTGTGCTGTGCGTGGACAGCCCCGCAGTGCGCGACATCTTGCAGAGCGTGACCTGCCCGATCACCAGCTACGGATTTTCCGAGGATGCCCAGGTACGGGCCATCAATGTCCGCGCGCAGGCTGGACAGATGCACTTCACGGTGCAGCGCCGCAACGGCGTCACGTTGCCCGACATGGACATCGTGCTCAACCTGGCAGGCGAGCACAACGTGCTCAATGCGCTGTCGGCCATCGCGGTGGCGGTAGAGCTCAACATCCCCGACGAAGCCGTGCAGCGCGCGCTGGCCAGCTTCAAGGGTGTGGGCCGCCGCTTCCAGCGCTACGGCGAGCTGCCTGCCAAAGGCGGAGGCCAGTTCACCGTGATCGACGACTACGGGCACCACCCGGTGGAGATGGCTGCCACGCTGGCCGCTGCGCGTGGCGCTTTCCCGGGCCGCCGCCTGGTGCTGGCGTTCCAGCCGCACCGCTATAGCCGCACGCGTGACTGCTTCGAGGATTTCGTCAAGGTCATCGGCAACGCCGATGCTGTGCTGCTGACCGAGGTGTATGCGGCCGGCGAGGCGCCCGTGGTGGCGGCTGACGGCCGTTCGTTGACGCGCGCGCTGCGTGTGGCGGGCCGTGTGGAGCCTGTGTTCGTGGACAACGTGGCGGATCTGCCCCAGGCCATAGCCGACAACGCACGTGACGGAGACGTGGTGATGTGCATGGGGGCTGGCTCCATCGGTGCGGTACCTGGCAAGGTGGTTGATTTGCTACAAAATAGTGAGCTGAAAGTGCTTGAAGGGAGTGCGGCATGACCCTTCCAGATTCCAGTATCGACGTCAAGGCGCTGGGCAAG
Organism: Burkholderiales bacterium Ga0074133; assembly: GCA_001464865.1. Classification (GTDB taxonomy): domain Bacteria; phylum Pseudomonadota; class Gammaproteobacteria; order Burkholderiales; family Burkholderiaceae_C; genus Acidovorax. The sequence goes on from LNEG01000166.1 coordinate 38,696, forward strand.
GTGGCCGTGCTGATGGGCGGCGAGTCGGCCGAGCGCGAGGTGTCGCTCATGTCCGGCAGCGGCGTGCTGCAGGCACTGCGTGCCAGTGGCGTGGACGCCCATGCGTTCGACCCCGCCACCAATGCCTTGAGCGACCTCAAGCGCGACGGGTATGCGCGCTGCTTCATCGCGCTGCATGGCCGCCATGGCGAAGACGGAACCGTGCAAGGTGCCCTCGAGCTGCTGGGCATTCCGTACACAGGCCCAGGCGTGATGGCATCGGCCATTGCCATGGACAAGGTCATGACCAAGCGTGTGTGGCTTGCAGAAGGATTGCCCACGCCGCGCTATGTGTGGCTGGCACCCGATTGCCAGCAGCCCGAGGTGGTGCGCGCAGTCCCGGGCGAACTGGGCCTGCCGCTGATCGTCAAGCCACCTCGCGAGGGCTCGTCCATCGGTGTGACCAAGGTGCGCGAGCCTGCGGAGATGCAGGGTGCAGTGGAGATGTCCGCGCGCTACGACCCAGACGTACTGTGCGAGGAGTTCATTGACGGTGAGGAAGTGACCTGCCCGGTGCTGGGTCATGGCGCACAGGCCCGTGCGTTGCCGGTGATCCGCATCGTGGCCCCCGACGGGGCGTATGACTACCAGAACAAGTACTTCACCGACGACGTGAAGTACCAGTGCCCGAGCGGACTGCCCGAAGCCGAGGAACGCGAGATCCAGCGCATCGTGCTGGAGGCCTACCGCACGCTCGGATGCCGTGGCTGGGGCCGCGCCGACCTGATGATCCGCGCCAGCGACCGCAAGCCCTTCCTGCTGGAGATGAACACCTCGCCGGGCATGACTGGCCATTCGCTGGTGCCCATGTCGGCGCGTGCGTCGGGCATCAGCTACGAGGAACTGTGCCTGCGCATCCTGGCCGCTGCAGCACTCGATACACCCGCAAGGCCAAGGGCTGCCTGATGACCAATACGCTGCCCGCACCGCTGGACGTCAAGCTCATGAACCTGACCGCTTCGGTCCTGGTCATGGGCTGCGTGCTGCTCGTGCTGGCAGCAGCCGCGTGGTGGGTGCTGCGCTATCCGGGGTTTGCCGTGGCGCGCATCGTGGTGCAGGGCGACCTGGTTCACAACAACGCCGTCACGCTGCGTGCCAATGTGGCGCCGCACCTGACGGGCAACTTCTTCACGGTGGACCTGCGCGCTGCGCGCGATGCCTTCGAGCAGGTGCCATGGGTGCGCCGCGCCGAAGTGCGCCGGGTGTACCCCGCTAGCCTGGCGGTGCAACTGCAGGAGCATGAAGCCGTTGCGTACTGGGGGCCGGAGTCGGGGGCTGCGTTGGTCAACCGGTTTGGTGAGGTGTTCGAGGCCAACACCGGCGATGTGGAGCAGGACGGGCTGCCGCGCTTGCTGGGGCCGGAGGGCAGCTCGATGGAAGTGCTGGAAATGCACGGCCTGCTCAGGCCAGTGTTCAAGTCGCAGGGGCTGGTGGTCGAGACCCTGGAGCTGACAGGACGTGGTGGCTGGCGCGTCACGCTCGACACCGACGCCGTGGTGGAACTGGGCGGCGGCACGCCGCACGATGTAGTGCAGCGCACCCAGCGCTTCGCGCGCACGCTGACGCAGGTGGCAGCTCAATACGGACGTCGGGTCGATGCGCTGGAGTCGGCCGACCTGCGCCACGTTGGCGGATATGCCTTGCGTATGCGTGGCGTCACTACCGTGGCCGTGGGCGATGTGCCCGCGGCCGTGGTCGGAGTGCGCAGGAGGTGATGACGATGAGACAACACACAAGGCGGGGTGGCGCTGGCGCCCGGCAGACGATCCGCTCGCAGGGCTTCCGGGCACCTGTGCTCACGGCGCAGCCGGACAGAACAGAAAAGTGCAGAGGCTGAATATGGCAAGAGAATACAAAGACGTCGTGGTGGGGCTGGACATTGGCACCGCCAAGGTGATGGCCGTGGTGGCCGAGGTGCTGCCCAATGGCGAGCTCAAGCTGGCGGGCCTGGGCGTGGCCCCGAGCAATGGTCTCAAGCGCGGCGTGGTCGTCAACATCGACGCCACCGTGCAGAGCATCCAGCAGGCACTGAAAGAAGCCGAGCTGATGGCCGACTGCAAGATCCAGCGCGTGTACACCGGCATTACCGGCAGCCATATCCGTGGCCTCAATTCCAGCGGCATGGTGGCTGTCAAGGACAAGGAAGTCACCTCAGCCGACGTGGCGCGTGTGGTCGAGACCGCCAAGGCCATCAACATCAGCAGTGATCAGCGCCTGTTGCTGGTGGAGCCGCAGGAGTTCGTGATCGACGGGCAGGATGTGAAAGAGCCCATCGGCATGAGCGGCATCCGCCTGGAAGCCAAGATCCACATCGTGACTGGCGCCCAGAGCGCGGCCGAGAACATCATCAAGTGCGTGCGTCGCTGCGGCCTGGAGGTGGAGCAGTTGATGCTGAACCCGCTGGCCAGCAGCCAGGCGGTGCTGACCGACGACGAGCGCGAACTCGGCGTGGTGGTGGTGGATATCGGTGCGGGCACGACCGACGTGGCCATCTTCACAGGCGGCGCGATCCGCCACACAGCCGTCATACCGATCGCCGGTGACCTCATCACCAGCGACATCGCCATGGCGCTGCGCACCCCCACCAAGGACGCAGAAGACATCAAGGTCGAAAGCGGCTATGCCAAGCAATTGCTGGCCGACCCCGAGAGCCAGGTCGAAGTGCCCGGACTGGGCGACCGCAGCCCGCGCATGTTATCGAAGCAGGCGCTGGCGGGCGTGATCGAGCCCCGCGTGGAAGAAATCTTTTCGCTCGTGCAGCAGGTGATCCGCGAGTCGGGTTACGAGGAAGTGCTGTCGTCGGGCATCGTGCTCACGGGCGGCAGCTCGGTCATGCCCGGCATGATCGAACTGGGCGAGGACATCTTCTTGAAGCCCGTGCGCCGCGGCATTCCCAAGTATTCCAGCGCCCTGTCGGACATGGTGGCCCAGCCCCGTGCAGCCACCGTCATGGGCCTGCTCGAAGAAGCCCGCCTGGCCCGCCTGCGCGGCTTCAAGGTGGCGCAAAAGAGCGGTTCCATGAAGACCGCCTTTGGCCGCTTCAAGGACTTCATCGTGGGGAATTTCTAGCCATGAAACATCCCCTCTGGCTCGCCCGCGGCAGTCCCCATCGAATGCCTCGGGAGCGATGGCGATGCACCGGCCCGCCACACGCCCGAGCTGACAGACAAAACCTCAACATTTGGCAATTGCAACCGTATCTAGAACCAGGAGCTCCAAGATGACCATTGAAATGATCGAAGCCGAAGAATTCAACCAGGGCACCCAGATCAAGGTGATCGGCGTGGGCGGCGGCGGCAGCAACGCCGTCGAGCACATGATTGCGCGGTCCGTGCAGGGCGTGGAATTTGTCAGCGCCAACACCGACGCTCAAGCGCTGACGCGCAGCTCGGCCCACCGCGTCATCCAGCTCGGTGGCAGCGGTCTGGGTGCAGGCGGCAAACCCGAAAAGGCACGCGATGCCGCCGAGGCCGCCGTGGAGGACATCCGCGACGCCATCCAGGGCGCGCACATGCTGTTCATCACCGCTGGCATGGGCGGCGGCACCGGCACCGGCGCTGCACCCGTGATTGCGCGCGTGGCCAAGGAAATGGGCATCCTCACCGTGGGTGTGGTCACCAAGCCTTTCGACTGGGAAGGTGGCCGTCGCATGAAGAATGCTGACGACGGTTTGGCCGAGCTGGAAGCCAACGTCGACTCGCTGATCGTGGTGCTCAACGAGAAGTTGCTGGATGTACTGGGCGACGACATCACCCAGGACGAAGCCTTTGCACACGCCAACGACGTGCTCAAGAACGCCGTGGGTGGCATTGCTGAAATCATCAACGAGTACGGCCAGGTGAACGTCGACTTCGAAGACGTGCGCACCGTGATGGGCGAGCCCGGCAAGGCCATGATGGGTACGGCCACCGCCAGTGGCCCCGACCGCGCGCGCATCGCCGCCGAGCAGGCCATTGCCTGCCCGCTGCTCGAAGGCATCGACCTGTCGGGCGCCAAGGGTGTGCTGGTGCTGGTCACGGCCAGCAAGGGCAGCCTCAAGCTGTCTGAATCGCGCCAGGCGATGAACACCATCAATGCCTACGCATCCACCGACGCACACGTCATCTTCGGCGCCGCCTACGACGAGAACCTGGGCGATGAAATCCGCGTGACTGTGGTGGCTACCGGCCTGTCGCGTGCGAACGCACGCCGTCAGCCCATCTCGGTGGTGCAGGGCGGCCTGCGTACCGGCACGGACAACATGGCCTACCAGATCCCCGTGGCAGGCGTGGGCGCCATGGGCGTCGCGGCTGGCGTCCCCGGTGGCCATGTCGGCGGATCGCAAACCGACTACGGCAGCATGTCGGTGCCGAGCGTGTGGCGCACCAACCGCACCCAGGCCGCGGCCCGTGTGGACGCGCTCTCGTCCGGCGGCATGGACGATCTGGAGATCCCTGCCTTCCTGCGCAAGCAGGCGGACTGATCGGGGCGGCCTGAGCGGCCCGGTGGCCGCTCGGGCAAGCCACGGCAGCGCGGAGTTTTCGCCCCGCGCCGAGATCGACCAAAAAACCCTGCCAGTGCGAACTGGCAGGGTTTTTTCATGGCTTGCGGGGATCGATATGAGTCGCGTCTGTCTTTGATGGGTTGCAGGGCGCTTTCAGGTATCGAGGCCCCATGAGGGCCCCCCGAGAGGGCCTTGCGCGGCGCCCTGCCGGTACTCCCGGTGCAGAGCGGTCAGAAAGATTCCCAGTCGCCGTTGTCGTCCCCGCCCGCCTTGG
>LNEG01000167.1 GCA_001464865.1 Burkholderiales bacterium Ga0074133
TCTGCGCAGACGCGTTGCTGCCGTTCACCCGGAAGCGTGCCACCACCTGGGTCAGGCGCATGGCTTGCTCGCGCAGGCTGTCGGCCGCCGCGGTGGACTCTTCTACCAGCGCCGAGTTTTGCTGCGTCATCTGGTCCAGCTGGTTCATGGCGGTGTTGACCTGCGCAATACCCTGGCTCTGCTCCGAGGTGGCCGCCCGGATCTCGCCGATGATGTCCGTCACGCGCTGCACGCTGGCCACGATTTCCGTCATCGTCGCGCCTGCATCGCCCACGAGCTGGGTGCCTGATTCGACCTTCTCCACCGATGCACCGATCAGCGACTTGATTTCCTTGGCGGCCTCGGCGCTGCGGCCGGCCAAGCTGCGCACCTCGCCTGCTACCACGGCGAAGCCGCGCCCCTGCTCTCCGGCGCGCGCTGCCTCCACCGCGGCATTCAGCGCCAGGATATTGGTCTGGAACGCAATGCCATCGATCACGCCGATGATGTCGCTGATGCGGTTGCTGCTGGCGTTGATGTCCTGCATGGTCGCCACCACTTTCGAGACCACCTCGCCACCGCGCGCGGCCACTTCGGCGGCCGAGTTGGCCATCTGGTTGGCGGTGTGCGCTGAGTCGGATGTCTGCTTCACGGTGCTGGTCAACTCTTCCATCGAGCTGGCGGTGGACTGCAGATTGCTTGCCGTGTCTTCCGTGCGGTGTGCCAGGTCGTTGTTGCCCTGCGCGATTTCGCTGGAGGCGGTGGCAATGCTGTCGGTGGCTGTGCGCACTTCGGTGACCAGCAGGCGCAACGAAGTCACCATTTTGGACAGGCCGTCCAGCATCGAGCCCTCGGGGGCGTTTGGCATGGGCGTGTCCAGATTGCCTTCTGCCACCTGCGACATGATGCCGATGGCTTCGGTCGGCTCGCCACCGATCTGGCGCAGCACCGAGCGGGCCACCACCATGCCGATGCCGCCCACCACGGCGATCACGGCCAGGATGGCAGCCAGGCCCGACAGCAGCGTCTTGCGCACGATCGCGTCGATGTCATCGGTGTACAGACCCGAACCCACCATCCAGTTCCAGCCATCCACCCGGATCACGTACTGCAGCTTGGGTACCAGCTCCTGCTGGCCAGGGCGGGCGAACATGGTGGGCACAAACACCCGTCCGTTAGGGCTGGCACGCAGGGCGTCGGAGATCTGCTTGAGGATGTCGGTGCCCGACCCGTCCTTGACCTTGCCCGCCATGTCCTGGCCTTCCCATTCGGGCTTGATGGGATGCATCACGCCCTTGGAGTCCAGGGACCAGATGTAGAAATATTCGGTCTTGCCCTCAGGGCCGCCGAAGCGGGACAGGCGCAGGGCGTCCTTCGCAGCTTTCTGTGCGTCTTCCACGCTCATGGCGCCGCTGGCAGCCTTGGCCTGGAAGCCGGTCACGACGCTGTGGGCCGACTGCACGGCCGTGGTGAGCAGCTCCTGTCGTGACTCGATGATGAGCCGGCGTTCGTTCAGCAACGACGCGAGGGCCATGATCACCAGAGCCGCCAGGGCCGTGCCGATCATGAGCATGATTTTCATCTTGAAGCTAAGCTTGTTCATGGTTCTGTCTCCCGCGATTTGAATGAGCGCCGGGCCGGGTGTGAGCCCCTCTGTAGCGCCAGCACTGTCATCTCATTGTGCTTCGGCACACTGGAGGGTTACTGTAGGTAAAAACGCGGCCATGGCGTAACGTGATGGCCATCCCTCGTTGATGTCTGTCAAGCGAAGGCGTGATCCCGGCAGACTTGTGACCGGGCAACTAAAATGTGCGGATGCTCCAGCAACGCACCCTCAAGACTCTGACCCGCGCCGTAGGCGTGGGGCTGCACAGCGGACAACGGGTGGAGCTGACGCTGCGACCCGCTCAGCCAGACACCGGCATCGTGTTCCGCCGGGTCGATCTGCCCCAGCCGGTGGACATCCCCATCCGCGCAGAGGCCGTCACCGACACGCGGCTGGCCTCGACCATTGCAGTGGGCAACGCCAAGGTCCACACCGTCGAGCACCTCATGTCAGCCTGTGCGGGCCTCGGTATCGACAACCTGTACGTGGACATCACGGCGGAGGAGGTGCCCATCCTCGATGGCTCGTCGGCGTCGTTCGTGTTCCTGCTGCAAAGCGCAGGGATTGAACTGCAAAAGGCGCCCAAGCGTTTCATCCGCGTGTTGCGGCCCGTGGAAGTGCGCGAAGGCGAGGGCGCCAACGCCAAGTGGGCGCGTCTTGCACCGTATCACGGCTACAAGCTGAGTTTCGAGATCGACTTCGACCACCCGGCCGTGGATTCCACCGGCCAGCGTGTCGAGTTTGACTTGGGGCAGGGCAACTACAGCCGCGACATTGCCCGCGCGCGTACCTTCGGCTTCACGCGCGATGTGGAGATGATGCGTTCCAACGGCCTGGCCCTGGGCGGAGGCCTTGACAACGCCATCGTCATGGACGACTACAAGGTACTCAACAGCGACGGGCTGCGCTACGACGACGAATTCGTCAAGCACAAGATCCTGGATGCGATGGGCGACCTGTACCTCATCGGCAGGCCTCTGCTGGCGGCCTACAGCGCGTTCCGGTCGGGCCACGGCATGAACAACCTGCTCCTGCGCGAACTGCTTTCGCAGCGTGACGCATGGGAAGAGGTGACGTTTGAAGACGAGCGCCGTGCACCGGGCGGCTTTGCCCAGCCTGTGCGGGCCTGGTGACATGCTGATCATCCGGTGGTTGGCCCTCGCGCTGCTGCTGGCCGCGGCGGTGTGCTTTGGTCTTTACGCAGTCACGGGTCAGGTGCGCTACAAGCGGATCGGTTTCGCCATCTTCAAGTGGACGGTGATCGCCGGCGTGGGATTTTTCACGGTCCTGCTGATCGAGCGGCTGCGCTGAAAGCCCTTGGGCGGGTGCGGATTGCCCTGCCCTATACTCCGGCCTGCTCCGGGGTGCACGTAGAACCTTCTCTGGTTTCTGGGCGTGCTGAGACGGCGGACCTTACCGCCGGAACCGCGAACTTGATCTGGTTAGTACCAGCGTAAGAAGAGCTGCAGTCATGATTTCCGCCCAGGAGGCACGCGCGCATGCGCAGCCCTCTGGCCATGGCACCCCATGCGTCCACCACGGACGTGGATGGGGGCGGGGCCCTCCGGCCCTTCGCCTTGCGGACCATCGGGCCGATTGCGGAGCACGTATCCATCCACCACGATAGGAAAGTGCCCGCCATGAATGCCCCGATCCATGCTCCTGACAAGTTTGCCCAGCTGCTTGCGCGCACCCGCGAACCCTTCCCCGCATCCACCAAGAGCTACCTGACCGGCAACCGGCCGGACATTCGCGTACCCGTGCGCGACATCGCGCTGACCAACGGCGAACACGTCAGTGTGTACGACACCTCGGGCCCATACACCGACCCGAATGCAATGATCGACGTCCGCCAGGGCCTGCCCAGCGTGCGCGGCGGCTGGATCACTGGCCGGGGCGATGTTGAGCACTATGAGGGCCGTGCACCCGTGGCGCTCGATGACGGTCAAAAGAGCGAAGACGCCACCCGCCTGGCCCAATTGCGCGCCGAGGCTGCCGCCCTGCAGCGCAAGCCCATGCGGGCCCGGACCGGCCACAACGTCACGCAAATGCATTACGCACGCAAAGGCATCATCACCCCCGAGATGGAATACGTGGCCATCCGCGAAAACGGCAAGCGCGAGTGGATGGAGCAGTACATGGCCGACGAGGCCCGCGAAAAGCGCCTGATGGGCAACCCCATGGGCGCGAGCATCCCGCGCATCATCACGCCCGAATTCGTGCGCGACGAAGTGGCCCGGGGCCGCGCCATCATCCCCGCCAACATCAACCACCCCGAGGTGGAGCCGATGGCGATCGGCCGCAACTTCCTGGTCAAGATCAACGCCAACATCGGCAACTCGGCCGTCACGTCCAGCATTGAGGAAGAAGTGGAAAAGCTGGTGTGGGCGATCCGCTGGGGTGCCGACAACGTGATGGACCTGTCCACCGGCAAGAACATCCACACCACGCGCGACTGGATCGTGCGCAACAGCCCTGTGCCGATCGGTACCGTTCCGATCTACCAGGCGCTGGAAAAAGTGGGCGGCGTGGCCGAAGACCTGACCTGGGAAATCTTCCGCGACACGCTGATCGAGCAGGCCGAGCAGGGCGTGGATTACTTCACCATCCATGCGGGCGTACGCCTGGCCTACATCCATCTCACCGCCAACCGCCGCACCGGCATCGTCTCGCGCGGCGGCTCGATCATGGCCAAGTGGTGCAT
>LNEG01000168.1 GCA_001464865.1 Burkholderiales bacterium Ga0074133
CCCTGCGGCGAGCAACCACTTCCGTCCTACGGATGCTGCGACCTCGGCCCTGTGATCCTGCCGCGCTTTGTGCGCCATGCGTTCGGCTTCGGTGGCGTGCCCGCTTTCGACTTTGATGCCTTTGCAAAGGTGGTGGCGTTGCAGGTGCGGGCGCTCGACAACGTGCTGGATGTGACCTTCTGGCCGCTGCCGCAGCAGCGCGAGGAATCTGCCGCCAAGCGCCGCATTGGCGTGGGCTTTACCGGCATGGGCAACGCGCTGGCCATGCTGTGCCTGCGCTACGACCAGGCCGAAGGCCGCGAGATGGCGGCGCGCATTGCCCAATGCATGCGCGATGCGGCGTACACCGCGTCGGTAGCGCTGGCCACCGAGAAAGGCGCATTTCCCAAGTTCGATGCTGCGCAGTACCTGGCAGAAGGCACCTTTGCCAGCCGCCTGCCCGAGCCGATCAAGGAGTCCATCCGCGAGCATGGCATCCGCAACAGCCACCTGCTGTCGATTGCGCCCACGGGCACGGTGAGCCTGGCGTTTGCCGACAACGCCTCCAATGGCATCGAGCCCCCGTTCAAGCGCAAGAAGCGCGAGTCCGACGGCAGCACCACCGAGTACGCGGTGGAAGACCATGCCTGGCGCCTGTACCGCGAGCTGGGCGGCAATGTGGATGCGCTGCCCGACTACTTCGTCTCGGCGCTGGCCATGTCGGCGCAGGACCACATCGCCATGATGGAGGCGGTGCAGCCCTTTGTGGACACGGCCATCTCCAAGACGGTGAACATCCCGGCTGACTACCCGTACGACGATTTCAAGAACCTGTACATGCAGGCCTGGCAGGCGCGCCTGAAGGGCCTGGCCACGTACCGGCCCAACGCCATCCTGGGATCGGTGCTGGAAGTGCACACCCCGGCGCCGGTTGCTGAAGCCGCGCCAGCGCCTGCAGCACCCGCCGCGCCCGTGGACCCGATGCGCACCGTGATCGAGAGCCGCCCGCGCGGTGGCCTGTCGGCCGTGGCTGAAAAGCTCGAATACTGGACGCAGGAAGGCCACAAGACGCTGTACCTCATCGTCTCGTTCCTGCCCGTGCCCACCGGCATCGGCAACGGCACGGTGGACCGCGCCATCGAATTCTTCATGCCCGTGGGGCAAAGCGGCGAATCGCAGCAGTGGATCACCTCCAGCATGCGCATGCTGTCGCTGGCGGCGCGTGGCGGGTTCCTGGAGCGGGCGCTGTCGGACATGCGCAAGGTGGCGTGGGACCGCGGCCCCGTGCGCCTGGGCACGCACCGCAAGGACGACGGCACCGTGGTGCCCATGTGGCACGACTCCGAAGTGGCGGCCATGGCCTATGCCATCCAGAACATCCTGGCGCGCCGGGTGTCCGACCCCGTGCAGCAGCAACTGCCGCTGGATGAGCCCCCTGCCGTGGCTGCGCCAGTGCCCCAGGCGATGGCCGGCAAGAAGTGCACCGAATGCGGCGCCCATGCGGTGATCCGCAAGGACGGCTGCGACTACTGCACGCAGTGCGGCCATCTCGGGACTTGCGGATGAACGCTGCCTTCCGCATGCGCATGCAGCGGGTGCCTTGCTCAATGGCGAGCAGCGCATGAGCCGCACCATACCGCTTGCATCGGCCAAGCCCACGGCCAAGGCCATCGCGCAGCAGGATGCTGCCTGGCGCCCGCGCTACCTCATGCTGGCGCCGCACCGGCTCGGGTTTTTCCTGGCCATGCTGGTGCTAGTGGCATCGGGCGGATGGTGGGCGGTGGTGCAGGTGGCGCGGTCCACCGGCTGGTGGGGCATGTACTACGCCATGTCGCCCACCACCATCCATGCGGCGGTGATGGTGCTGGGATTCATTCCGCTGTTTTTCTCGGGCTTTTTGTTCACGGCCGGCCCCAGGTGGCTGGGTGTGGATGCGCTGCCCACACGAGCCATTGCCGCGCCGCTGGTGCTGCAGGCGCTGGGCTGGCTGCTGTGGCTGGTGGGCGCGCACTGGCGCATTGGCGCGTCGCTGGCCGGGCTGGCCCTGGCGGGGCTGGGCCTGGTGTGGATGACCGCGCTGTTTCTGGGCCGCGTGCGCGCCAGTCGGGCGGACGACCAGGTCCATGCCCGGGTGATTGCCGCCGGCTGCGCGGTGGGTTGCCTGTGTGTGGCGGGCCTGTGGCTGAGTCTGGCCTTTGGCACGCACGCGTTGTCGCGGGCGTTTATCCATTCGGCCCTGTGGGGCTTTGTCGTGGTGGTGTACGTGAGCGTGGCGCACCGCATGATTCCGTTTTTCACCTCCAGTGCCCTGCCCATGGTGCAGGCCTGGCGGCCGTTCTGGTTGCTGTGGCTGATGCTGGGCGCGGCGTTCATGCAGGTGGCGGCGGCATGGCTGGCGTGGGCTGGCGTGCCGGTGGTGGGCGCGGGCCCGCCGTGGACACTGGTGCTGGGCACGCTGCAGCTGCTGGTGGGGGGCGTGCTGGTGTGGCTGGCCTGCGTGTGGGGCCTGGTGCAAAGCCTCAAAAACCGGCTGCTGGCCATGCTGCACATCGGCTTTGGTTGGCTGGGCGTGGCGTTCGTGCTGGCGGGTGCGTCGCACTGGCTGGCCTGGGGCTTCGGCCTGGGGGTGCTGGGCCTGGGCGCTCTGCACGCGCTCACCATGGGTTGCCTGGCATCGCTGATGCTGGCCATGGTCACACGGGTTTCGTGCGGTCACAGCGGCCGCGCCCTTGTGGCCGACCGCACCGTGTGGGCGCTGTTCTGGCTGCTGCAGCTGGCTGCGCTGCTGCGCATTGGCGCCGAAGTGCCGGGCATCTTTGGCGTGGCGTGGGCCTGGCTGCTGCCCACGGCGGCCCTGCTGTGGGCGGGCACCATGGCAGTGTGGGGCGTGCGGCTGGGTGGCTGGTATGGCCGCCTGCGCGCCGATGGCCGGCCCGGCTGAGTATTTTCCGAGGATCTGTAATGGCTGTCATTCCCTGGCCCCTGAACCAAAGCCTGCCGGCTGCGCCCGCGGCCGAAGACGACATCGCGGCGATGGCGGCCACGCTCATCCAGTCGCGGCAGACCATCCTGCCCAAGCGGCTGACAGCGCCCGGCCCCGCCGCGGACGAGCTGGCGCAGATCCTGAATGCCGCGGCCCACGCGCCCGACCATGGTCAGCTGGTGCCCTGGCGCTTTGTGCTGGTGCCCGAGGCCAGCCGCCCTGCGCTGGCCGAGGTGTTTGCGCAGGCGCTGGTCGAGCGCGACCCCGCCGCCGCACCCGGGCAGATCGAGCAGGCGCGCGAGAAGGCCTTCCGCTCGCCCGTGCTGATGCTGGCGGTGGTCGACACCCAGAGCGGCGACCCCGAAGTGGACGCCGCCGAGCGGCTGGTGTCTGCCGGCTGCGCCGTGCAGAACATGCTGCTGATGGCCACGGCCCAGGGCTATGGCTCGGCGCTCACCAGCGGCAAGGCGCTCAAGTCCCACAGCCTGCGGGCGCTGTTCCAGGTAGCACCGACCGAGCAGGCGCTGTGCTTCATCAGCATCGGCACCGTGCAGTCGCGCAAGGCGGCCCGCGCCCGGCCTGCCGTGCGCCGCTACGTGAGCACGCTGGACGCACGCCGTGGCGTGGTGCCCGGGTTTTGATTCCCACAGCTTCTTGATGGGCTGCGCCCACCCGCCTTGTGCGACCTTTTACGGTCCGTGCCGCGCGCACAGGCACACCGACATACCTTTGACTTCGATTGTGAGACCCTGAGATGGAAATTGCCAGCTTTGACGACCTGCTGACTGCTGCCCGCCAGCAGCCCGAACCCCAGCGCCTGCTGTTTGTGTTCGCCGCGGCCGAGCTGCCCGACGATGCCACCCCCGCCCAGCGCGCGCGGTTCGAGGCCGGGCAGGGCGGCGCCCTGGTGCCACGAATGTGCGTGGACAAGATGCCGCAGGAACTCGCTTCGTTTGCCACGCTGGTGGACGAAGCACAGCAGTTCACCGCCCCCGGTCACGACTGGACCATCGTGTTTGCCGCAGCCATGTCGGGCACACTCAACAAGGCCCCCACCAGCGCCGACGCCGAGGCCCCGCTGCAGCGCATGGTCGACGCCATCAAGGGCGGCGCGCACGGCGCCTACATTCCGTTTGACCGCAGCGGGCAGCCGGTGCGGTTTGGCTGAGGGCCGCACGATGGCCTCCAGCCCCGGCGCGCCCGCGCGCCACCTGCCCGGCTTCAGCACGCCGGCCGTCGGCTTTGACGAGCCCTTTGCCATGCTGCAGGCCTGCCATGAACGCGTGCAGCGCACGCTCGACTTGCTGACGCGCCTGCGCGACCACGTGCAAAGCCATGGCGCCGATCAGTCTGCCCGCGATGCCGCCCGCGACGTGCTGCGCTATTTCGACATCGCTGCGCCGCTGCACCACCAGGACGAGGAGCTGCACGTGTTCCCGCTGCTGCTGGCGCAGGGGTCGGCCACGATGCAGGCACTGGTCGAGCGTCTGCAGGACGACCACCGCCACATGGCCGCCGACTGGGCCGCCGCGCGCCTGCCGCTGCAGCAGCTGGTGAGCGGCGAGGCCACAGCGTTCACCCCCGGCGACGACGTGGCCATGGACCGGTTCGCCCGGCGCTATGCCGACCACATCGCGGCGGAGGAGGGCAGTGCCTACCCCGCTGCCGAGGCGCTGCTGGCCCCCCGTGCACTCGCTGGCATGGGGCAGGAAATGGCCGGGCGGCGCGGTGCAGGTGGATAGCTATTAAATTGATAGCAATGAGGGCAAATAGCACTAGCACCTGAGACTGTTTTGGCCTGTTTTTGGCCAAAAATGCCTGTCCCGGGCTGTCGGGCGACGCCCTGCAGCGGGGCCCGCGCACGCCGCCTGCCCGGCACGCGTCACCCGTCGTTTGCCTTCATCCTCCCGGATCGGCAGACACACAGCCGCTTCTCGTGATGCGTTGGCCAGTTGCGGGGAGGCTGCGGTCGGTGCACCGGGCAGGCGCTCGCGGGCCAGGCACGTCCCGTCGGGTGCCGCCGGTACCGGCGGCTTCCTGGCGCCGATCCGTTGGCAAGGCCGCCTTTGCCCTCCGGCGATGGCTGCCGTATCGCCTTGGCACACAGGTACGCCGCGGAGTCTGCGCGCTGGACCGATACTCGGGTGCTGTTGCCAACGGGTCTGGGGTACGTCAGCCGTTTGGTGGCTGCCTGCCCTGTCCGATTCCGTCCCTTCGCCTTGACCTTCTTCGCTCGCCTTCCCTTCGCCGTCCGTGTTCTGGCCACCCTGGCGCTGGCGTGGGCCGCTGCAGCCGCCTGTGTGGCGCTGAACACGCCGTTGCCCTGGATGATCGGCCCGCTGCTGGCCACCTCGCTGGTATCCATTGCCGGCGGGCCGACGGAGAGCTGGGGCCCGCTGCGCAACGCAGGCCAGTGGACCATCGGCGCAGCGCTGGGGCTGTACTTCACGCCCGAGGTGGTGGCGCTGGTGGGTGGCCTGTGGTGGGCCATCGTGCTGGGCATTGCCTGGGCGCTGCTGCTGGGCTGGCTGTTTGGCGCGTGGCTGTACCGCGTGCACGCCCCGCGCATGCACGGCGTACCCGCGCCCATGATGCGCGCCACCAGCTACTTTGCCGGGGCCATCGGCGCGGCGTCCGAGATGACACTGCTGTCCGAACGCGAGGGCGCCCGCACCGACCTGGTGGCCGCCAGCCACAGCCTGCGGCTGCTCATCGTCACCGTGACCATCCCGTTTGCGCTGCAGTGGAGCGGCCTGCACGGGCTGGACATCCTGCCGCCCACGCTGCGCGTGGTGAACTGGCCCTGGCTGGCGCTGATGGTTGTGCTGACGGGCGCCGGCGCCCTGCTGATGGACCGCCTGGGCCGCGCCAATCCGTGGTTCATGGGGGCGATGCTCGTGTCCATGGCGCTCACCGTGGCCGGGCTCAGCCTGTCGGCGGTGCCGCAGCCGCTGGTGAACGCTGCGCAACTGGTGATCGGCGTCAGTTTGGGGGTACGGTTCCGTGCAGACTTCTTGCGCACCGCGCCCCGCTGGCTGGCATCGGTGGCCGTGGGCACGCTGGGGCTCATGGCCATCTGCGCCGCGTTTGCCGGCGCGCTGGCCTGGGCCACGGGCCTGCCGTGGGTCACGCTGCTGCTGGGCACATCCCCCGGCGGCATCACCGAAATGGCCATCACCGCCAAGGTGCTGCAGCTGGGCGTGCCGGTGGTGACCGCATTCCAGGTATGCCGCCTGATCGCCGTGCTGATGCTGGTGGACCCGCTGTACCGCAGGATTTACCCGCCAGCGGCCGCTGGCTCCGGGACCTAGACTGGGGCAAGCCCCTTCGAAACCGGCACTGCGTCATCGCGAGGGACGACGAGCAAGGGCCGCCCCGCAGCGAAGTCGTCGTCCCCCTGGGGGGAAGGCGCGCAGCGCCTCAGGGGGGAGTCAGTGCACCACAACCGGGTTCTGCGCCAGCCCCGCATAGCGGTCCAGCGCATCTTCCACTTCTTCCTGGGTGGGCGTGTCGCGTTGCCAGGCCAGGATCTGCTCCTGGAACATCTCTGCCCACGAGCCGTCGAGGTACACCTCTTTGCCCGATCGCTTGTCCACGATTTCAAAGCCGTGGCGTGCGAGCTGGGGAACGGCAGGTGCGGTGTCGTTGAGCGCCTGGCGACTCGCCGTGGCCTGCACGGCATCGGGCAGCATGTGGACCACCACGAAGGATTCTGAGTCGTAGAGCATGTGCATCGTGTTCCCCTTGTCGATATGGAGCATGTGGCGGTCCGGCGCAATGGCGCAAGGTTGCACGCACGCTATGAATGTCAGATGACAGCGGGTGTGCGGAGTTCAAGCCCCGGGGCAGCTGGCGCAACTGTCTGGCGTGGCGGTGACGTGGTGTCCTACCTGCCAGGATCTTCGGGCTGCCAGCCCCGCTGCACGGGGTTTTGCATCCTGCCGATGCAGTATTTCACGAAAAGCGCAGTCCGTCCGGGTCGGGGGGATATGTGCAAGGGGTGCGGCGCCGGCACAACAGTGCGTGAAGCCGTCTGCCGGCTGGTCGCGGCCCGCTCCGTGTCACCCCCCCCCATGGCAAGGAGGCAAGCGAAATCAGGGCGTGGTGCGGCTGCGAAGCTGCAGATCGGCGAAGTCGCCGTTGGCCTGTGTGATGCGGATGCGCACGGGCAGGTAGCCCAGCGCGGGCGCCACCCACAGCTCGGCCTTCTGGTCGTAGTCCTTGCGCGGCAGCCGCTGCAGCTTGAGGGCCTCGGTAGGCCCGGCGGGCAGGTCCAGGGTTTCGGTGGCTTCCACGCTGAAGGTCCACCGGTCGGCGCTGCGGGCGCTCACGGTGGTCAGCGTGATGTGCGTGCCTGGCACAAACCGGCCCGGGTCGGCCGCCAGCAGGGCGCCAAGCTGAATGAACACGCTGAGCCGGTCTTGCGTGCCCGGCCCCAGGGCGGCCTCGGGCGTGTTCGCGCTGAAGATCACGCGGCCCTTGGCGTAGTCAAAGTGCGCCGCTTGCTCGCTGCGCGACTTGTCGGAAAACCGATCGGGCAACAGCCCCTGGCTGCTGATGGTGCCCACGCTGCGCTGCGCGCGGCTGCCCACCAAAAATGCGCTGATCTCCTGCCTGGCTTCATAGCGGGCGCCGTCGTGCTGCCACAGCAGCTCTGCGCGGGCGTTGTAGGCAAACTTCTTGGCCTGGCCGCTCACATCAAAGGCCAGCCGCGCGGGCGGCGGCAGGCGGGCAGGGGGCGGTGCCGAGCTGGTGCTGCGGCCGGGGCCATCGCCCGGCGGGCTGATGTCCACGCCAGCGCCGGCGGATGTGTCTGCGCTGGCAGGCGACGGGGCGGAGGCAGGTGCAGGTGCCGCCTGCGCCACCGGGCCCGATGCGGCCGACGCGGGGGCCAGCGGGCTAGGGGCTGCCGCCGTGCCAGTGTCTGTCTGCGCGGCTGCAGCCACATCGGTGTCTGCAAGGGGCTGCGCGGATTCGCCGCTGCCATCGGTTGCTGCGGCGGGCGCTGTGTCTGCCTGGGCGCTGTCGGCGGGTGCGGGCTGCCTGGCTGTGGCGGCCGGCTGTCGGGGGGCCGGGCGTGCGGCGGGTGCCGGGCGCTGTGGCGCGCGCGCTGATATCTGGGCTGCCGGCGCGGCAGGCGGCGGCGAGGCTGGTGGGGCGGCCGCGATGCTGCGGGTGCTGAAGACCTTGCCCGCGG
This sequence comes from Burkholderiales bacterium Ga0074133, assembly GCA_001464865.1. Classification (GTDB taxonomy): domain Bacteria; phylum Pseudomonadota; class Gammaproteobacteria; order Burkholderiales; family Burkholderiaceae_C; genus Acidovorax. The sequence continues at coordinate 8,160 of LNEG01000168.1, forward strand.
GCTGCGGCGCGTGGTCCCACCCCAGCGACACCCCGCCCAGCACCAGCCAGTGCAGGGCCAGCACGATGGCGGTGATCAGGAATAGGGTGCGCCGTGGCACAGAGCGCGGGCGGTCAGGCGCTGCCCGCGCCCAGGTCGCGCGAAAGCTGGGCAGCGGCTGCGCGCAGGGGCACATCCACCGAGCCGCCCCACTCGGGGTCGAAGGTGGCGATGGAGCCCAGCGTGGTGATGCCCAGCTCCAGGTGGCCGTCCGAGTCGAACACCGGCGCACAAAACGCCACGATGCCGGGCAGCAAGGTATCGACCACGCGGGCGGCGCCGCGCTCGCGCACTTCGGCCAGCAGCGTGTTCACCTCGGCCATGGTGGCAGGCAGGTCTGCGCGGCGCATCTTGACGGCCCGGCCAAGCTCTTCCTTGATCAGCGGTGCCACCACCTCGGGCGCCATGTGGGCGGCAAAGCACCGGCCGGTGGCCGACGACAGCAGCGGCATCACGTCGCCCAGGCGCAGGTTGGCGGTGACGGCCTGGGGGGACTCCTCCCAGTGCACGATGGTGGGGCCGTGGTTGCCCCACACGGCCAGCGCCAGCGTGTGCCCGATGCTTTCCATCAGCTCGGGCATGCGCTCGCGGGCCATGCGCACGGCGTCCAGCCGTGCCAGCGATGCCAGCCCCAGCTTGAGCGCGGCGGGGCCCAGGTCGTAGCGGGCGGTACGGGCGTCCTGCACCACCAGCCCCAGGCGCTGAAAGCTCACCAGATAGCGGTGCGCCTTGGCCGCGCTCATGCCGCCGGCGGCCGCCACATCCTTGAGCATCAGCGGCCCGCGCGAGCGCGTCAGCCCCTCCAGCAAGGCAAAACCGACCTCGACCGACTGAATACCTGCACGTTCTTTGGCCATGTGCACTAAAATTCGATTGTTTTGTTTAGTTAAATCAATTTACCCCAGCGTAATTCCGCTAGGGGCCCCGGCATCACTGGCGCACGTCGATGGTGGAGCAGGGCGCTCTGGTGGAGCCACTTTTCACAGAACGTCATCCCGAGACAAAGGTCCTGCCACCATGAAACTTGCTACCTACAAAGACGGCTCGCGCGACGGCCAACTCGTTGTTGTATCCCGCGACCTGGGCACAGCCCATTATGCGACTGGCATTGCCAGCAAGATGCAGCAGGTGCTGGACGACTGGGGCTTCCTCTCGCCCCAGCTGCAGGACCTGTACGACCAGCTCAACAGCGGCCGCGCGCGCCACGCTTTCCCGTTCGACCCTGCCCAGTGCATGGCCCCGCTGCCCCGTGCCTACCAGTGGGCCGATGGCTCGGCCTACATCAACCACGTGGAGCTGGTGCGCAAGGCCCGCAACTCCGAAGTGCCCGAGAGCTTCTATACCGACCCGCTGATGTACCAGGGCGGCAGCGACGATTTCATCGGCCCTTGCGACGACGTGGTGGTACCCAGCGAGGCCATGGGCATCGACTTTGAAGCCGAGATCGCCGTGGTGACCGGCGATGTGAAGATGGGCACCGACGCCGACCAGGCCCTGGACGGCATCCGCCTCGTGATGATTGCCAACGACGTGAGCCTGCGCAACCTGATTCCGGCCGAGCTGGCCAAGGGCTTCGGTTTCTTCCAGGCCAAGCCCGCCACCGCGTTCGGCCCCGTGGCCGTGACGCTGGACGAGCTGGGCGACGCGTGGGACCACGGCCGCCTGCACCTCACGGTGCAATCCACCTGGAACGGCCGCAAGGTCGGCATGTGCGACGCCGGCCCCGAGATGACCTTCCACTTCGGCCAGCTGATCGCCCATGTGGCCAAGACGCGCAACGTGCGCGCGGGCTCCATCATCGGCAGCGGCACCGTGAGCAACAAGGGCATCACCGACGCCAGCGGCCGCACCGAGTGGCCCAAGGGCTACAGCTGCATCGCCGAAAAGCGTTGCATCGAGACCATCCAGGACGGCAAGCCCAGCACCGAATTCATGAAGTTCGGCGACACCATCCGCATCGAGGTCAAGGGCAAGGACGGCGCCAGCATTTTTGGTGCGATTGACCAGGCGATTGCGGCGCCCTGAGCCATCGGCGCGGCAGTATCGGCCGTCATGTGCCGTAGCTTGTCGTTGCGGCTTGCGGATGCCCGGGTCAATTGTTTGTACCTTTGCCGTGCCGTCTCGAAGACAGCCCATGCGCTGCCGCTTGCCTTCAGGGCGGCTGCGCAAAGCATCTCCTGGGGTGCAGCCCAGCGGATCACTGCATGGGATTTCGTGAGCAGGTAGCTCTGTGAGCACGCACCAGCAGTCAACCCCAGTTGGCGCAGGCTTTTATCCGTCGATAGACTCATTTTTTTCAAATGGGTGTCTCATGAAGCTTTTATCGACAGGTTTGTTGGCTTTGGCGCTGAGTGGGTGTGCGGTGGTGCAACCGGGCGAACCCGCGATCTCCATCCTGGTCGATCTGGACCCTGCCAGCGTTGACCGTACCGTGATTGTGGAAAGCATCACGGCAGACCGGTCTGGGGTCTTGTACCTCCCGGACCGGGTGACAAGCAGCATCTTGCGGGTAGACCCCAAATCTCCCCGGCCTGTGGTGGTGGGCAAGATAGAGGCGCGTACGGTGGACGGAAAAACCGTACAGCCCATGCCTGGCGGCATCGCGTTCGACGGCAAGGGCGATCTGTACGTGGCGACCGGGCCGTTTGGTGAGGTCGTACGCATCGTGGCCGCAGACCTCAATCCCGCCAAGCCGGGCGTGGCGAAAACGTTTGCCACCGGGGTGCCTGGCGCTAACGGCATTGCTTTCGACAAGCGCGGTACCTTGTTCGTCTCAGGCGGTGCCAGTGGTGTCGTATACAGCGTCGGCGCGAGCGGCGGTGCAGCGCAGGCCGTGGCTCAGATCGAAAAACACGTACGCACGCTGCCAGATGGCAAGACCCAACAAGCCATCGTGGCCAACGGCCTCGAGTTCGACGCGAAGGGCGTTCTGCATGTGGCGGACACCGCCCGCGGAGCCGTTTGGAAGGTTGTACTGGGAGCCGACGGCAAGGGTGAAAAGCCCGTCTTGGTGGCTCAGGATCCCATGCTGGCAGGGGCGGATGGCATGGCGTTCGATCCAGGTGGCAACCTGTGGGTCACGGCTAACGAGCTCAACGCGGTGGTCTCTGTGACCCCCAGTGGTGCTGTCAAGACGATCGCCAAGAACAATAGCCAGGGGCCTCTTGAGTTTCCCTCGGCGGTCGTTTTTGTCGGCAAGCGTGCGTATGTTTCTAACTTTGACACCCCCCGGCGTGACAACCTGGACGCCAACGGAACCACCGCCAAAGATGGTATCGGCGCATCGATTGCGCAGATAGTGCAATAGCAGCCGCAGTGGTCCGTGCACCCAGGCGAGGGGGGGACTCGCCGTGTGGGTGTAACGTTGGCATGTACGGATCGCAAACAACGGGTTTTGCTCGTGGTGGTCTCCAAGACTGCACACTTCTCTGGCCTACTGGGCGGAGACACCACGCTCTTGAATGGCGCTGAGCGCCAGGCCTACCACCGAAGTGACGCCACCTCCAGCCCATTGGCTGCACAGTCTCGCGCACAGGTGTCGTGCCGTGACCCTGCCTTCAGCAGAGGCGGCTGTGCGCGCTGTATGGGCATCGTCCCCCATTTGCCCGACAACGACTTTCCCATTCACAGAGGATCCCATGCTGAACTTCGACTTCCACAACCCCACCCACATCGCCTTCGGCCAGGGCCGCATTGCCGACCTGGCCAAACTGGTGCCCGCCGCAGCCAAGGTGCTGATCCTGGTGGGCGGCGCCAGCGCCGAAAAGACGGGCACCCTGGCCGAAGTGCGCGCTGCGCTCGGTGACCGCCAGCACGCCACCTTCGCAGGCATCGAGCCCAACCCCAGTTACGAAACCTCGATGAAGGCCGTGGCCCAGGTGCACGAGGGCGGGTTCGACTTTTTGCTGGCCGTGGGTGGCGGCTCGGTCATCGACGCTACCAAGTTCATTGCAGCCGCCGCGCTGTTCGAGGGCGAGCCCTGGGCCATCCTGGAGAAGTTCGGCCGTAACGTCACGCGTGCGCTCCCCTTTGGTGCCGTGCTCACGCTGCCCGCCACGGGCTCCGAGATGAACAACGGCAGCGTCATCACGCACCGCGGCAAGGGCGCCAAGCTGCCGTTCAACAGCGTGCACACCTACCCGGTGTTCTCGGTGCTCGACCCGACCAAGACCTACACCTTGCCGCCCCAGCAGCTGGCCAACGGCGTGGTGGATGCCTTCGTCCACACGGTGGAGCAGTACCTGACCTACCCCGTCAATGCGCCGGTACAAGACCGCTTTGCCGAAGGCATCTTGCAGACGCTGATTGAAGTGGGCCCGCGCCTGCTGGCCGCGCCCGAGCCGGTGTACGACGACCGCGCCAACCTGATGTGGGCCGCCACCATGGCGCTCAACGGGCTGATTGGTGCCGGGGTGCCGCAGGACTGGGCCACGCACATGATCGGCCACGAGCTGACCGCCACGCACGGCATCGACCATGCCCGCACACTCGCCATCGTGCTGCCTGCGCTGCTGCAAGAGCGCCGGGTGCCCAAGCAGGCCAAGCTGCTGCAATACGCCGAGCGTGTGTGGGGCATCACCACCGGCACTGACGACGAGCGCATCACCGCCGCCATCGAACGCACGCGCGATTTCTTTGAAAGCATGGGCATCCGCACGCGCCTGTCGGGCTACGGCCTGGGTGCTGACGCCATCGGTCCGCTGATCGCGCAGCTGGAAGCGCACGGCATGGTCAAGCTCGGCGAGCAGCGCGAGATCACGCCTGCAGTCAGCCGCCGCATCCTCGAAGCTGCGCTTTAAAAACCTTTGCCCCGGCCGGGCCGGCATGCGTTGGCCCTGCCCGCAGCGCATTTCGCGCTGCGTAGCGGCGTTTCGTCGCAGGGCGCTGGAATCTGCACCTTGCCCTGCCTAAAGTGCCGTCAAGCCGCCCACTCCGGGCGGCATTGGCGAAAGGCGTACCGTGACCCTCATCCTGATCCTGGCCCTGCGCGCTGCAGGCCGCAAGACCCGTTTCCCGTTGCTGGCGGCCTGCATGGCAATGCTGGCTTTCACAACGCCGGCGTCGGCCCAGCACGCCGGCCTGCGCACCCTGGTGGTCCCCGGCAGCCAGCCAGTCACCGTGGCGCTGTTCTATCCCACGCAGGTGGCCGGCCGCACCGTGCCCATGGGCCCGTGGCAGCCCCGGGTGACGCCCGGCGCGCCGGTGGCGGCTGCGCCCCTCAGGGGCCTGATCCTGATCTCTCACGGCACCGGCGGACATGAGCTGGGCCACCACAACCTGGCTACGCGACTGGCGGCCGATGGTTACCTGGTGGCCGCGCTGCGCCACCCCGGCGACAACTGGGAAGACCGGTCGATGGTCACCTCGGGCCACTACTTCAGCGAGCGCCCGCGCCAGGTCAGCCGTGTGCTGGATGCGCTGCTGGCCAACCCCGAATGGGGCCCGCGCATTCCTGCCGGACGCATTGGCGCCGTGGGACATTCGGCGGGCGGCTACACCGTGCTGGCGCTGGCGGGCGCGCAGGCCGAACCGGCCCGCGCGGTGCAGCACTGCCGCAGCGTGGCGGATGACCCCGGCTTTTGCAGCCTGGGCAAGCTGCCTGCGCGGGGCGAACCCGTTGCGACAGCGCCTGTGCCGGTCGCCACCGCCGCGGCGCAGGGCGCCGCCCCCGCGCAGGACGGCCCGCTGGTCACCGTAGCCGACCCTCGCATTGGCGCCGTGGTGGCCATGGCGCCGATGGCCGTCGTGTTCACTCCTGCCAGCCTTCGGGCCGTCAGCATTCCGGTGCGCCTGCTCGTGGCGGGGCGCGATGCCGTGCTCAACGGGCCCTACCACGGCAGCTACGTGGCCACGCACATGCCGTCGGCCAAGGCGAGCACCGTGCCGGGCGCGGGCCACTTTGCCTTCATGGCGCAGCCGGTGTGGCCGCTGCCCTCCGAGGCTGGCGATGTCGCCGCCAACCCCGAAGGTTTTGACCGGGTGGCCTACCACGCCACGCTGGAGAACGAAGTGGCGGAGTTCTTGGGGATGCAGTGGCGCTGAGGGGATGTCGGGCCTGCTGTGCGCACACGGCACGTGCCATGCTGTAGGCCAATGCCGCAATCGTGCAGGCGCCACGGCACGCAGGCCGGATGGCTGCTACGGTGGCGTTTTCTGCACTGGTGCAGATCCACGCCACCACGAAAGCGACCCGCCTCATGCCACACATCCTCATGGTTCTGACATCCCACGACCGCCTGGGCGACACCGGCAAGAAAACCGGCTTCTGGCTGGAAGAGTTTGCCGCCCCGTACTACGTGTTCAAGGACGCGGGTGCCGACGTCACGCTGGCATCACCCCAGGGCGGCCAGCCCCCGCTGGACCCCAAGAGCGACGAGCCCGACGCGCAGACGGATGCCACCCGCCGCTTCAAGGCCGATGCGGCTGCACAGGCCGCGCTGGCCAGCACCGTGCAGCTCGATGGCCTGGCCCCGGCCGACTTTGATGCCGTGTTCTACCCTGGCGGCCACGGCCCGCTGTGGGACCTGGCGTACGACGCACGCTCCATCGCCCTCATCGAGGCCACGCTGGCTGCCGGCAAGCCGCTGGCCGCGGTGTGCCACGCACCGGGCGTGCTGCGCGGTGCCAAGGCACAAGACGGCACACCGCTGGTACGCGGCAAAAACGTGACCGGCTTCACCAACGGCGAGGAAGCGGCTGCGGGCCTCACCGATGTGGTGCCGTTTCTGGTGGAAGACATGCTGATGTCGCACGGCGCGCTGTACACCAAGCAGGGCGACTGGCAGCCGCATGTGGTGACCGATGGCCTGCTCATCACCGGGCAGAACCCGGCGTCGTCGGAGCCAGCGGCGCATGCGCTGCTCAAGGCGCTGGGCAGCCCGGCGTGAAGAGGCAGCAGGCGCAGTGTTCCAGCGGGCGGCCGGATGGCGCTCCTGCTGGTTGGCGGGGCGCTGTCGGGGCGCTGGAACACGGAATTTTGGTCAAATCGGCCTGTGGTCGATGATTTGATTGCTTCTGTTGCTATAAATTACATAGCATTCGACCCGAAGCTGCGAGTGCGGCAGCCTGTTGCCCCGAACCTGCGTGGTGACGCCTCTTTTGGCCTTCAGCCCGAAGGCTGGTTGCCAACAGCCAAGGCAAACGCCAACGCCAAAGCAGACGTGTAAAGGCGTTCAGGCACACAGGCCGCCACCATCACCCCGTCGGCTCAGGCGGCAGCAGCCTTCGCGCTGCCCGATGTCGTCACCGGCCCTGCATGGGCCTCCACCTCCACCAGGCAGTCATAAAACGTGGGCGCCCGGCCCAGGTCGGTCAGGGCCTGGCTGGTCACCTCGTTCACGTTGGTACCGTTCAGCCCCAGCTTGCGCCACCAGATGCCCAGGCCGTTGACCACGCCCGGCCGCGCGCGGCGCGACACGGTGGCGTGGCACAGGTAGCTGCCCCGGTCGTTGAACACGCGCACCACGGCGTCGCTGGCAATGCCGCGCGCTTCGGCGTCGTCGGGGTGCATCTCCAGCACCGGGCGGCCCTCGATGTCGCGCAGGCTCTGCACGTTCACAAACGTCGAGTTCAGGAAGTTGCGCGCGGGTGGCGAGATCATGGCCAGCGGGTAGCGGGCGTCGGTGCCCGCCAGTTCGTAGTTGGGCAGGTGGTCGGGCAGGCCGTCCACGCCCTGCGCGGCCAGGCGGGCGCTGAAGAATTCGCACTTGCCGCTGGGGCTGGGAAAGTTGCCTTCGGCAAACGGTGCATCGGGCACGGCCAGCGTGGCAAAGCCCTGGCTTTCGAGCAGCGCGTAGTCCACCGCATCGCCAAAGGCCTGGCGGCACAGGGCCTCGTCGCTGTCGGCAAAACACGGCTCGGTAAAGCCCATGCGCGCGGCCAGGTCGCGAAAGATCTGCGCATTGCTGCGCGCCTGCCCCACAGGCGCGATGGCGGGGCGGTTGAGCACCACGTCGGTATGGCCGTAGCTCAGGTGCACGTCCCAGTGCTCCAGCTGCGTGGTGGCGGGCAGGATGTAGTCTGCCCAGTCGGCCGTGTCGGTCTGGAAATGCTCCAGTACCACCGTGAACAGATCCTCGCGCGCAAAGCCCTGCACCACCTTGGCGGACTCGGGCGCCACGGCCACCGGGTTGCTGTTGTAGACCACGATGGCCTCTACCCGGGGGCCGAACGCGGGCGATGACTCGCGCAGCAGGTCGTCGCCAATGGTGGACATGTTGATGGTGCGCGGCGTCCTGGCGGGCATCAGGTCGGGCCGCTGCAGCACGGCGCGCTGCGCCGGAAACTGCCCCGAGCTGGACAGCAGCACGCCGCCCGCGCGGTGCCGCCACGCGCCGGTCAGCGCGGGCAGGCAGGCCACGGCGCGCACGGCATTGCCGCCGCCGCGCACGCGCTGCATGCCGTAGTTCAGGCGGATGGCGGCGGGCTTCGTTGTGCCGTAGTCCTGGGCCAGCTGGCGAATCTGCTCTACCGGAATGCCGCACACCTCGGCCGCGCGCTCGGGCGGCCATTGCAGGGCGCGTTCGCGCAGCTGCTCCCAGCCCAGCGTGTGGCGGGCGATGTAGTCGTGGTCCAGCCAGTCATGGGCAATCAGCTCGTGCATCAGTGCCAGGGCCAGCGCGGCATCGGTGCCGGGCCGCAGCGCGATGTGCTCGTGGCACTTGTCGGCCGTTTCGCTTTTGCGCGGGTCGATGCAGACCAGCCTGGCCCCGTCGCGCTTGGCCTGCTGGGCAAAGCGCCAGAAGTGCAGGTTGCTGCCGATCGAGTTGCTGCCCCAGATGATGATGAGCTTCGATTCGGCGAAGAACTCGACCTTCATGCCCACTTTGCCGCCCAGGGTCTGCACCAGGGCCTCGGCCCCGGCCGACGCGCAGATGGTGCGGTCCAGCTGCGATGCGCCCAGCGCGTGAAAGAAGCGCCGGTCCATGCTTTCGCCCTGCACCATGCCCATGGTGCCGGCGTAGCTGTAGGGCAGGATGGCCTCGGGGGCGCGCTGCGCGATGGCCGACAGGCGCGCGGCGATGTCGCCCAAGGCCTCGTCCCAGCTCACGGGCACAAACTGCCCGCGGCCCTTGGGGCCGCTGCGCTTGAGGGGGGTGAGGATGCGTTCGGGGTGGTAGGTGCGCTCGGTGTACTTGCTCACCTTGGCGCACAGCACGCCGCCGGTGTGCAGGTGGTCCGGATTGCCCTGCACGCGGGTGGCCACGCCGTTGTCCACGGTGGTGATCAGGGCGCAGGTATCGGGGCAGTCGTGGGGGCAGGCGCCGCGCACACTTTTGCTTACAACCGGGGCGTGAGTTACTACAGAAGTCGCAGTCATTTGCAAGTGGGGATCGTTAAACTTCGTCGACAGTGACACACCTGCATACACAGGCAACGTCCAGATAAGAGCCCGCCAGCAGGCGGCGCGAGTGGCTCGGCCCTCAACTGTTCAAGCATTCACCGGGGATTTCACCATGAACAAGACGCTATTGGGACGCAGGGAGTTTTCGGTAGGTCTGGGCGCGGCAGCGCTGGGCGGTTTCCACCTGGCCCATGCCCAGTCCGAAGGCCGCATCGTGCTCGGCCAGTCGGCCCCGTTCACCGGCCCGGCCGCGCAGCTGGGCATCCAGTTCAACCTGGGCGCCAAACTGTATTTCGACCAGCTCAACGCCCAGGGCGGCGTGGGCAAGCGCACCATCGAAATCCGCACCATGGACGACGGGTATGAACCCGACCGCTGCGCCGAGAACACCCGCAAACTCATTGCCGACGATGTGTTTGCGCTGTTCGGCTACATCGGTACGCCCACCAGCCTGGCCGCCATGCCCATCTTCACCAAGGAGAAGGTGCCGTTTTTTGGCCCGTTCACCGGTGCCGAGGCCTTGCGCCAGCCCTTCAACCGCCTGATCTTCCACGTGCGGGCTTCGTACTTCGACGAAACCGCGCTCATCGTGCGCCAGCTCACCAACCTGGGCCTCAAGAAGATCGCGGTGTTCTACCAGAACGATGCCTATGGCAAGACCGGGCTGGATGGCGTGACCCGTGCCCTGGCTGAACTCAAGCTGGCGCCTGTGGCCACCGCCACGGTGGAGCGCAACTCGGTGGACGTGAAAGCCGCCACCGAAAAGCTGGTGGCTGCCGCGCCCGACGCCGTGGTGCAGATTGCGGCCTACGGCGGCGCTGCGGCCTTTGTGCGGTCTGCCCGCAAGGCGGGCTTTGGCGGTACGTTCTACAACGTCTCGTTCGTCGGTACGCAAGCCCTGGCCGACGAGCTGGGCAAGGACGGGGCCGGTGTGGTGGTGTCGCAGGTGGTGCCCTCGCCCTACCAGCCCTCGCGCCAGATCACGCGCGAGTTTCTCGACGCCATCAAGAAGGGCGGCGACAAGGTGCAGGCCAACTACTCCAGCCTGGAGGGTTTCCTGGCCGCGCGCATCTTCACCGAAGGGCTGCGCCAGGCGCAGGGCAACGGCAAGATCACGCGCGAGAGCCTCATCACGGGCCTGGAAGGGCTGGGCTCGCAAATGATCTCGGGCTACCCCGTCACCTACGGGCCCAATGACCACTCGGCATCCACGTTTGTGGAGATGTCGATGCTCACCGGCGACGGCCGCGTAAGAACCTGATTTCCCCCTGAGCCGCTGCGCGTCTTCCCCCTGGGGGGGTACGCCACCGCTGGCCTGGCACAGCCAGTTCCACGGTGGCACTGGCCTGGGCCGCGCCAGGTGCGAACGCGGCGCGTGTTTTTGCAGGCTGTTGGGCGTTTGCGGCTCAGTCGATGGAGGTGGTGCGCGCCAGCCCCTGCATGAAGGCCTCGCAGCGCGCCAGCTGCGCCAAGCTTACATATTCGTCCGGCTGGTGCGCCTGCTGGATGCTGCCAGGCCCGCACACCACGGTAGAGATGCCGGCGTTCTTGAACAGGCCTGCCTCGGTGCCAAACGCCACCAGGGTGGTGCGCTCCTCGCCCGCCAGCTGCTGGGCCAGGCGCGTCACGGCGTCGTCCTTGCTGCCCAGAAAACTCGGGATCTCGCAGATGGTGGAAAAGTCAAAACCTGCCGCAGGCGCCACGGCTTTCATGCGCGGCTCCAGCGAGCGCGCATAGGCCACCACATCGGCCTGCATCTGCGCGGCATTGGCCGTGGGCAGGTCGCGAAACTCGTAGCGGAACTCGGCATCGCGCGGCACCACGTTGTCGGCAATGCCGCCGTGGAACTGGCCCACGCTGGTGGTCGAAAACGGCACGTCAAAGCCCTCGAAGCGTGGCTCGTTCTTCTCAAAGTCTTCCCCCATGTCGCGCAGCCGCCCCACCACGCGCGCCGCCATCTCGATGGCATTGACCGAGTGCGGCGTGAGGGACGAATGCGCCTCTTTGCCGCGCACGCAGCACTTGTAGCGGTACACGCCCTTGTGGGCAATCGCCGGGATCATGCTGGTGGGCTCGCCCACGATGCAGGCCAGCGGCCGGATGCTGGCATCGCGCAGGTCGGCGATCAGCTCCTTCACGCCAAAGCAGCCCACCTCTTCGTCGTAACTGAATGCGAAGTGCACGGCAAACGGTGCGTCGCTGTTCAGGAACTGCTCGGCATGCGATACGGCGATGCCGATGAAGGCCTTCATGTCGGCACTGCCGCGGCCGTACAGGCTCGGGCCCTCGGGGCCGTTTTGCACGATGCCGCTCAGTGGGTCCATGCTCCATTCCTGTCCGTCCCACGGGACGGTGTCGGTGTGGCCCGACAGGATGATGCCGGCCGGTTTGCCTTCGCCCAGCGTGGCAAACAGGTTGGCCTTGGTCTTGTCTTCGTTGTAGGTCAGCCGGCTCTTCACACCCAGCCCGGCAAGGTGGTCGCGGATGAAGTGGATCAGCGCCAGGTTGGAGTGGTGGCTGACGGTGTTCATGCGCACCAGGGTCTGCGCAAAGTCGAGGGCTTGGGGAGAGATCATGGGGCGCTGGCTGGTGATTAACCCGGACTGACAGAAAGCAGTCACTCGGGCTAGACTGTGTGATCGTAAGGACACATATCATGAACGTTATCGACTCGATCGTCACCCAGGCGGCCAGTATTGCAGCGGTGCGCCGGGACATTCACGCCCACCCCGAACTGTGTTTTGAAGAAGTGCGCACCGCCGACGTGGTGGCGCAAAAGCTCACCGAGTGGGGCATTCCCATTCACCGCGGCATGGGCACGACCGGTGTCGTGGGCATCGTGAAGGGGCGTGACGGCGGCGCCTGCGGCCGCGGCATCGGCCTGCGGGCCGACATGGACGCCCTGCCCATGCAGGAGTTCAACACCTTCGCGCATGCCAGCGTCCACAAGGGCAAGATGCACGCCTGCGGCCACGACGGCCATGTGGCCATGCTGCTGGCGGCGGCGCAGCACTTTGCCAGGCACCGCAACTTTGATGGCACGGTTTACCTGATCTTCCAGCCCGCTGAAGAAGGCGGCGGCGGTGCCCGCGTGATGATCGAGGACGGCCTGTTCGAGCAGTTCCCCATGCAGGCCGTGTACGGCATGCACAACTGGCCCGGCATGCCCGTGGGCACCTTTGCGGTGAGCCCTGGCCCTGTGATGGCTTCGACCAGCGAATTCAAGATCACCCTGCGCGGCAAGGGCGGCCATGCAGCCCTGCCGCACACCGGCATCGACCCGGTGCCGATTGCCTGCCAGATGGTGCAGACCTTCCAGACCATCATCAGCCGCAACAAGAAGCCGGTGGATGCGGGCGTGATCTCGGTCACCATGATCCATGCGGGCGAAGCCACCAATGTCGTGCCCGACAGCGTGGAGCTGCAGGGCACGGTGCGCACCTTCACGGTAGAGGTGCTCGACATGATCGAAAAGCGCATGCGCCAGGTGGCCGAGCACACCTGCGCCGCGCATGACGCCACCTGCGAATTCGAGTTCGTGCGCAACTACCCGCCCACCATCAACACGGCGCCAGAGGCCGACTTCGCCCGCAAGGTGATGGCCGGCATTGTGGGTGACGAGCGCGTGCTGGCCCAGGAGCCCACCATGGGCGCCGAAGACTTTGCCTACATGCTGCAGGCCAAGCCCGGCGCCTATTGCTTCATCGCCAACGGTGACGGCGATCACCGCGAGATGGGCCATGGCGGCGGCCCCTGCATGCTGCACAACCCCAGCTACGACTTCAACGACGACCTGATCCCGCTGGGCGCCACCTACTGGGTCAAGCTGGCCGAGGAGTGGCTGGCCCAGCCCACGCGCGCGGTCTGAGGCCCGTCTCGACTGCTGCACAGGGCCCGGGCCACCATGCCCGGGTTTTGCGTTTTTTCTGACCCCTTGCGAAAGCCCCTCCATGATCGGTATCCCCCAAGCCTTCTCGCCCAGCTACGCCCGCGCGCGCACGCAGTTCCTGGAGGCGGCTGCCACCGCCGGCCTGCCCATCGAGTCGCACGCGCACCCGCTCAAGGGTCGCGATGGCGAGGACCTGGCCATGGACGTGGTGCGCGACGGCCCGGCCGATGCCGAGCGGCTGCTCATCGTCAGCAGTGCGTGCCACGGGGTCGAGGGCTACTGCGGCAGCGGCGTGCAGGTGTTTGCGCTGCACGATGACGAATGGCGCGCCAGGGCCCGCGCAGCCAACGTGGTGGTGCTGTACATCCATGCGCTCAATCCCTACGGCTTTTCGCACCTGCGCCGGTTCACGCACGAGAACGTGGACCTCAACCGCAACTTCCAGGACTTCTCGAAACCCCTGCCCGCCAACGATGCCTATCGCGAGGTGCACCCGCTGCTGCTGCCCGAGCAGTGGCCGCCGGGCGCCGACAACGTAGCCGCCGTGCATCAGTACATCGCCACCCGTGGCGAGGCCGCCTGGCAGGCTGCCATCTCGCGCGGCCAGCATGAGTTTGCCGACGGCCTTTTCTTTGGTGGCACCGAACCCACCTGGAGCAACCGCACGCTGCGCCAGGTGCTGCGCCAGCACGGCGCAAGCGCTGCGCGCATTGCCTGGATCGACCTGCATACCGGCCTGGGCCCCAGCGGCCACGGCGAGCGCATCTATGCCGGCAACGACGACGCCGTGGCCGTGGCCCGCGCACGCGCCTGGTGGGACGGCGGGGGCGCCACGCCGGTCACGTCGATCTATGACGGCTCGTCCACCTCGGCCTTCCTTACCGGGCTGATGTGGAATTCGGTGTACGAGGAATGCCCGCAGGCCGAGTACACCGGCATTGCCATGGAATACGGCACCGTGCCGGTGCTGCAGGTGATGGACGCCATCCGCGCCGAGCAGTGGCTCAACCTGCACCCCGAGGCACCCGCGGAGCAGGCCGCGCAGATCAAGGCCCAGATGCTGGCAGCCTTCTACACCGACACCGACGCCTGGAAGGGCCAGATCGTTTCGCAGGCGCGGCAGTCGATGTTCCAGGCCGTGGACGGACTGGCAGCCTGATTTTGGACTCCAGTGGCTCCAGGTGCAGGTTTTATTTGCCTGTAATGCTATAAAAATAGGAGCTTCTGTGCTGGGGCAGTGCGGTTGGTCTGGGTTGAGGGGGCGGGGTTGCCACCCTGTGACGGCTACCCTCGTCCCCAAAACCAGGAGACACCATGACCGCTGACCCTCTGCACGATGCGGGGCGAAACGCATGCCGATGAGCCAGCTCTCTGCCAGAGAGGAGGGGCCAGGAAGGCAGCCGCTTGCGCTGCGGACAGACCCTTTGCGCGCGTTGAGTCGCAGCCTGCTCAGGCTGTCGGAGCAAGCCCAGCAGGTGGCCCCGCAGGACCTGCTGCGCCAGGCCATGCAGACCCTGCAGGGCCTGGTGCCTTTTGACTCCGCCTGGTGGGGCGAGGTCTCGGCGGGCGATGTGCAGGTGGCCCCCCGCAACTGGCTGCACGGCAGCATTGGACTCAGTCGCAGTTTCGCCGAGGAGTGGAATGCGCTGGCGGCGGTGGACCTGTTCGGGCAACAGTCCATGCGGCAGCTGGGGGTGGTGATCCGGGAGCGCGATGTGGTGGGCCCGTTGCCCGAGCATCCCCAGGTGGCAGCCTTCAGCCAGCGCCACGGCCTGCACCACTGCATGGCCCTCACAGCCGAGCTGCCCCACAGCGGGCTGATGTTTTTTGTGTCCATCTATCGCCCGCCGACCCGGCCGGAATTCTCGGATGGGGCAACCGTGCTGTTCGGCGAGTTCGTCCTGCACCTGCTGCAACAGTGGCATCACCGGCTGCAGCGCCTGCAGCGCCTGCAGAGCGACACGCCTGGCCGCCCCTGGGACAGCTTCGCTCTGGCGCGGCCGTCGGGCGAGTTGCTGTTTGCCGGCCTGCGCATCAGCCTGGCGCTGGGCGAGGCCTGCCCGGGCTGGAATGGCACCCACCTGCCGGAGGTGGTGGCGCAGGCGCTGGTGGGCGCCCCCTGCACCCTGCCGGTGGGCAAGGCCTGCCGCCTGCGGCTGGAACCCTGCGGACCGCTGGTGGCCGTGAGCCTGGCGTCGCGCCAGCACAAGCAAGCCCTGGCGCCGCGCGAGCTGAGCGCCGCCATGCTGTACGCCCAGGGGCGCTCACACAAGGACATCGCGGCCACGCTGGGCCTCACGCCCGCGACGGTGCGCACCTACCTGCGCACGGCCTATGCCGCGCTGGGTGTGAGCAACAAACTGGAGCTGGTGGCCGCGCTGCGCCACGCCTAGTGAGCGGTTGCGGGTGCCGGGCGCGCGTTGGCGGGGCTCGGTAGTTTCCCGCTCCCTCTGCATTTGCAGAGGCTGCAACAGCGCCGCCTTTTCCTATCGTCCGCACCGGAGTCCAGACACCGGTGCCGGCCACGCTGCCACCTGGCTGGGCTCCTGAAAAACCGTCATAACAGGAGGCCCTTGCATGTTCCCGAATACCCACCCCTTCGCTGTGGCGCACCGACGCCGCTCCCACCCCCTGGCACGCACAGGGCGATGGACCACTGCCTGTGCCCTGAGCGCCGTGGCAGCCCTGGCCCTGACCGCCTGTGGTGGCGGCAGTGATGCCAACCCTCCGCTGGCCAGCAAGCCTCTGGCCGAAGCCTGTGCGGCCTATGCCTCCACCGCGTTGCCCCATGGCGCCAAGGTCACGCGCACCGAGCTGCGCAAGGCTGAGGGCACGTTGCCAGACGTCTGCATCGTGCGCGGGCAGATCGTGTCATCGCCCGAGTCCACCATCCACTGGGCGGTGGAGCTGCCCACGCTGGCCCAGTGGAACGGCAAGACGCTGACCATTGGCGGCGGGGGCTTTGACGGCTTCATCCCGACGGACGACCCGTGGTACCAGCAGCTGGTGGGCCCATCGGCCAACCCGTACGTGAAGATCAGCTCCGACTCCGGCCACCAGGTGCGCGGCTTTGCCTGGGACCAGAGCGATGTGGCGCTGCGCAACCATGCGTTCGACGCCAACCACTTTGTACTGGAAGTGGGCACAGCCATCGCCACCGAGTTCTATGGCAAGCGCCCCGTGCGGCGGTATCACATCGGCCACTCCAATGGCGGGCGCTCGGGGCTCATCTCCACCCAGAAGTACCCCAGGGACTACGACGGCGTGGTGGCCATGGAGCCTGCCATCAGCCAGCAGGCGCACCAGGTCAACCTCGGCCCCACGGTGCTGCGCCACATCTTCAAGAGCCGCGACCACTGGATGAGCCCTGCCAAGATCGCGCTGTATGCCAAGGCCGAAACGGCCGCGTGTGATGGCCTCGATGGCCTGAAGGACGGCATTATCGGTAACGTCGAGGCCTGCAACTACGTGCCTACCGAGCTGCTGTGCCAGGGCGCGGACAACGACAGCTGCCTGACCGCGGGCCAGATCGAATCCATCCGCCTCATCTACAGCGACCACAAGACACCTGTGACCCTGTCGCGCGGCGCTGTGGGCTACCCGCGTTTTGGCCGGGGCGGCGCGTCCACCTCGGACTGGCAGTCGTACATGTTCGGCTCCAGCTTCGAGAACCCCGACTCGTTCAACCACATGGCCGTGACGGAAGCCGCGCGCCTGGTGGAGGGCAACCCCAATGCCAACATCCTGACCCACGACCCCACCCAGTACCAGGCGCAGTACCGCCGCCTGGCCGAGATGATTGACGGCACCGACCCGGACATCTCCGCCTTTGCCGACAACGGCGGCAAGCTGCTGATCTGGTACGGCCTGGGAGATGCCTGCGTGTCGGTGTACCGCACGGCGCAGTACTTCGACTCGGTGAAGCAGCGCCTGGGCGCCAGCAAGGTGCAAAGCTTTGCGCGCATGGTCACCTCACCCTCCAACGGGCATGACCTGGACGGTGCTGGCACCGAACCCCGCTCCATCGACCTGCTGGCCGCCATGGACGCCTGGGTGGAAAAGGGCACAGCGCCCGACAAGCTGGTGGCCACGAAGTTTGCACCCGGCACCACCACACCGGTGGCCCAGCGCCCCGTGTGCGAGTACCCGAAGTTCCCGCGCTACAACGGCACGGGTGACCCGAGCAAGGCCGAGAGCTTTACCTGTTCTGCAAACTGAGTGTCCACGGGCGGGGGCTTGGTCGTGGCGATCTGCGAGCCATGGGCATGGCCCCTGCCCCTCACTCCCCCCAGGGCAGCATCAGCGTCAGCAGCGACAGCTGCGCAAACTCGGGCGCAAACGCGTCGATGATCTGCTGCGGCTCGGGGCACAGCACGGTGTCGGTGATCACGCCAAACTGCACGCCGCCGCCGTAGCTCAGGATGGACACGCCCAGGCCGATGTCGCCCGACTGTGGCACCCAGAACATGCACTGCGTGACCTTGGCGCCGCACATGGTGAGCTGCTCCTTGGGGCCGGGCACGTTGGTCATCACGGCGGTGGTCTTGCGGCCGAACAGGTTGAGCAGTGCGTCCTGCGCGGGCTTGATCATCAGCCCCGCCACGGCCAGCATGGCAAATGCCAGGATAGGCTGCGTGCTCCCCTTGAGTGCATTCATGCGCTCGCGCACTTCGTACACGCGCTCGATGGGGTTGGCCATGCCGATCGGCAGCACCAGCGGGACCAGGCCAAAGTGGTTGCCCAGCTTCCAGGCTTCTTCCATGGGGCGCAGATTGACGGGGATCATGGCCCGGATCTCCTGGCCCGTGGGGTCGTCGCCCTGGCTGCGCAGGTAGCCGCCAATGGCACCGGCCACGCACGACAGCAGCACATCGTTGATGGAGCAGTTCAGCGCCTTGCCGATGGCCTTGACCTCCTCGAGCGGGATGGGCGGGCACCACGCCACGCGCTTGCAGCGGCCGGGCGGGCCTTTCAGGCGCGTGGGGGAGTCGTCGGGCATCAGGGCCAGGGCAGCGGCATCGCTCACCAGCTGGTAGGCCACCCGGGCCATGTCCATGGTGCCCGCCAGCCCGTGCTGCATGGTCTTTTCAGGGTCGCCCAGCATCTGCAGCGAGCGCGCAGCGCTGTCGCCGGCCAGGTCCAGCGCCTTCACTGTGAGCCCGGTGAAGGGCTTGATCAGCATGTCGGCAATCCAGTCTTCCGCCGTGGCCGCCGCATCGCTCTTGCTGCGGGGCTTGCGGCGCGGGGGCTCGGCGCCGCCGTCCACCAGAGACATCGTGACGGAGATGAGCGCGATGCCGTCGGCAATGCAGTGGTGGATGCGCACGATGAGCGCGCTGCCGGGCTGGCCGTCGTCGCCCACGAAGTCCTCGATCAGGTGCATCTGCCACAGCGGGCGGCGCGGGTCCAGAGGCTGCATGGCCAGCTCGCCCACACGGTCCTGCAGGGCGCGCTGCATGCTGTGGCCCTTGCGACGGGGCAGCTTTTCGCGCAGCACATGGGCTGCGATGTCGAAGTGGCGGTCTTCCACCCAGGTGGCGCCTGCCGCGTCTTCGATCACGCGCTGGTGAAAGCGCGGGTACTGCAGCAGGCGCTGCTCCACGCGCTCGCACAGCGCCTGCCAGGTGATGCCGGGCGACAGCGTCCACACGCCGTTGATCATCATCAGGTTGCTGTCCGAATCCATGCGCAGCCAGGCGGTGTCGACCTTGCTCATGCGCTCGCCGGAAATGCCCAGCATGCCGCTGGCCGCACGCCGCATGTTCTTTTGCACAGCCGTTGCGGCCTTTCGGGCTGCAGGCGGCAACGCCTGTGCCGCCCTGCGCGCTGCTGCTGCGGCGGCGATGGACTGCGGCGGTGAGGCTTGTTGCGGTACGTGCGGGCTGGACGGCTCTGGTGCGGGCTGGGTTGCGGCGGGAGCGGTTGTGCGGGTCACCATCGGATGGACGCCTGTTGTCGTGCTGTTTTTTGGGGGCCTGGCTCTAAGGTTTGCAGCGGCCAGGGCGCGGTGCAGCCCGTAAGATACAACGCAGCACGCTGTCGCCGACACCGTTCTTTCCCTCCCCCCATTCGCCGGATGCATCGCTTCCTGCGTTATGTCTTCCAGTCCTAGGAGCACCTCCATGTCCGACCTGAACGCCACCTTCGAAGCCGCCGTCGCCAATTCCAAGAACCTGAGCGAGCGCCCCGACAACGCCACGCTGCTCAAGATCTACGGCTTGTACAAGCAGGCCACCGCCGGCGACAACACCGAAAAGAAGCCCAGCTTTTCCGACATGGTCGGCCGTGCCAAGTGGGACGCCTGGAACACCCTCAAGGGCACCGATGCCGACGCCGCCAAGCAGCAATACATCGACCTGATCACCTCGCTGAGCTGATCGGCGCGGGCACCCCGCACCACGACAAAAGGCGACCACGGTCGCCTTTTTGCTTTTTCGTGGCCTGTTGATGCGTTGCCGCGCGCTGCGTCTTTGTGGCGAAGTTCTACCAGGCCGGTGCCCAGCCCTTGGGCAGCCCGGCTTCGGGGGTCATTCCGTACAGCGGCTCGCCGGGCAGCCCGGCCTGCAGGGGCGCTCGTGCCGCCATCAGACGGTTCAGATCTACCCCCGTGCGGATGCCCATGGCCTCGAACATGAACACCAGGTCTTCGGTCACCACGTTGCCCGACGCGCCGGGGGCATAGGGGCAGCCGCCTAGCCCACCCAGGGATGCGTCGAACGTGCGCACTCCGGCGTCGTACGCGGCCAGGCAGTTGGCCAGCCCCAGGCCACGCGTGTTGTGCATGTGGGCCGCGCCGGCCTTGCCGGCCAGCTCGGCCCGCAGCCGGTTGAACAGGCGGCGCACCTGTGCCGGGTTGGCCATGCCCGTGGTATCCGACAGGCCCACCTCATCGACCCCCGCCTCGGCGCAGGCCACGGCCAGCCGGATGACGTCGTCCTCGGGCACGGCGCCCTGCAGCGTGCAGCCGAACGCGGTGGACAGGCCCACCTCCACCTGTACGTCTGGCGCCTGCCCATTGCGCAAGGCGACCACGGCACGCACTTCATCCAGCATGGCCTCGGGCGTCTTGCGCACATTGGCCAGCGAATGCGCGGGGCTGGCCGACACCGGCAGCGTGACCTTGTGCACCCCGGCGGCTATGGCGGCCTGCGCGCCGCGCAGGTTGGGGGCCAGTGCCATGACCGTGATGCCCGGGTGGGTGAGCGCGTGGCGCACCACCTCGGCCATATCCGCCATCTGCGGCAGCAGGCGTGCGGGCACGAACGAGCCCACCTCGATCTCGCGCAGGCCTGCGACGGCCAGCGCGTCAATCCAGCGCAGCTTGTCGGCCGTGGGCATGGTGGCCTTCACGGATTGCAGGCCGTCGCGCGGGCCGACCTCGCTGATGAGGACGTCAGGTGTCTTCATGGGTTGTGGAGTTCTTGCATGGGTGGAGGCTGGGTGCCTGCTCAGCGGTAGGTGGACAGGTGGATGTTGGTCTCGGTGCCGCGAATGCCGGGTACGAGCCGGATGCGTTCAAGCACCTGCGACAGCTCCCCCATCGACCGCGCCTCCAGTTCGGCCAGCAGGTCCCACCGGCCGTTGGTGTCGTGCAGCGACGCCACGCCGGGCTCGCCCAGCAGGCTGGCCACCACCTTTCGGCCGTGGTTGCCCTCGACCATGATGCCCATCCACGCACGGATGCGGTCGGGCTGGGCGTCGGGCCGCAGCTTCACGGTGTAGCCGACGATCACCTGGCTGTCCTCGAGTTTGCGGATGCGGTTGGTCACGGTGCCGCGCGAGACGCCCAGCTTGTGCGCCAGGTCGGCGATGTTCATGCGCGCGTCCTGGCGCAGCAGGCTGATGAGGGATTGGTCGAGTTCGTCCATGGGCGGTGCGGTGGCCGCCATGCCCGCTGCGGCATGGTTTGGCAATTTCGTGAACAAAGGCTGTCATTTTGGCAAAACTGTCCGCCAAACGGCACAAGTTTGACGCTTCCGGTTGGCGCGCACAGCGAACAAACTGCGTTCACACAAGCACGCACCCTGCCACCGCAGGGCGCCGCACCCGCTTTCGAACCCGCCACGGAGACACGCCATGCCCCACCGCCTGACACCGGCCACCCGCCCATCCACCACCCTCTACCTCAGCGCCCCCGAGGCCGCACGCCTCATCGTTGCGCGGGGATTGCCTGCCTGCCTGCAGGGCATTGCCGACTGCATTGCGGCCGACTTCCTGCGCTGGGGCGACTTCGACAAGTCGGCCCGCGTGGCCAGCTATTCCCCCGGCGGGGCCATCGAGCTGATGCCGATTGCCGACGATGCAACCTACACCTTCAAATACGTGAACGGGCACCCGGGCAACACGCGGCTTGGCCTGTCCACCGTGATGGCCTTCGGCGTGCTGGCCGATGTGACCACCGGCACGCCCCGGTTCCTGAGCGAGCTCACGCTGACCACGGCCTTGCGCACGGCGGCCATGTCGGCCGTGGCGGCCCGGGCGCTGGCGCGACCCGACAGCCGGGTGATGGCGCTGATCGGCAACGGGGCACAAAGCGAGTTCCAGGCGCTGGCGTTCCAGCACCTGGTCGGCATCCGCGAGCTGCGGTTGTTCGATACCGATCCGCGCGCCACGGCCAAGCTCCGGGACAACCTGCAGGACTCCGGGCTGGCGGTCGTCGTGTGCCATAGCGCGGCCGAAGCCGCCCGGGGTGCGGACATCATCACCACCATTACTGCCGACAAGACACGGGCGGCCGTGCTGCGCGCCGACATGGTGGCGCCGGGCACGCACATCAATGCGGTGGGCGGCGATTGCCCGGGCAAGACCGAGCTGGAGGCTGCCGTGCTCACGCTGGGGCGTGTGTTTGTCGAATACACGCCGCAGACCCGTGTGGAGGGCGAGATCCAGCAGATGCCGGCCGATTTCCCCGTGACCGAACTGTGGAGGGTGCTCGCGGGCCACCAGGCCGGACGCCAGACCCGTGACCAGGTCACCGTGTTTGATTCGGTGGGCTTTGCGCTGGAAGACTTTTCAGCCCTGCGCTACATGTACGACGCAGCGCGGGAGATGGGCATGGGCACGCGCATCGAACTGGTGCCCGACCTGGACGACCCGCGGGACCTTTTTGCCCTGGTGCGCCCCGCGCTGCGCCAACCTGCGGCACCCGCGCACCACACAACGGCACAGGCCGAGCCCGCATGACCGGCTTCTGAACCCGGCGCTGGCGCTGCTGCGGCCGAACGCCAGCCGCGCGTGCAGTACAAAAGCCGCTCAGTCCCTCCACACCACGCTGTGGGTCGGGTCGGCCCGCGTGGTGCGGAACTGGTTGGCCGGGTGCGCTGCGTCTGCCATGCCGAACGAGATGGCGCACACCACGCTGCGGTCGTCGCCAATGCCCAGCACGCTGCGCAGCACGTCGGGGTAGGCGGCCAGTGCCGCCTGCGCAATGCTGGCCACGCCGAGGCTGTGGGCAGCCAGCAGGAAGTTGGCCACATACGCGCCGCAGTCCACCGCGCCATACGGGCCCAGGGCCTCGTCGCTGGTGACCACGGCCACATGCGGTGCGCCAAACATGGTGAAGTTCTGCGCGGCCTGCAGCGCCGATGCTGCGCGGTCGCCGCGGGCAATGCCCACCGCGTCGTACAGGCCCAGGCCGCATTCGCGGCGGCGCTCCTGGTACACGCCGCGGTATTCGCGCGGCCAGGGCAGGTCGGGGGCGGGTGGTCCGCCAGCCACGCGGGCCTGCAGCGCGGTGCGCAGCGCCTGCAATGTGGCGCCGCTGGCAATGTGCAGCTGCCAGGGCTGGGCGTTGCACCACGAGGCCGTGCGCTGCGCGGCCGCCAGGATGCGTTCGATGGTGGCGCGCGGCAGGGGCACTGGCAAAAACGCGCGGCAGCTGTAGCGGCTGTGCAGCAGGGCCGATACGGTGTCGAAGGCCGGGGTAGCGGCTGCGGCTGCGGGTGCGCCGGTTGCGGGGAGGGTCGTCATGGAGCGCAGTCGCCGTGGTTGTGGTGGTGAGGCGCCGCGCGGGGTCAGGCCTTTTTCGCCTTGGCGGCCGACTTGGCCGCGGGCTTGGCAGAGGCTGCCTTGCCTTCGGGTTTCGCAGCCGCCGCCTCCGCAGATTTCTTCTTGTCGGCCGTCGCCTTCTTGGCGGCCGGGTGGGGCGCATTGAGCAGGGCGTCCAGCTGCTCGCCAATCTCGGCCTCGATGCGGTCCTTGAACGCGCCGAACAGGAAGCCCAGCTGCGCTTTCATCTCGAACTGGTGGCCATCCACTAGCAGCGTGCCCTTGACGCCCGAGCGGCTGAAGGTGAGCAGGTCCTCGGTATCACCTTCTTCGTAGGTGCATTCCATGTCGAACTTTTCTTCGGCCTTTTCGGCCCAGGCAAAGGCGACCTTGCGGGCTTCCTTGAAGCCCAGGTGGTGTTCGCGATGGATGTGGATGTCTGGCACCAGGGGTCTCCTTGGGGGGGCGTGGGTCGTTATCAGTGGGGGGCTGGCAGCAGGGCGCGCAGTGCCTCTTGGCGCTGGGGCTGTGGCTGCCGTGCCAGCTGCCGTACGGCATCATAAAACCGCGGCCAGTCGCCGCCCTCGCGGGCGTGCAGGGCTTCGAAGGCGGGCACCAGCTCGTCGTACGCGGCCTGGGCCGCAAAGCTGGCGTTGTTGGCCCGGGCCACCCAGCGGTCGTAGCCCGCCACCTGGGCGGTGGTGGCCAGCGGGGCGGTTCCATCTTGCGGTGCAAGCCACTGCGCACGGAGCTTGGCGTAGTCGGCTCGAAAAGCTTCCATTGCTCCTGTTTTCATAGCAATAAGGGATGATTCTGCCTGGGCTTGCGGCTCATTTTTCTCATAAATGGCCTTCAGGCGGGCCCGCGCGGCCCGGGTGAGGGTGCGAAACGCATGGCGGCGCGCTTCGCTGGTGGCCGCCGCGGCGCGCGCCGGTTCGGTCGCCTGGGTGGCCAGCCACCGGGCAACGCCAATGCGCTCGACTGCCGTGGCAAACGACTCGTTGAACAGCGTGTCCCCCTCGGCATACACCACCTGGTGTGCCAGCTCGTGGAACAGCAGCCGCACAAAGTCGCCCTCGGGCCAGGCCACAAAGGTGTTGAGCAGCGGGTCTCCACCGGCCCAGTTCATGTAGCCCAGTGTGGAGTAGGCGGGTACGCCGTACACCTCTACCTCGAGGCCCTGCGCGGCCAGCTGGGCGGCTTCGGCCTGCGCATCGGCTTCGCTGAAGTAGCCCCGGTAGCCGATGCAACCGGTGACGGGAAAGCACCAGGTGTGCAGCTTCAGTTCATACGGCGGGGCGGCCACGACGTTCCACACGGCGGCGGGGCGCTGGAGGTCCGCGTAGCGGCGGTAGCTGGCGTTGTCGGGCAGGCCCAGCTCGGCCACGGCAAAGGCGCGGGCGCGCTGGGCCAGCTGCAGGCGCTCGCGCAGCGCGGGCGAGATGTCGTCGCGCGCAATCCACTGGTCGATCGGCTCGGCAGCCTGCATCAGCTGCACATGCCCGCGCAACGACTGCCAGTAGTAGCCGATGGCACCTGTGCCGCTGCCCGTGCTGGCGCAACCGGCCAGGGCCAGCGCTGTCAGGGCCAATGCCGCAAGCCTTGCGGGAGCCAGAGGAAATTGCATCGGGGCAGTTTATGGGCAGATGGCAGGGCCATCGCCGCGTGGGGCTTCGCGCCGTGGCGCAGCCCATGCCTGGAATGCAACACATGACCGCACATGCCACCCCTCCTGCAGCGCTGCCCGAAGGACTTTTTGCCGAAGACGCAGGTTGCCCGCGCTGCCGCTGGTGCCTGGCGCTACGATCCCGCTGTGGCCGACCGGCCCGGGCGCATCACCAGCGAGGTGGCGCGCACGCGGTCCACGTCGGCGGTATTCCTCGCCCGGTCCAGGGACCTCAAGAAGCGCGGCTGGAGGTTTGTCGGGCCTGCCCATGCCCATCTGGAAGTCTACCACGCAAGGGCTGACGCCGGGTTGGGCACCGCCTTGCTGCCATCGCGGCTGGGGGCGCGGCCCGACTGCAGCCCCTACCGCTGCATTTGTGGCCGCAGCATCCATAGCGCCCCCAGCGCCGCCAGGCCCAGCAGGGTGGTCAGCCACAGCGCGTCCGCGCCAAAGCGGTCGAGCAGCATTCCGAACAGCAGGGGCGCGAATGCCTGGGCTACGCGTGCCGGCACCATCATCACGCCCTGCCGCGCGCCGTACCCCTGCGGGCCGAACAGCACCAGCGGCAGCGTGCCCTTGGCAATGGTGAGCACGCCATTGCCCGCGCCGTGCAGCACCGTGAATGCTGCCGCCGCCGGTCCGCCCAGCAGCATCAGGATGCCCGCGCCCACCGGGTGCGCGGCAGCCGCCAGCTGCGCCGACACCAGCGGGTGCATGCGGCGCAGCAGTCCGAACTCGGCCAGCCTCGCCGCCACCTGTGCCGGCCCCACCAGCGCGGCCATGGCCACGGCAACCTGCAGCGATGTGCCACTGGCCTGAAGCAGCCTCGGCAGGTGCGCGGCCATGGCGGTGCTGGTGAACCAGGTCACGGCGAACACGAACGACAGCAGCAGCGTGGCCCGCAGCGTACTGGTGTGGGTGCCTGCCGCAGCCGCAGCGGGCACCGCCGCGCTGGCGCCCGGAGTGACGGGCGCAGTGCCAGAAGTCGCAGCGCCGTCATCCGCAGCGTGCGGGCCGGCCCCGCGCGGGAGCCAGCTGTTGAGCGGCACGCCCACCAGCAAGTGCAGCGCTGCCCAGCCCAGGCAGGCCCCGCGCCAGCCCCACTGTGCCTCCATCCACGCAGACAGCGGCCACCCCACGGTGCTGGCAAAACCGGCAATCAGCGTGATGCCGGTGATGGCGTTGCGGGCCCCCTGGCCATACAGCCGCACCAGGCTGGAAAAGGCTGCCTCGTACAGGCCGGACCCCATGGCCACGCCCATGATGACCCAGGCCGCAAACAGGGTGGCCGGGCCCTGGGCCATGGCCATGCAGCCCAGCCCCGCGGCAAACACCAGGTTGGTGCCTGCCAGCACGGGGGGGCCGCCGTGCCTGTCGATGGCGCGGCCCGCCAGCGGGCCCAGCAAGGCCGACACGATGAGTGCCACAGAAAACGCCGCGAACACGGTCGCGGTGCCCACCCCCAGGTCACGTGCCATGGGCTCGGCCAGCATGGCAGGCAGGTAGTACGAGGATGCCCACGCCAGGGTCTGGGCCGTGCCCAGCCGTGCGACGGCACCGCGCTGCCGGGGTGCAGGAGTCATGGGGCGGGGCCGGCGGAGCGGGCGCGGCCCAGCATCACACCGCCTTCGGCAGGTTCACGCGCCGCGCCAGCGCCTCGGCGCTTTCCTTGCGCTCGCTGTAGCGGTCCACCAGGTAGGGCGCCACATCGCGGGTGAGCAGGGTGAACTTGAACAGCTCCTCCACCACGTCCACGATGCGGTCGTAGTACGCCGAGGGCTTCATCCGGTCGTCATCGCCAAACTCCTGGTAGGCCTTGGCCACCGACGACTGGTTCGGAATCGTGAGCATCCGCATCCACCGGCCCAGCACGCGCATTTGGTTCACGGCGTTGAACGACTGCGAGCCCCCGCTCACCTGCATCACGGCCAGCGTCTTGCCCTGCGTGGGCCGGATGGCACCGACCGACAGGGGGATCCAGTCGATCTGCGTCTTCATGAGGCCCGTCATGGCGCCATGGCGCTCGGGCGAGCACCACACCATGCCTTCGGACCACTGCGCCAGCGCGCGCAGCTCGACCACCTTGGGGTGGGTGTCGGGCGCGTCGTCCACCTGCGGCAAGCCAGCCGGGTTGAAGATGCGCACCTCGCCGCCCATGGCGGTCAGCAGGCGTGCGGCCTCTTCGGTCACCAGCCGGCTGAATGAACGCGGCCGCAGCGAGCCGTAGAGCAATACAAACCGCGGCGGGTGGGTGCTGGGCACGGCCTGCAGGTGCGCCATCAACGGTACGGCGAAGAAGGCAGGATCGAGCTGGGGCAGGTCGGTCGTAGCGTTTGCTGCCTCGGGCAGGGTGGACTCAGGCAACGCGCGCTCCCTGGGCATTGACCACGGCTTCACCGTCTTCCTTGGTGAAGGCACCCTTTTGCGGCGCGGGCAGGATGTCGAGTACCTGCTCGGACGGCCGGCACAGCCGCGTGCCCAGCGGCGTGACGACGATGGGCCGGTTGATGAGGATCGGGTGCGCCAGCATGGCGTCGATGAGCTGAGCATCGGTCACGCCGGGCGCCTGGAGCCCCAGTTCTGTGAATACGGCTTCCTTGGTGCGCACCGCATCGATCACCGGCTGGCCTGTGGCGGCGATCAGGGCCTGCAGCGTGGCGCGGTCGGGCGGGGTCTTGAGGTATTCGATGACCAGCGGCTCGATGCCGCTGTTGCGGATCATGGCCAGCGTGTTGCGTGAGGTGCCGCACTTCGGGTTGTGATAAATCGTGATGTCGGTCATGGGTTTTCCAGGGGCTATGCCAGGAGCGCAGACGAGCGCGGGGCTTGCGGTGAAAGTGTGCCAGCGGCAGCGACCGCATGCGAGGGCATCCCGGGCCAGCCCGGCGCCTGGCGCAGCGCAGCCAGGAGTTGCTGGCCTGCATCGTGCAGCCGGTGGTCGTTGCAGATCTCGATGCGTGGCAGGCCGGGTGGCAGTGCAAAGGCCAGGGCCCGCTGCACCCGGGCCTGCACTTCGTCGGGGGTCTCGCGGCCGCGCGCCAGCAAGCGCTGTTGCAGCACCGCCGCCGAGGCCGTGATGTGCACCGGCAGCAGTGCCGGAAACGCGACCAGCGCCTGGGGCAGGTGCGCACGCGAGCCATTCACCAGTACCCATTGGCCCGTGGCCAGTGGCGCCAGTTGTGCGTGGCGGATGCCGTAACCCAGGCCATTGGCGTGCCAGTGCAGTGCAAACGCGCCTGATTTGCGCAGTGCTGCAAACGACGCGGGGGATACGCTCTCGTGCACCTCTGTGCCCGGCGCAGTGCTGGCCGCAGGGGGGCGGCTCACCGTGCGCTGCGCCCAGTGCAACGGGAAGTCTTGGGGCAGGTGGGCGCGCAGCCAGCCCAGCAGGCTGTCCTTGCCCGCGCCTGAGGGGCCCATCACATAGACCAGGCGCGCCGTCACGTCCCCATCTCCAGCTGGTCCAGCAGCACAAAGTCGGCGCCAGGCGCTGGCTCTGCAAAGATCGCCAGGCTGTTGAACTGCAGCGTGGGCAGGTCTGAAAAAAACTGCTGTGCGGCATCCAGCACCAGGTCGGCCGTGCGCGCGTCTACAAGGCCCAGGTCGCCCGTGAGCGACATGTGAAAGCGGAACTCATCGAGCACGAAAGGGTAGCCCCATCGCTGCAGCAGTTCGTCCTGCCGGTGCGTCAGCCCGGCCGCGCGCCGCCGCGCCAGTGCAGCTTCATCCAGCGGCGCCGCCAGCGGCTGCAGTTGCGTCACGCACGCGGCTGCCACGGCCTGTACCTCTGCGTTGGCCGCATGGGAGGGCATGGGCACCAGCGCCAGAAAGTCGTCAATGCGCTCAACCTGCAGGGGCGGCAGGGTAAACCTCTTGAGGCTGCTGGCCAGAGCCTCTACGGCATGGTGCA
This sequence comes from Burkholderiales bacterium Ga0074133, assembly GCA_001464865.1. Classification (GTDB taxonomy): domain Bacteria; phylum Pseudomonadota; class Gammaproteobacteria; order Burkholderiales; family Burkholderiaceae_C; genus Acidovorax. The sequence goes on from LNEG01000168.1 coordinate 36,994, forward strand.
GGTCCATCCAGCCGGTGCCCGGTGCCAGGGCAAACGGCGCCTTCAGGGTGCCGTGCCAGCCGTAGCGGCGCGGCGCGGCGGTGAGCCGCTGCAGGTCGGCCGGTGCCACGCCGTGGATGTCCAGTTGCGGCAGGGGCTGCAGCTGCGCAGCGCAACGCCCCAGCCAGTGGCTGCCGGCCAGCCAGCCCAGCGTGCCGGGGCTGGGTGCGTAGTAGACCGCGTAGCGGTGGGCAGTAGCGGGCGTGTTCGGGGTGCTGGCGTCAGTGTTCATCGTGGTCAATCGTGAGTTTCACGCGGTCGCCCGCAAACCAGGCGCGGGCCCATTCGATCGGGGTTCCGGCGGTATCGACATTCAGGCTTTCGACCTGCAGCACAGGCCGCGCTGTGGGTTGGCGCAGCTGCGCAGCCACCTCGGCGGTGGGCAGCTCTGCGGTGATACGGCTTTCGCGGCGCGTGTAGTCGGCCACGCCGTGGGCGGCGAAGCCGGCGGTGATGGAGCCTGTTTCGCGCACCACCTGCGCAAGGTTGGCAAAACGCGGCAGCGGAAAGTACCGCTCGCTCAGGTGCAGCGGCTGGCCTTCGGCCTCGCCCATCACGCGCAGCGCCAGAAGCGGACTGCGTGCGGGCACCTGCAGTGCGCGTGCCAGCGCGGCGGTGGCGCGCACGGTGTCTTCACCCAGCACCACCAGGCTGCCGCGCAGGCCGGCCTGCGCCAGGCCCTGCTGGTGGCGCGTGCGCTTGCCCAGCACCAGGTCCACCGCGAAGTCTTCCACATACGTGCCGCTGCCCTGCGTGATGCGCACCAGCCCCTGGCTGCACAGGCTGGCCAGCGACCGGCGGATGGTGTGCCGGTTCACCCCGAACTGCTCGGCCAGTGCGTGCTCTGAAGGCAGCCGCTCGCCGGGGGCATAGGTGCCGCTGCCAATGGCGTCGGCCAGCTCGGTGGCGATGCGTGTCCAGAAGCTGTCGCGTGCCCGGCGCGGCGGTGGTGATGCAGTGTGCTGAAGCGAGGTGGAGGCAAGTGTGTTGGCTGTCATGAAACGTACATGCGCGCTCTTTAAGCTGGCGCCAGTTGTTCAATTTGTCTATACAACTTTCAGAGTACCACTTTCATGTTTCAAGCCTTTGACAACCCGGGCCCTGGCAGGCCGCTGCAGCGCGCGCAGTGGATGGCGCTGCTGGCCCGTGCGCCGCTTGGCCTGCTCGAATCGGCCCTGCAGGACGACGTCCGCCGACCCGCCCGCTGGCTGCGTGCCCCCGAAACCGGCCTGATGATGGTGCAGGGCCGCGCGGGCGGCACTGGTGAACGCTTCAACCTGGGCGAAGTCACGGTGACCCGATGCGCCTTGCGGGTGGAGGCGCTCTCCAAGGGAGCGGATGCCGACGATGCCACCGTGGGCGTGGCGTATGTGCTGGGCCGCTCCCACCGCCAGGTGCAGCTGGCAGCCCTGGCCGACGCATTGCTGCAAGACCCCGCCCGCCAGACCGTACTGGATGCGCAACTGCTGGAGCCCATTCGCACCCACCTGCGCGGCGCACAGGCCACACGCCATGCCCGCGCTGCCAGTACCAAGGTGGACTTCTTCACCGTCGCCCGTGAAAGCGGCGCAGACACCGACGAGGACGACGAATGAACCAACCCACCCTTGCGTCCCTGGGCGCTGGCTTTTCGACCGAGGCCTTTGGCAGTCAGGGCGTGTTTCGGTCCGTGCTGCAGGCCCTGTCCCACCCTGGCCGTCGCGTGGCGGTAGCGCATGACGCGCAAACGCCCAAGGCTGGCAACTCCGCATCAGCCGCCACGCTGTTGGCCCTGCTCGACAGCGAATGCACGCTGTGGCTGTCGCCCCGCCTCGCTGCCAGTGATGCGGCCGCATGGCTGCGGTTTCACACCGGCTGCACGCTGGTCAGCCATGCTGGCGATGCGCGCTTTGTGTGGGTCGGCGAGGGCGATGCTGCGCCCTCGCTCAGCGCCCTTGCGCAAGGCACAGACATCTATCCGGACCAGTCAGCCACCTGCGTGCTGGATGTAGCGCGCATCGATAGCGCCGCTGATGACGCAGACGCCTGGCGTCTGACCGGCCCGGGCATCCTGCACACGGCAGCGCTGCGCGTGGGCGGCCTGCCCGACGACTTCGAGCACCAGTGGGCCGCCAACCATGCCATGTTTCCGCGCGGTGTGGACGTTTTGCTGGGCACGCAGACCCACATCGTGGGCCTTCCGCGCACGACGCGCATCGATCGCTTCTCCTTCCATACCGCTGCGCTGCACGGCGCGAAGGCCTGACATGTACGTTGCCGTCAAGGGCGGGGAAGCCGCCATCCTCAACAGCTACCACCTGCTGGCCCTGCAGCGCCGGGGCGACGCCGCGCTGCCCGAACTGTCGTTGGACCAGATCCGGCAGCAGCTCAAGCTGGCCGTGGACCGGGTCATGACCGAAGGCTCGGTGTATGACCCTGAGCTGGCCGCACTGGCCATCAAGCAGGCGTCGGGCGATCTGGTGGAAGCCATCTTCTTGCTGCGCGCCTACCGTGCCACGCTGCCGCGCCTGGGTACCACCTGCCCGCTGGACACCAGCCGGATGTCGCTGGACCGGCGCATTTCTGCCACCTTCAAGGACCTGCCCGGCGGGCAGGTGCTGGGCCCCACCTACGACTACACGCAGCGCCTGCTGGACTTTACGCTGCTGGCTGAAGGCAAAGACCCGGAGGCCCGGCAGCCGCCCGGCCAGGTGCCCGCCGCGATCACGCCGCGGGTGGTCGATTTGCTCAACCACGAAGGCCTGATCGAAACGCGCCCTGTGCCGCCCGGTGACCCGATGCCTGCCGACCTCACCCGCGAGCCGCTGCGCTTTCCGGCCAACCGGGCCACGCGCCTGCAGAACCTGGCACGCGGCGACGAGGGCTTTCTGCTGGCCATGGCGTATTCCACGCAGCGCGGCTATTCGCATTCGCACCCCTTTGTGGGCGAGGTGCGCCTGGGCACGGTGGCTGTACAGATCGAACCGGAAGAGCTGGGCTTTGCCATCGACATCGGCGACATCGAAATCACCGAATGCGAGATGGTGAACCAGTTCGCGGGCAGCAAAAGCCAGCCTCCGCAGTTCACACGCGGCTACGGTCTGGCGTTTGGCCACAGCGAGCGCAAGGCCATGGCCATGAGCCTGGTGGACCGCGCCCTGCGCGCCGATGAGCTGGGCGAGTCGGTGGAGTCCCCTGCGCAGATGCAGGAGTTTGTGCTGGGCCACAGCGACAGTCTGGAAGCGTCGGGGTTCGTGCAGCACCTGAAGCTGCCTCACTACGTGGACTTCCAGTCCGAACTGGAGCTGGTGCGAAAGATGCGCGCCGCTTCCAACTCCGTCACCACCGAACAGGGAGACGCTGCATGAACGCGCCCATGGAACCCGTCGCAATGGACCTGCCCGCCGACGCCGCACCAGTGGATGGCCACTTCAACTTTGCCTACCTGGACGAGCGCACCAAGCGCATGATCCGCCGCGCTATCCTGAAGGCCGTGGCCATCCCCGGCTATCAGGTGCCGTTTGGTTCGCGCGAGATGCCACTGCCTTATGGATGGGGCACGGGCGGTATCCAGGTCACCGCGTCCATCATCGGACCGCAGGATTGCCTCAAGGTCATCGACCAGGGCTCGGACGACACGGTCAACGCCGTCAACATCCGCCGCTTCTTCGAGCGCACCACGGCGGTGGCCACCACCACCCGCACGCGCGAGGCCACCCTGATCCAGACGCGCCACCGCATTCCCGAAACGCCGCTGGCCGAAGGGCAGGTCATCGTCTACCAGGTGCCGGTGCCTGAGCCCATGCAGCGCCTGGAGCCGCGCGAGACCGAAACGCGCACCCTGCACGGCCTGGCCGAGTACGGGCTCATGCACGTCAAGCTCTACGAAGACATCGCGCGCTACGGCCACATCGCCACCACCTACGACTACCCCGTGCTGGTCAACGGCCGGTACGTGATGGCGCCGTCGCCCATCCCCAAGTTCGACAACCCCAAGATGCACATGAACCCCGCGCTGCAGCTGTTTGGCGCAGGGCGTGAAAAACGCATCTATGCGGTGCCGCCCTACACGCCGGTCGAAAGCCTGGGTTTTGAGGACTACCCGTTCGAGGTGCAGCGCTGGGACGCCGCATGCGCGCTGTGTGGCGCGACCGACAGCTTTCTGGACGAGGTCATCACCGACGACCAGGGTGGGCGCATGCATGTGTGTTCGGACTCGGACTATTGCCAGGAGCGGCAGTCGCACCAGGCCGACGCGGCAGATGAACAGGGCGCCGCATGAGCACGCTGCACATCCGCGAGGCCACGCTGGCTGACCTGGAGAGCGTGCTGGCCCTGTACGCCGCGATTGAAGACAGCGTGGCCGATGTACTGACCCTGGAGCAGGCGCAGGCGGTCTGGGCCCAGTTTGCGCGTTACCCCAGTTACCGGCTGTGGGTGGCCTGCGATGCAGCAAACGGTGACGCAGTGGTTGGCACCTACGCGCTGCTGGTCATGCACAACCTGGCGCACCGGGGCGCGCCCTCGGCCATTGTCGAAGACGTGGTGGTGGCGCCAGACCTGCAGGGGCGCGGCGTAGGCCGCCAGATGATGGCCCACGCCATGCAGCAGGCGCGCGATGCGGGCTGCTACAAGCTCGCGCTCTCTTCCAATGCCCGCCGCACCGGCGCCCATGCTTTTTATGAATCGCTGGGCTTTGCACAGCACGGCCTCAGTTTTGTTGTGGATACCCTGACATGAATACCGCTACCCCCTGCGCGCCGCTGTTGAGCGTGCGCAACATCTGCAAGCGCTATGGCGACCGCGTGGCGCTGCAAGGCGCGTCGTTTGACCTGTGGCCCGGCGAAGTGCTTGCCGTGGTGGGCGAGTCCGGCTCCGGCAAGTCCACGCTGCTCAACGCCATTGCCGCGCGCAGCGCGCCGGACGAAGGCACCGTGCAGTTTCGCCAGCGCAGCGGCGAGCTGCAGGACGTGTACGCCATGACCGAAGCCCAGCAGCGCCTGCTCGCCCGCACCGACTGGGGCTTTGTGCACCAGAACGCTGCTGACGGGCTGCGCATGGACGTGTCGGCCGGTGCCAACGTAGGCGAGCGCCTGATGGGCCTGGGCGAGCGCCACTACGGCAAGCTGCGCGCCACGGCCACCGAATGGCTGCAGCGCGTGGAGATCGATGCGGCGCGCATCGACGACGCACCGCGCACCTTCTCGGGTGGCATGCGCCAGCGCCTTCAGATTGCGCGCAACCTGGTCACGCAGCCGCGCCTGGTGTTCATGGACGAACCTACCTCGGGCCTCGATGTGTCCGTGCAGGCGCGCCTGCTGGACATGCTGCGACAGCTCACGCGGCAGATGCAGCTCGCCGCCATTGTGGTCACGCACGACCTGGCTGTGGCCCGCCTGCTGGCCCACCGCATGGTCGTCATGCAACGCGGTCGCGTGGTCGAGGCGGGCCTCACCGACCAGGTGCTCGACGATCCGCAGCACCCCTACACCCAGCTTCTAGTTTCCTCGGTACTCCAGCCATGAACCAGTCTTCCATCGCTCCCATTCTTCAGATGCAAGGCGTGGCCAAGCGCTTTACGCTGCACCACCAGAACGGCATCGAACTCCGCGTGCTCGAAGGCGTGGACCTTTGCGTGCAGCCCGGCGAATGCGTGGTGCTCGACGGTCCCTCGGGCATGGGCAAGAGCACGCTGCTCAAGATGATCTATGCCAACTACCGCGCCCATGCGGGCCGCATTTCCGTTCGCGGTGCCGACGGCGCTCTGGTCGATGTGACCGAGGCCACGCCGCGCGAGCTGGTGCAATTGCGGCGCGATACGGTCGGCTATGTCAGCCAGTTCCTGCGCGTGATCCCTCGTGTTTCGGCGCTGGACGTCGTGGCCGAGCCGTTGGCCGAAGACGCGGGCGATGACGCTGCCGCGCTGGAAGCCGCACGTGAGCAGGCCCGGCAGTGGCTGGCGCGCCTGCGCATTCCCGAGCGGCTGTGGCACCTGCCGCCGGCCACCTTCTCGGGTGGCGAGCAGCAGCGCATCAACATCGCCCGCAACATGATCAAGCCCAAGCCGCTGCTGCTGCTGGATGAGCCTACCGCGTCGCTCGATGCGGCCAACACCGACACGGTGATTGCATTGATTCGCGAGGCTGTGGCCCGTGGCGCGGCGCTGGTAGGCATCTTCCACGACGCGAACGTGGGCGCCGCCGTGGCCACGCGCCGCGTGAACGTGGGTGACTTTCGCGGAGGTGCCGCATGAGCGCGATGGTCTTCAGGAACGCCCGCATGGTGCTGCCCGGCGAAGTGGTGCAAGGCAGCCTGCATGTGGATGGTGGGCGCATCGCTGCGATGGATAGCGGTGGCACATCGGCACTGCAAGGCATCGATCTGGGCGGTGACTATTTGCTGCCAGGGCTGGTGGAGGTGCACACCGACAACTTCGAGCGCCACCTCATGCCGCGCCCCAAGGTGCAGTGGGCCGAGATGCCCGCACTGCTGGCACACGATGCCGAGATTGCCGCCGCAGGTATCACCACCGTGCTGGATGCTCTGGGTGTGGGCGAGGCCGATGTGGACAGTCTGCGCGGCAGCGCCTGGAACCGGGTGCTCGACACCATCGACACCTGCACCGAGCGCAACCTGCTGCGCGCTGACCACCACCTGCATGTGCGTTGCGAGCTGCCTGCGCCCAATACCATCGACCTGTTCGAGCCGTTCCACGGCCACCCGCGCTTGTCGCTGATCTCGCTGATGGACCACACCCCGGGCCAGCGCCAGTGGGAGAACATCGAGCAGGCGCGCACCTACTACACCGGCAAGAAGGGCTGGAGCCAGGAGAAGTTCGAGCGCCAGGTGCAGCATGCCGCCACACTGCAGGCCCAATACGCCGAGCCGCACCGCGCGTACTTTGTGGACTACTGCCGCACGCACGGCATTTCACTGGCCAGCCATGACGACACCACGGTGGCGCATGTGGAGCAGGCCCATGCCGAGGGCGCAGCCATGTCGGAGTTTCCGACCACGCTGGCCGCCGCGCAGGCGGCACATCAGCGCGGTTTGCTGACCGTGATGGGCGGGCCCAACGTGGTGCGGGGTGGCTCGCACTCGGGCAACGTGGCAGCGGCCGACCTGGCGCGCGCCGGGCTGCTGGACATCCTCTCGTCCGACTACGTGCCCGGCAGCCTGCTCAGCGCCGTGATGCGACTGGTGCACGACGAGGTGCTGACGCTGCCCCAGGCCGTGGCCACCGTTACGCGCAACCCGGCCCGTGCATCCGGCATGGCGGACCGGGGTGAACTGGCTGAGGGGCTGCGTGCCGACCTGGTGCAGGTGCACATGGCCGAGCTGCCGTGTGGCGGCCACCAGGCCGTGGTGCGAGGCGTGTGGCGCGAGGGTCAGCGTGTTCTTTAGAGATGCGCTGACACCCAAATTTCTCTCAACTGTCAAAGCACTGTCATGCGTCGCAACCACACTCTGGTTGTCTAGACGACTTAAAGCCGCCAAGGAGACTACCCATGCCAGCAGCCCTGCACATCCAGCAACTGAACAAGCATTTCGCCAACGGAAAGCACGCCCTGCGTGACATCAACCTCACCGTACAACCCGGTGAAATGGTGGCACTGATTGGAGCCTCGGGCTCCGGCAAATCCACGCTGCTGCGCCATGTGGCCGGCCTGGCGGTGGCCGATGCGTCGAGCGAATCCCTCATTGAGGTGGACGGCCGTTGCGTGCAGCGCGCGGGCCGCATCCACAACAACATCCGCTCCGTCCGATCGCAGGTGGGTTTTGTGTTCCAGCAGTTCAACCTGGTGGATCGCCTGCCCGTGATGATGAATGTGCTGGTGGGCCTGCTGCACCGCACGCCCTGGTGGCGCGGCTGGCTGCGCATGTTCAAGCCGCACGAGCGCGCCCTGGCGCTGGAAGCCCTGGGCCGTGTGGGCATTGCCGAGTGCCATGCACAGCGTGCATCCACCCTGTCGGGCGGGCAGCAGCAACGCGCCGCCATTGCCCGCACGCTGGTGCAAGGAGCCAAGGTGGTGCTGGCCGATGAACCCATCGCATCGCTGGACCCGGAGTCCTCGCGCAAGGTGATGGACATCCTGGCGCGCATCAATCGCGAAGACGGCTGCACGGTGATCGTATCGCTGCACCAGGTGGACATGGCGGTGCGCTACTGCCCGCGTGTGGTGGCGCTGCACCAGGGCCAGGTCGTATACGACGGCCCTTCGGCTGCCCTGACACCCGCCCTGTTGCGCAGCCTGTACGGCGTGCATGCCGATGAAATCCTGGCCGACACGGCTGCTGCCGCGCCCGCCGCTCACCCCATGGCGCCGGTGGCAACGCCTGCGCAGGTGCCGCAGTGGGCGCCCGCCATGGCGCAGGCTGCCTGACCGCGACAGTTTCGCGCGTTCCGTCTTTGCTTTCACTTCCTTCTCAGGAGTCTTTCATGTTCAAGAAACTGTGCGCCGCCGTGGCGCTGGGTCTCGGTGTGTCCGCCGCCAACGCCCAGGACATCAACTTCGGCATCATCTCCACCGAATCGACGCAGAACCTCAAGGCCGACTGGCAACCGCTGATCGACGACATGGCCAAGCAAACGGGTCTGAAGATCAAGGCCTTTTTCGCCCCCGACTACGCCGGCATCATCGAAGGCATGCGCTTCAACAAGGTCCACGTGGCGTGGCTGGGCAACAAGTCGGCCATGGAGGCGGTAGACCGCGCCAATGGCGAGGTGTTTGCGCAGATGGTCAATGCCGACGGCACGCAGGGCTACTACTCGCACCTCATCGTGCACAAGGACAGCCCCCACAAGACGCTGGACGACGTGCTCAAGAACGGCAAGTCGCTGAGCTTTGGCAATGGTGATCCGAACTCCACGTCGGGCTTTCTGGTGCCGGGCTACTACGCCTTTGCACAAAACAAGATCGACGTGAAGACGCACTTCAAGATTGTGCGCAGCGCCAACCACGAAACCAATGCCCTGGCCGTGGCCAACAAGCAGGTGGATGTGGCCACCAACAACAGTGAGAACCTGGAGAAGATCCAGGAACGCCAGCCAGAGAAGTTCAAGGACATCCGCATCGTCTGGACTTCGCCGCTCATCCCGCTGGACCCACTGGTCATGCACAAGGAACTGCCCGACGCCGCCAAGGCAAAGATCCGCGACTTCTTCTACAACTATGCCAAGACGGATGCCCGCGAAAAGGAGATCGTCATGAAGATTTCCAAGCTTTCCGGCTTCAAGCCCTCCAGCAACGCGCAGCTCATGCCGATCCGCCAGCTGGACCTGTTCGGCAAGCGCAACAGGATCGAGGGCGATGCCACGCTGGCCGATGCCGACAAGAAGACCCGCCTGGCCGACATCGACCGGCAACTGGCTTTGCTGAAGTAAGCCATCGGCCGTCTCACTCCATTGCCCAGGTACCCCCATGTCCTCTGCTCTGAATCCATCCCTGGCCCACCTGGCCAGCACCGCAGCGCCCAAGCGCAGCCTGGTCTGGTACCTGTCATGGGGCATCCTGCTGTTGCTGCTGGCCGCGTCCTGGAACGGTGCCGACATGCGCCCGCTGGACCTGTGGAACGACTCGGGCAACATGGCCCGCTATGCGGCCGAGTTCTTCCCGCCGAACTTTGGCCAGTGGCCGCTGTATGTGCAGGAGATGCTGGTCACGCTGCAGATTGCCCTTTGGGGCACGGCCCTGGCCGTGGTCACGGCGGTGCCGCTGGCGCTGCTGGCTTCGTCCAACATCGCGCCCTGGTGGGTGAACCAGCCCGTGCGCCGGGTGCTCGATGCGTTTCGCGCCATCAACGAGATGGTGTTTGCCATGCTGTTCGTGGTGACCGTCGGCCTCGGACCGTTTGCCGGCGTCCTGGCGCTGTGGATCCACACCTCGGGCACCCTGGCCAAGCTTTTCTCTGAAGCCGTGGAAGCCATCGACCCGCAGCCTGTGGAGGGCATTCGCTCCACCGGGGCGAGCGCGCTGCACGAAATCATCTACGGCGTGATCCCGCAGGTCATGCCGCTGTGGATCTCGTACACGCTCTACCGCTTTGAAGCCAATGTGCGGTCGGCCTCTGTGGTGGGCATGGTGGGCGCCGGCGGCATTGGCGTGGTGCTGTGGGAAATCATCCGCGGGTTCCAGTACGCCGAAACCTGCGCGGTGATGCTCATCATCGTGGTCACCGTGAGCGCGATTGACGTGGTGTCGGCACGCATCCGCAAGGCGCTGGTCTGAACCGGAGGCTCTCATGGCGCTCAGCTTTGACGATATCGAACACCTGCTGTCCACCCGCGGCTTTCACCAGTACGGCCGCGAGGCGGTGAGCCAGCTGGAACACGCCCTGCAGTGCGCCCAACTGGCCGAACAGGCTGGCGAAACGCCAGCCACTGTTGTGGCCGCTCTGCTGCATGACCTGGGCCATCTGCTGGTTCCTGGCGGTGACACGGCCGGGCAGGACGACCTGCACCAGTACGTTGCGTTGCCGTTCTTGCGCGGCTTGCTGCCCGATGCGGTGCTGGAGCCGATCCGCCTGCATGTGGACGCCAAGCGTTACCTGTGCACCATGGAGGCTGGTTACTGGGAGACGCTGTCGCCCGCATCGCAGCACAGTCTGGTGTTGCAGGGGGGGCCGTACACCGTGTCCGAAGCAGGGCGATTTGCCAGCCAGCCTTTCGCGCAGGAGGCGATTCGCCTGCGCAGGTATGACGACCATGCCAAGGTGCCCGGGCGGGCCACGCCGCCACTGGCGCACTACCTTGCCACCACCCGCGCGCTGGCGCGCGAAGCGCTTCCCATCCTGGGCCAGGGCCACGCAGCGCCGCAAGCCGCCCAGTTGGCGTAGTGCCAGCCCAGCCCTGCGCCGAGCTCAGTCGGCCTTGACGGCGTTCACCCAGGCCAGGTCCAGCGGCCGGTCTTCAAACTCGGTGTTCAGCACCACCGTGCTGGTGGTGCGCGCCACGCCCGCAATCGCCTTGATCTCGTAGATCACGTCTTCCAGCGCGCGTGCGTGCGTGGTGCGGATCTTGGCCAGAAAGTCGTATTCCCCGGCCACGCTGTGCAGTTCTTCCACCTGCGGCATGGCGCGCAGCCGGGGTGCCACATCTCGGCAGTGGATGCCGCCATCATTGCGGATCGCCACAAAGGCCGTGAAGTTCAGACCCACGCGCTCCGGGTCCACGCTGATCGAGAAGCGGCGGATCACGCCCTTGTCCAGCAGCTTTTTCACCCGCTCATGGACGGCCGCGGTCGACAGGCCCACCTCGGCACCCACATCGGCGTACGAACGCCGGCCATCCGCCCCCAAAGCCGAAATAATTCTGGCGTCCATGTCGTCTGTCTGAATATTTGCTTGCATAGCCGCCTGATTTTGGTAAAAATTCCGGAAACGGGCTGTTTCCCATAAATTATTCGGTGAGGCGAAGAATATGCCGGCAATTTTCAATGTGCAAGCACAAGGACGGAGATCCTGGGTGGTGGCAACCGCGCTGCTGCTGGTCTATGTGGTGTGGGGCACCACGTACTTCGCCACCAGCATTGCGCTGCAGACCATGCCGCCCTTGCTGATGAACGCCGTGCGTTTTCTGTGCGCGGGCGTGGTCATGCTGCTCATTGCCCTGTGGCAGGGCCACGCCCTGCCCACGGCGGTGCAGTGGCGCAACTCGGCCGTGGTGGGCGGGCTCATGGTGTTTCTGGCCATGAACCTCATCGGGCTGGCCCAGAAGCTGGGTATCGGCTCGGGCCTGATGGCGATGGTGGTGACGACGATGCCCATGTGGCTGGCGCTGTGGACGCGCTGGGGCGGCGAGCGCGTGCCGGTGACCAGCTGGATCGGCCTGGGCCTGGGCGTGGCCGGCGCCGTGCTGCTGGCCCGGGAGGGCAATTTCTCAGCCACCTGGCTGGGCGGACTGCTGGCCTTTGCCGCCCCGCTGTGCTGGAGCCTGGGCTCTTACGCATCGCGCAAGCTGTCGCTGCCAGCACCGGCCATGGCTTCGGCCGCGCAGTGGTTTGTGGGCGGGGCGATGGGCCTGGTGGTGGCGCTGTGGTTTGAGCCCGTGCCAGCGCTTTCGCAAATCAGCGCGAAGTCGTGGGCGGCCTGGGTGTACCTGCTGGTGTTCGGGACGATGGTGGCGCTCAATGCCTACCTGTGGCTGCTGCAGAACACGTCGGCGGCGCTGGCGGGGAGCTATTCGTTTGTGAATCCGGCGGTGGCGCTGGTGGTGGGGGTGGCGCTGGGTGGGGAGTTGTTGACGGGATGGGTGTTTGCGGCGTTGCCCTTGATTGGGGCGGCGCTGGTGTTCATCTTGTATGGGCGGTTGTTGCAGGGGTTGTGGGCTGGGCGGCGGGCGGTGTTAATGGGGTTGCGGACCGGGTAAACGTGGGGATCAAGCCGCCGTCGTCTGGTGGCGCTTGTCTCGGCCTCGTTTGATGTGGCTATGGCATGCTCGTTTTCAGTGCGAGAGCCGGGAGTCGCCCCGGCGGGCGAGGTACTTTTCTTTGCTTCGCCAAAGAAAAGTACCCAAAAGAAAGGCGACCCTCAGTCTGCGACCCCTTCGCTT
>LNEG01000169.1 GCA_001464865.1 Burkholderiales bacterium Ga0074133
TGCGCCGCGGAACTCACTGCGCTGCGTTGCAGCTCCGTTCGGACAGCCGCGGCGAGTCAGATCACGAAGCACGCGCGCTCCGACGCGCGTGCCACCCCGCAACCGCCCCGGCGCAGGCGCAGCCAGAAGGGGGTGGGAGCCAAACAGCCAAACAGCCACACGGGTCATCGCTGCGCTCGACCTGGCATGCGCCGCGCCCGGCGCCAGCGGCGGTCACCAGCGCGAGGCACTTGCGCCCGCGAAGTGGGGCCGAGCGAAGCAATGGCCCGAATGTATGTCCGCTCCCCATCCCCTCTGTATGCGCCGAGGAGCGCAGCGGGCGGGGTGGCGCGAGTGCCGAAGGACACACGCGCATCGTGAACTGACTCGCCGCAGCTGTCTGAGCGGAGCTGCAACGCAGCGCAGCGAGTTCTGCGGCGCACCCCGCCCGCG
>LNEG01000170.1 GCA_001464865.1 Burkholderiales bacterium Ga0074133
GACGCAGACAGCGGGGTCGCCCTTTCTTTGGTGACTTTCTTTCGGCGACGCGAAAGAAAGTTACTCGCACGCCGGGCGACTCCCGGCCTCCGCCCTGAACACAGGCATGCGGTACCCACCGTCAAACCAAGCTTAGATAAGCTCAGTCCTAACGGCTGGGGGATTGCACCAGATTCGACAAGCCCAGCGCGAACGGATAGGGTGACTCTCAGGCTGCGACGCTTCAACAAACGCCGCACAGATCAGTTCAGCCCGAACGACCCAGTCTCAAGCACCATCCGGCACCACCGCCGTCGCCTCAATCTCCACCTTCGCCCTCTCCTCCATCAACCCCGCCACCTGCACACACGCCATCGCCGGAAAGTGCTTGCCCAGCACCTCGCGGTACACCGCCCCCAGCTCTTTCAGCCGTGCGTTGTACTCCTTGCGGTCCACCACGTACCAGGTCAGCCGCACCAGATGCTCCGGCCCCGCGCCGGCCGTTTCCAGCACCGCACGCACGTTCAGCAGCGTCTGCCGCGTCTGGTCGATAAAGTCGTCGCTTTCAAACTGCTGCTGCGCGTTCCAGCCGATCTGGCCGCCGGTGACCACCAGCGTGCCGCGGGCGGCCATGCCGTTGGCATAACCTTTGGGCGTTACCCAGCCCTCGGGCTGCAAAACGGAGTGGATCATCGTCGTCATGGTGTGGTGGCCCGGGGTGGGCTGGGTGTGGCGGCAGCTGCCTGGCGCAGCTTGAAGCGCTGGAGCTTGCCGGTTTCAGTGCGCGGCAGGGATGCCGCGAATTCAACCAAGCGCGGGTATTTGAACGGTGCAATGGTGGCTTTCACATGGTCCTGCAAGGTCTTGACCATGGCGGCATCGCCCGTGTGGCCGGGCTTGAGGACGCACACGGCCTTGACGACCATACCGCGCTCCTCGTCGGGTACGCCGATCACGGCGCACTCGGCCACCGCCGCGTGGCGCAGCAGGGCATCTTCCACCTCGGGGCCACCGACGTTGTAGCCGGCGGTGATGATCATGTCGTCATCGCGCGCCTGGTAGAAGAAGTAGCCGTCGGCGTCCTGCATGAAGGCATCGCCCGGGTAGTTCCAGCCCGCCTTCACATACCTGGCCTGGCGCGGGTCATCCAGGTATTTGCAGCCTGTGGGGCCAATCACTGCCAGCTTGCCCACGGTGCCGCGGGGCACTTCTTGGCCCTCGTCATCCACCACCTTGGCCGTGTAGCCGGGCACCACCTTGCCCACCGCGCCAGGGCGGATGTCGCTTCCGGTGGACGAGATGAAGATGTGGAACATCTCGGTGGCACCGATGCCATCCGTCATGTCGATGCCGGTGGCGTCTTTCCACAGCTGGCGCGTGGCATTGGGCAGGCCCTCGCCTGCGCTCACGCAGATGCGCATCTGCGGCAGGCCGCCGATGGCCTTGGCGAACGGCGCCATCTGCCGGTAGAACGTGGGCGCGGTGTAGCTGATGGTGACGCCTGCATCGCGCATCAGCGTCACCATGGTTTCGGGGGTGTAGGGCTGGTCGGGAAAGTACACGCTGGCTCCCGCCCACATGGGGAAGACGAGCAGCCCGCCCAGCCCGAAGGTGAACGCCAGCGGCGGCGAGCCCGCCACGATGTCGTCGGGCGTGGCCTTGAGGACATGGCGTGGCCAGGCCTCGCACGCGGCCAGCACGTCGCGGTGCGTGTGCACGGCGGCCTTGGGTGCGCCGGTGGTGCCTGAGGTGAATGCCATCAGCGCGATGTCGTCGGCCGCCGTGGGGCAGGGTGGCGTGGTGCCCGCCTTGCCTAGTGCGCGCTGGATCAGGTCGGCGGCGTCGGGCGCAGTGTGAAAGGGCACGATGGTGCGCATCACCGGGTGCTGCACCTGGGCCGCCTGCAGCTCGCCCAGCAGGCGGCCGTCGCACAGGGCCAGCGTGGGCTGGGCGCGTTCGATGATGCTGGACAGCTCGCCCGCGCGCAGCAGCGGCATGGTGGCCACCGCCACCAGCCCGGCATGCACCGTACCCAGCCAGGCCAGCGCCATTTCCACCGTGTTGCCGCCGCGCAGCAGCACGCGGTTGCCGGGCACCAGGCCGTGGTCCTGCGTCAGCACCTCGGCAATGCGTGCCGCCTCATCGCGGGCCTCGCGGTAGGTGTACGTGCGGTGCGGGCCGCGCAGCAGCGGGCGGTCGATGTTGCCGGCTCGTCCCGCCCGGTCGAACAGGGCCTGCACCAGGTTGGCCTGGGGCGCCATCTGCAGCTCGGGCAGGTGGTAGCGCAGCGTGGGCCATGCTTCCTGCGGCGGCAGGCGGTCGTGCACAAAGTGGTCGGGCTGGGCGGAGGGAGCGCGGGTTTGCATGCGGTGTTACTCCTGCAGTGCGGCCTTGCCGATGATGAGCTGCTGCACCTCGGTAGCGCCTTCATAGATGCGCAGCGAGCGGATGTCGCGGTACAGCGATTCGACCTTGCTGCCCAGTTCCACACCGCGGCCGCCGTGCAGCTGCAGCGCCATGTCGATGACGCGCTGGGCGTTTTCGGTGGCGGTCATCTTGGCCATGGCCGCCTCGCTGGTCACGCGGGCCTGGCCCGTGTCGCGCAGCCAGGCTGCGCGGTAGGTGAGCAGCGCGGCGCTGTCCACCAGCGCGGCCATTTCTCCGATCTTTGCCTGCGTGAGCTGGAAGTCCGCCAGCGTCTGGCCGAACATGCGGCGTTGGCGCGCGTGGTGCACGGCCTCGGCCAGCGCGCGGCGCGCCATGCCCAGCGCTGCGGCGGCTACCGAGGCGCGAAAGATGTCGAGCGTGCGCATGGCCAGCTTGAAGCCACCGTTTTCTTCGCCCAGCAGCGCGGTGGCAGGCACGGTGCAGTCGGTGAACTGCAGCGTGGCCAGCGGGTGCGGCGCCATCACGTGGATGTGGCGCGAATCGTCAAGCCCGGGCGTGTTCGCATCGACGATGAAGGCGCTGATACCGCGCGTGCCGCCTGCCGGTTCGGTCTTGGCGAATACGCAGTAGAAGTCGGCAATGCCGCCGTTGCTGATCCAGGTCTTGGTGCCCGTCAGCGAATATGAGCCATTTTGGCCGCTGGTCCAGGTATTGTTTGCCCTGGTAGCTATTGTTTTCATAGCGCCAACGTCCGAGCCTGCGTCAGGTTCGCTGAGCGCAAACGCGGCAATCAGCTCCCCCCGAGCCACGCCCCGCAGGTAGTGCGCCTGCTGGGCCGGGCTGCCTGCCAGCGTGATCGCGCCACTGCCCAGGCCCTGCATGGCAAACGCGAAGTCGGCCAGCGGAGAGTGGTAGGCCAGCGTTTCGCGCAGCAGCACCAGCGCGCGCGAATCCAGCGCGGGCAGGGCGCCGCCGTGATCGGCGGGCACGCAGTAGCGGAGCCAGCCGCCCGCGCCCAGGCGCTTCACCCAGTCGCGGCAGGCCGCGCGGTCGTCGGTTTCATCGACCTCTTGCGCAGCGGCCCAGGGCACCAGCCCCTCGGCCAGCGCGCGGTGGGCGTCGTCAAAGAAGGGCAGGGCCAGGTGCGCGGTGGAGGGCGGGCAGGGAGCGGGTGGCGTGGCGACGTGCATCCGTTCAATCTCCTTGAAAGACGGGCTTTTGCTTGGCAGCAAACGCCTCATACGCGCGCCGGAAATCTTCGGTCTGCATGCAGATGGCCTGGGCCTGGGCCTCGGCCTCGATGGCCTGCTCGATGGTCATGCTCCACTCCTGGCTCAGCATGGTCTTGGTCATGCCGTGGGCAAAGGTGGGGCCATCGGCCAGGGTGCGGGCGGTGGCCTGCACGCTGGCCAGCAGGTCGGCGCTGGCGTACAGGTCGTTGAAGAACCCCCAGGCCAGGCCTTCGTGCGCCGTCATCGCGCGGCCGGTGAACAGTAGCTCGCTGGCGCGGCCCTGGCCGATCATGCGGGGCAGCAGGGCGCAGGCGCCCATGTCGGCGCCGGCCAGGCCCACGCGGGTGAAGAGGAAGGCGGTCTTGGTCGCTTCCGTGCCGTAGCGCATGTCGCAGGCCAGCGCCATCATGGCGCCCGCGCCGGCGCAGATACCGTCGATGGCGCCCAGCATGGGCTGCGGGCAGGCGCGCATGGCTTTCACCAGGTCGCCCGTCATGCGGGTGAACTCCAGCAGTTCGGGCATGGTCATGGTGGTGAGCGGGCCGATGATCTCGTGCACATCGCCGCCCGAGCAGAAGTTGCCGCCCGCACCCGTGACCACGATGGCCTTCACATCGGTGGCAAAGCGCAGCGCGTAGAAGAAGTCGCGCAGTTCGGCGTAGCTCTGGAAGGTCAGCGGGTTCTTGCGGTCCGGCCGGTTGAGGGTGACGGTGCCCACGCCGGCATCAAAGCTCCAGGCAAAGTGCTCGGCCACGTAGCTGGCCTGCGGGTTGAACTGGTCGCGCATGGGGTTGCCAGCGCCGATGTAATGTTTCATTCAGCGGTCTCCAGAGGGTTCAGGCCGTGCTGCTGTGCGTGTTCCTTGACCTTGCCCAGCAGCCGGTACAGCGTAGTGATGTCGCGTTCGCCCAGGGCGGCAAACGCCTCGACGATCCAGTGCTCGTGCTGGCGGGCCATGGCGTTGAACTGCTCGCGCCCGGCCGGGGTCAGGCGCACCAGGTAGGCGCGGCGGTCGCCTTCCACGTCCATGCGTTCGACCAGCCCTTCAGCCACCAGCTGGTCGGTGATGCCGGTGACGTTGCCGCTGGTCACCATCATCCGGCGCGAGAGGTCTTTCATCTTCATGCCGCCGGG
>LNEG01000171.1 GCA_001464865.1 Burkholderiales bacterium Ga0074133
AGTCCCTGTCGGGCGACCAGACGGTGAGCGTGATCCGCGCCTTCACCTACTTCAGCCACCTGGCCAACCTGGCCGAAGACCGCCACCACATCCGCCGCCGCGCCGTGCACGAGCGGGCTGGCGACACCCAGGAGGGCAGCATCGAGGTGGCGCTGTCACGCCTGCGCTGGGCCGGCATTGCGCCCAAGACGATTTCGCAGACGCTGGCGGGCAGCTACGTGGCCCCGGTGCTGACTGCCCACCCCACCGAAGTGCAGCGCAAGAGCATTCTGGACGCCGAGCGCGACATCGCCCAGCTGCTGGCCGCGCGCGACGACATTCGCGTGCGCGCCCAGCTCTACAACACCGCCAAGGACGCCCTCACCCCGCGCGAACTGGCCGCCAACGAAGCCCAGCTGCGCGCCCGTGTGGCCCAGCTGTGGCAAACGCGCCTGCTGCGCTACAGCAAGCCCGACGAGATCGAGAACGCGCTGTCGTACTACGAGGCCACCTTCCTGCGCGAGATCCCCAAGATCTATGCCGACCTGGAAAGCGAGCTGGGCCAGTACCCGGTGCACAGCTTCCTGCGCATGGGCCAGTGGATTGGCGGCGACCGTGACGGCAACCCCAATGTGACCGCGCAGACCCTGCAGTACGCGCTGGGCCGCCAGGCCGAGGTGGCCCTGCGCCACTACCTGACGGAAGTGCATTACCTGGGCGGCGAGCTGTCGCTGTCGGCCCGGCTGGTGCAGGTGTCGGCCGAAATGGAGGCGCTGGCCGAGCGCTCGCCCGACCAGAGCGAACACCGCCTGGATGAGCCCTACCGCCGCGCCCTCACAGGCATCTACGCGCGCCTGGCCGCATCGCTCAAGCAGCTGACCGGTGGCGAAGCCGCTCGCCATGCCGTGGCCCCGCAAAACCCCTATGCCAGCGCCGACGAGTTCCTGGCCGACCTGCGCGTGATCGAGGCTTCGCTCAAGTCGCACCACGGCCAGTCGCTGGCGGCCGAGCGGCTGCACCCGCTGATCCGTGCGGTGCAGGTGTTCGGCTTTCACCTGGCCACGGTGGACCTGCGCCAAAGCTCCGACAAGCACGAAGAAGTGGTGGCCGAGCTGCTGGCCACGGCACGCATCGAGGCGCACTACCCGGCACTGGCTGAAGAAGCCAAGCGCAAGCTGCTGATGGGCCTGCTCAACGACGCCCGGCCGCTGCGTGTGGTGGGCGCCGGCTACAGCGCGCACGCGCAGGGCGAACTGGCCATCTTCGAGACCGCCCGCGTGATGCGCGAGCGCTTCGGGCACGAGGCCATCCGCCACTACATCATCAGCCACACCGAAACGGTGAGCGACCTGCTGGAGGTGCTGCTGCTGCAAAAGGAAGTGGGCCTGATGAGCGGCACGCTGGATGCCGAATCCAGAAACCACCTCATCGTGGTGCCCCTGTTCGAGACCATCGAAGACCTGCGCAATGCCGCGCCCATCATGCGCGAGTTCTATGCGCTGCCGGGTATTGCAGCGCTGGTGCAGCGCAGTGGCGGCGAGCAGGACATCATGCTGGGCTACAGCGACAGCAACAAGGACGGCGGCATCTTCACCAGCAACTGGGAGCTGTACCGCGCCGAAATCGCCCTCGTCGAATTGTTCGACGAGCTCGCCACCAGCCATGGCATCCAGCTGCGCATGTTCCATGGCCGGGGTGGCACCGTAGGCCGGGGCGGTGGTCCCAGCTACCAGGCCATCCTGGCGCAGCCGCCGGGCACGGTGCGCGGGCAGATCCGCCTGACCGAGCAGGGTGAGGTGATTGCGTCCAAATATGCCAACCCCGAGATCGGCCGCCGCAACCTCGAAACCCTGGTGGCCGCCACGCTGGAAGCCACGCTGCTGCAGCCCACCAAGCCAGCGACCAAGGCATTTCTGGAGGCCGCCGCGCAACTCTCGCTGGCGAGCATGTCCAGCTACCGTGCGCTGGTGTACGAGACCGCGGGCTTCACCGAGTACTTCTTCAACTCGACCCCCATCCGCGAGATTGCCGAGCTGAACATCGGCTCGCGCCCGGCCAGCCGCAAGGCCAGCCAGAAAATCGAGGACCTGCGCGCCATTCCGTGGGGCTTCAGCTGGGGCCAGTGCCGCCTTACGCTGCCTGGCTGGTTTGGCTTTGGCTCGGCGGTGGACGCGTTTGTGAACGCCGAAGGCAAGGACCCCAAGGCCCAGATGGCGCTGCTGCAGAAGATGTACCGCCAGTGGCCGTTCTTTGGCACGCTGCTGTCCAACATGGACATGGTGCTGGCCAAGAGCGACCTGGCCCTGGCCTCGCGCTACAGCGAGCTGGTGACCGATGCGCGCCTGCGCAAGAAGGTGTTCACCGCCATCGAGGCCGAGTGGCACCGCACTGCCGAGGCCCTGACCCGCATCACCGGCGACAAGCAGCGCCTGGCCCACAACGCGGCGCTGGCCCGGTCCATCAAGCACCGCTTTCCGTACATCGACCCGCTGCACCACCTGCAGGTGGAGCTGGTGCGCCGCTGGCGTGCCGGGCAGGGCGATGAGCGGGTGCAGACGGGTATCCACATCTCGATCAACGGGATTGCGGCGGGGCTGCGCAACACGGGCTGACGCGGGGCAAGCCGCCGGAAGCGGCCCGCGCCCCTTTTTGCAACGTCGCGGAACTACCGCCCTGGCGTCGGTGCGGCGGCCCTGCCCGCCGCAGGGGGCGGCAGAAATTCGAGCGGCGCAAGGTTGGTGTCCCAGCCTTCGGTGAAATTCTGGAAGTGTTCCAGCGGCCGTGGGGCAGAGAGCAGGTAGCCCTGCGCCTCGTCGATGCCGGCGCCGATCACCATGGCGAGTTGCTCGGGCGTCTCGATGCCTTCGCACACGGTCTTCATCCCCAGTGAACGCGCCAGCTGCGCAATGCTGTGCACCACGGCCAGCGCCTCGGGGCGGACCATGGCTTCCTCGACAAAGCTGCGGTCGATCTTGAGGGTGCTGAAGGGAAACCGGCACAGGTAACTCAACGACGAATAGCCCGTGCCGAAGTCGTCCAATGCAATGCGCACCCCGATGGCGTGCAGCGCGTGCAGTTGCCGCAGCGCTGCCGCTGTGTCCTCGATGAAGATCGATTCGGTGATCTCCAGCTCGAGCCGGCGGGCCGGCAGGCCCGTGGATTCAAGCACCGACTGCACCAGCTGCACAAACTGCGGGTCGGCCAGTTGCACCGCCGACACATTGACAGCCACCACAATGCCGGGCAGCTGGCGCCGTGCGCATTCGCACGCATGGCGCAGCCCCCACAACCCAACCAGTTCGATCAGTCCGCACTGCTCGGCCACCGGGATGAACTCTCCGGGGCTGACGCGGCCCAAGCTGGGGTGCTCCCAGCGCATCAGTGCCTCGGCACCGGTGACCTTCCACGTCGCGAGGTCCACCTTCGGTTGCCAGTGCAGCGAGAGCTGGTCCTGCCGCACCGCCTGTTGCAGGCCTTCCTCGACGGTAGCGCGGCGCTGGGTACGCTGGCGCAGGGCCGATGTGTAGCCCGCGGCGCGACCGCGGCCCTGTGCCTTGGCTTCGTACAGGGCAATGTCGGCGCGCACCAGCAGCTCGTCCACGCTGGTCACATCGCTGTCCATGTGGGCCACGCCCATGCTGGCACCTATGCGAAGGCGCCGCTCGCCCGTGAGGTAAGGCCGCCCCAGCGCGCTGACCAGCGAGGCCGCCAGCTGCTCCGCATCGCTTTCCGGTGCGTCGCCCTGTACCACCGCGTCCGGGGCGGGTCGCAACAGCACCGCAAATTCGTCACCGCCCAGCCGTGCCACCAAGCTGCCCTCAGGGGCATGCGCGCGAAGGCGCTCGGCCACGCCCGACAGCAACGCATCCCCGGTCGAGTGGCCAAAACTGTCGTTGACGGCCTTGAAGTGGTCCAGATCGAGCAGCAGCAGTGCGCCCCCGGGTGAGCCCGCGTGCAGCTGTTCGGCAATGGCCGAGTGCAGCGCAAAGCGGTTGGACAGTTGTGTGAGCGAATCGGTGTGCGCCAGTCGGTGCAACTGCTCCTGTGCGCGTACCACGGCCGTCTGGTCCGACAGCACGCCCCGCCAGCCTCCGGGCTGGCCCAGCTCGTCGAAAAGCGGCTTGCCGTTGAAGGCAAGGTGGTGGCGTTCTCCTCCGTGCTCCAGGGCGACCATGATGCTGTGGAAAGGCAGGCCCTTGCGCAGTGCTGCCGCAACCTCTTGCGCCCCCTGGGTGCAGCGCTGGTGCAGCCATTGCTCCAGCGAGAGCGTGACCAGCTGCTCTGCGCTCGTGCGCATGAGTTTGGCCAGGCGCGGGGAAGGGTGGCGCAGATGGCCCTGGCCGTCGGTTTCCCAAAGGGCATCCGTGGCATTCTGCTCAAAGTCACGCAGCATCACCTCCAGCATATGCTCGTGGCGTACTGCCTCGCCCTGCGAGAGCATGAGCGCCGTTGCCTTGCGCCAGTAAGAGATGCCGCCCAGGAACACCATGGCCGCGTACATGCCCACGAGCACGGCCACACCCGCCAGCAAGGGATCGCGGGTCATGAGCAGTGCGATCAGCGAGGAGGCTGCAAACAGCAGCACATAGGCCAGGCTGGCCAGGGGCAACGCCCCGAGCACAAAGGTACCTGCGCCCATCATGCCGGTGAACAGCGTGGCAATGGCCAGTTGCTGGCCGTGGCTCGCGTCCGCAAACCAGGCGATGGGCAACACGGCCCAGTGGGCTGCCAGCAGCGCGGCATGCAGGGTGGTCCGGTGGATGCCGCGGCAGGAGACCACCGGCAGCGGCTTGCGGCGGAACGTGAGCCACCGCCACGTTGCCATCGACGCCAGCATCACCATCACACCCCACCAGACCAGCAGCCCGGTGGTCCACTGTCCGTGGAAAGCCCATAGCACCAGGCTGGCGTTCCCCAGATTGGCGGCCATGGCCAGCGGGGTGAGGCGAACCACCGCATTCAGGTGCTCGAACCGCATGCGCCCTGCAATGGCGCCGTCGTCACCGTACATGGTGCGCACGCCACTGGCCACGGTCCGTAGCTCATCAATCAGGGTGGAAGACATCGTTTCCAGTTGTATCACATCACCGCAATCGCACGGCGACGCTCAGGCTCAGGCGGTGCTACTGCTGGAAGCCATCGGGAGGGGCGATTGATATGGGTGACGGGAAGCGGTGATGGGCAGGTGGACGGAACTGCCCGGAACCCCAGGCGTGGTGGACCTCGGGGCTGTGAATGCGGGTTGGGCCGCTGCGAAGATCGCCCTGGCATGCTCAATCCAGGTGCAAAGGCCGGACCCATGGATCGACCGCTGCCAGGGATAGCCTTGACCGGCTCCCTAGTCGCCGAGCAGCTCGCCGATGCTGCGCAGGTCTTCCACCCGGTCGCAGATCGCCTTGACGGCCATCATGACCGGGATGCCCAGCAGCAGGCCCCACAGGCCCCACAGCCAGCCCCACACGAGCACGCTCACGAACACCGCCACAGGGCTCATGCTGCTGGCACGGCTGGTGAGCCAGGGGGTCAGCAGGTTGCCGATGAGGGTGTGGATGAGCAGCGAGGTCCCGCCCACTGCCAGCGCCATGTCGAGGGTGCCGAACTGCAAAAACGCCACCAGGGCCGACGCCGCGGTGACCAGTGCCGAGCCGATGTAGGGCGCCAGGTGCAGTACCGCCGCCACAGCGCCCCAGACGGCCGCGTTCTGCAGGCCCAGCGCCCAGTACGCCAGGCCTGTGGCGACGCCCACGAGCACGCTGGTGAAGACCTGCAGCAGCAGATAGCGCTGGATCTGCTGGGTGATGTCCTCCAGCACATGGATGGTGACCTTGCGGCGCTCCAGGCTGCTGCCCGCGATGCGCAGCAGCTTGGTGCGAAACAGGTTGCCCGACGCCAGGGCGAAGTACGTGAGAAAGACCACCACCGTGAGCTGCCCGAGCGCCGAGACCAGGCCCATGGTGCCG
This sequence comes from Burkholderiales bacterium Ga0074133, assembly GCA_001464865.1. Classification (GTDB taxonomy): domain Bacteria; phylum Pseudomonadota; class Gammaproteobacteria; order Burkholderiales; family Burkholderiaceae_C; genus Acidovorax. Next base: position 5,940 of record LNEG01000171.1, read on the forward strand.
CTCCAGAGGTAGTCGCGGATGTTGAAGGGCGGGCGTTCGACGATGACGCGCTGCACCCCGCGACGCGCAGGGGCTGCGGCGGTGTTTTCGCTGGCTGCCTGCTCGATATGCGTGGCGGCCTGTTGCACGGTATTCAGCGCGCTGGCCTGGCTGCCCTCTGCGCGGATGCTGTCGCGGACCTTCTTGGCAGCCACCGGCAATGACTCGACAAGCTGCGCCGCACCATCGCTCAATGACCATCCCGCCACGGCCAGGCCTGAAACGATGGAGATGAGCAGGACACCGGCTCCCAGCCAGCGTGGAACATGCAGGCGCCACATGCCTTCCACCGCCGGACGCAGGGCCGTGGTGAGCAGCAGGCTGAGCATGATGGGGATGAACACGGCACTGGCCCAGTACAGCAGTGCCACCGTCGCAAAGAGCGCGAGCAGCACGAGCGAGAGGTTGCGTACGTCCACAGGCATGTGCAGCATGATCGGCCCGGCGAAGCCGGGCGTGCCCGGGCTGCCTGCGCCAGCTGCAGGCTCTGCACCCAGCCTCATTTCCGCGTGAGCCGTGCTGGCAGGGGCGGTGCCGTCGGGCGCCGCCTTGCCGGGTGCGCCGTCCTCGGGGGTGTGGGCCTGTACGCTGTCTTGTGGCGAGCGGGCGGGCAGCGGAGTGTCGGTGGCGGGCGCAATCATGCGCGGATTGTGCTGGAGCAACGTGCAAACGGTTTGTAGGCGGCCATCCCATCGGTAGTGGCTGGTGCGGTGGACGCATGCCCGGCGCTCTCAGCCCCAAAGTGCGCCGAAAAAACCCGCCTGTTCGGGCAATGGTGCAAGCCTGGCAGGCATAGCATCACCACCATGCATTCCTCTCCACTTGAACCGCGTGGCGCGCGCACGGCGGGCTGGCGCCGATGGCCCGTTCTGGGCGTTGCGTTGCTGTGTGCCGCGTGTGCGGGGCCGGATGTGCCTTTTGCCGAAAGCCATGCGCCCAAGGGACAAAAGACGATGCGGGCCGTTCAGCACTGGGATGTGCTGGCGGACGACATCGCCAGCCGCATCGCCGAGAAGACGCGCGAATGGCCCCCGGGTGCGCACCCGATCTATGTCGCAGCCCGCAGCGATGCGAGGTTCAACCAGGGTCTGCGCAAGCTGCTCATCCTGCGCCTGGTGGACCGCGGCATCACGGTGGCGACCGAACCTACGGCCGCCGTTCACCTCGTGGTGGATGCGCAGGTGGTCCAGCACATCCAGCCGGGTTCCAGTGCGCTGCACTGGATGCCGCTTGCATCGGGCGTGAGCGTGGCGCGCGATGGCGTGCATTTCCATGGTTCGAGCGCGTACAGCGCAGCTCCCGCAGCCGAGGGCCGGGCGGCGGTGGCCGCCCCCGCTGCGACGGCCGAGGTGGCTCCAGTGCCGGCCCCAAGCGCCTTCGGTGCCATCCTGCCGCCGATGCCGGGCGCGGTGCCCGGCGCGGCCCCTGCACCCGCCGCGCCAGCGGCTGCCGCAGTACGTCGTCCGGGCGGAGCCGCGCAAGACACCCCCGTGCTGTACCCGCGCCCTGGCGTGCCCGACCGTTCGGAGGTGCTGGTGGTGGTGTCGCTGGAAAGTGGCGGGCGTTATCTGGCCGGCACCTCGGACGTTTACTCGGTGGCCCATGACGATGCGCTTTTGTATCTGGCTCCCGAGCCATTGCTTCCCGGGCCGCAGCCCGCTCCGATGAAGACCTGGCGGGTGGTCAGCCCATGAAGACGCCTGCACGCCTGCTGTGCCTGTCTGCCTGCATGGCCACGGCTGTGTTCATGGGGGGGTGCGCCAGTTATTACTACGGCGACAGCGCCGGGGGGGCGCGCGCTTCCGGCGGGGCGATGCGCACCTCGGTCATCGCCGCCAACCACCATGCGGCGGACATGCTGGTGCAGGACGCACCGCTGGACCGGACCCAGCCCGTGCTGGTGGCCACACTGGTCAATGTGGACCGGCTCGGTGAATCATCCAGGCTGGGGCGCATCTTTTCGGAGCAGATTGCCGGGCGCCTCGTGCAGCGCGGGCTGCCCGTGGCGGAGCTGAAGCTGCGCGACAACGTGGCCATGCAGCGCGATCAGGGCGAGCTGCTGCTGTCGCGCGAGCTGCGCGATGTCAGCCGCGCGCACGACGCCCAGGCCGTGGTCGTCGGAACCTACGCGGTTTCCGCGTCCATTCTTTACGTGAGCATCAAGCTGGTGCGGCCGGAGGGCAATGTGGTGGTGGGAGCCCACAACTATGCAGTGCCCATGGACGACAACGTGCGGGCGCTTCTGGCGGGGCGTTGAAGTCCCGAAGATGCTTGCGCGGCCAGGAAACAGCGTGCGGTGTGCCTCTGTGGTCTCGGGCGGCCTGCCGCGCCAGCAAACACCCGCAATAGCCGGGCTGTCTCTGCGGTTTGCGTCCCATGCCGATCTGCGGCGCTCACTCGCCGCTTGATTCGTGCAGATGTGCTCTCGAACACGAAAAAAGGCCAGTTTTTGGCGAAACTGGCCTGAGGTGCTTGATTTATTTGCCTCTATTGCTACTAAATATGTAGCATTTTGATGCTGCGCTGCTCAGTGCAGCATCAGCGCACCGGCCGACTTGCTCTTGCCGGCGCGAGCAGGTGGGTTGCACAGGCCGCAGGTGAAGTGGCGGTTTTCGTACAGCTCGGTCACGAACTGGCCGCTGCATTGGCTGCACTTGGTGCGGGTCAGCATGCCTGCATCCACAAACTTCACGAGGCGCCATGCGCGGGTGAATGACAGCAGGGGTTCGATCTCGGCCGTGGCCACCTGTTCGCTGTACAGGCGGTAGGCCTTGGTCAGCAGTTCCACCGAGTCCAGGTCCACGCCCTTGGACAGGTACTCGTAGATGTTCAGAAACAGCGAGCTGTGGATGTTTTCCTGCCAGGTCAGGAACCAGTCGGTCGAAAACGGCAGCTGGCCCTTCGACGGCGACTTGCCCGCGATTTCCTTGTACAGGCGGATCAGCCGCTCATACGACAGCGTGGTTTCCGACTCCAGCACCTGCATGCGGGCACCCATCTGGATGAGCAGCGCAGCGCGTTCGATCTGCTTGGACTCGTTGAGGACACTCTTGGCAGGGGCTTTGGCGGCAACGGTGGTCATGGCGGGCTTTCGGTGGGCGGGTGCAGGCAGGGGTCAGTTCGGTGCGCTTACAGCACTTCCGAAACGCGGCTGGCCATCAGGATGTTGGCGTGCAGCGTGTTGGTGGCTTCGTTGCCCACCTTCTTGGCCGAGTGGTTGGTCAGCAAGCTCCACACCAGGTTGTCATCCACCCGGAAGCTGCAAAGAAGCGTGTTGCGGGAGGCCAGTTTCATGACTTGCGCTGCCGACAGCGATGCCAGAATATCGGCGGACTCTTCGTTCATGCCCAGGCGGAAAACCGCTTCGGCCTTGTCCTGGCGAATCAGGGTCTGGGCCAGCATCAGGTAAGTGAGATTGGCTTCGCGGATTTCTGCGAGGATTTGGTCGTTGGTCATGGCGGCTTCCTTTGTTCCAGTTACCGGGGGGCTTGCGTGGCCTGCAGACTGCAGGTTTTGCGTGATCCGGTGAAATGGATTGTGAAACCGGCCCAATCAAAAATTAAGTCGGCGTCTGGCTGCGCAGCGTGTCTGGTTGTGCGGTGTGGCTTGTAGGAATTTGCCTTACACGCGGCCAAGGCAATGTCCCGCACTGCAGGGGGCGGGCCGTGCTGCCGAGCTCTTGTCGTACCCCAGGGTGCCCGGGGCGGGCGCCCGATACGCCGACATGTAAAAAACACGGCATGTGCACAGAGCACCACGGCAGTGACGCTCGTCGCGCGGCGCAACGCAGACAGAGCGCGCTCTGTGTTGGTTCAGCAGACCAGCGTGCCGTCCCGCGGCATCAGCCGTCTCGCCAGCGCGGAACGCCGTGCATCCCGCAGCTCGATCAGCCGCGCTCAACCGGCCGTGCCGGGTCGCTGCACCACTCGCTCCAGCTGCCGGCAAAAAGGGCGGTCGGCCCCAGCCCTGCGATCTCCATGGCCAGCAGGTTGGGCACGGCGCTCACGCCGCTGCCGCACTGGTGCACCACGGTGCGCGCATCGCGCCCGGCCAGCAGCGCATCAAACTCCGCGCGCAGCGCAGGCGCGGGCTTGAAGCGGCCGTCCTCGCCGATGTTCTGCACAAAAGGCCGGTTGAGTGCGCCCGGAATGTGCCCGGCCACCGGGTCCAGCGGTTCGACCTCGCCGCGAAAACGGGGTGCGGCCCGCGCGTCGATCACCGTTTGCCCGGGTTGGCCCAGCCCGGCCAGCACCTGCCCGGCCGTGGCCAGCTGGCGCAGCGGCGCGCCCAGCGTGAAGTTTGACTGGAAGTGCGCCGGCTCGTCGCCCGCGTTGACCGCACCACCCCCTGCCTGCCAGGCCTGCAGGCCGCCGTCGAGCACGGCCACGGCATCGTGCCCGGCCCACTTGAGCATCCACCACAGGCGGCCGCAGTAGTTGGCACCCTGGCGGTCATACACCACGGCCTGCATGCCGTTGGCAAAGCCCACGCTGCTCAGCCACATGGCAAAGCGTTCGCGGCTGGGCAGCG
>LNEG01000172.1 GCA_001464865.1 Burkholderiales bacterium Ga0074133
AGCTGGAGTATCTGAAGAAGGCGTTGACGCCCTCTCTCTCAAACTCTGAGGCAGGGGCATAAGCCCCATCGGTTGACACTTAGAGCGCCAGCTACGGGAGCTGTCCTGCTGACTTTTGGCAAAGATGCGCTGTCTTGTGCGTGTCTTCTGCGTGCCTTATGCGCCTATTTCGCCTGCATCCAGCACCACCTCCGTCGCCACATCCGCCCCCAGGTTCACCAGCCGCTTGCGCATGCAGATCACCGCCTTGTCCTTGCTCAGCAGCAGCGCCTGGTGCGCAGCGGCCAGGTCGATGAACTTCTGGTCGTCGGCATCCTTGCACACGTAGACCACCTTGGGCGCAACGTCCACCAGCCGCACCTGGGCGTCGAATGCGGCCAGCACATGCGCGGCGTCCACGCGGTAGTAGTCCATGCGCTCCGCGATGTGCGGGTAGGCCAGCACGCGTTCGAGTTCATCGCGCATGACCTGGGTGGCAATCCAGGCCAGGCGCCCCTGGGCCAGCAGCGTGCGCAGCGGCCCGGTGCGCGGGTCGCTGAAGATGAGCAGGTCGAGCGCGACGTTGGTGTCCACCACCACCGGCCGCACGGGCTCGCCCGCCGGGGCTGCGGCGGGCAGGCGCAGCAGCACCTTCATGGCGCGGGGGTTGCGGGTGGCGTGCCGTCGGGCCCAGCCTTGGCGGCGCGATCGCGCACGGCGCCCTTGATGAGGTCGAAGCGGAACATGCGGCATTCGATGGGGCCGTTCCACATGGGCACGCGGCGTGATTCCTTCAGGCGCATCTTGCCCGGCAGTTTCAGGTCGGGCGTGAGCATCCAGGCCGTCCAGCCGGTGTAGTTCTTCTTCCAGTGCGAGGCCAGCTGGCTGAAGAATTCGCCGCCATCTTCGGTCTGCGCCTCTTCGCGGCCCACGGCCATGCCCTGGGCGCGGTCGGCGGCGCGCTCGCTGGCGTTGCGGCCCGCGGCACCCGCAGCGGCAATGCGCTCGCCGTAGGGCGGGTTCAGCAGCATCACGCCGGGCGCGTCGCAAGGCGGCATGCGTTGCAGGGCGTCGCCGCCGCGCAGCTGCACGGCGTCGGCCACACCGGCACGTTCGGCATTGCGCTGGGCAAAGTCGACCATGCGGAAGGCCACATCACTGCCGAAAATGGGCACGGCGCTGGTCTGTATGGCGCTTTCAGCTTCGTCCTTGATGGCACCCCAGACGTGTGCCTGGAACGGCAGCAGTTTCTCGAACGCAAAGCGCCGGATCATGCCCGCCGGGATGCGGCAGGCGATCTGTGCGGCTTCGATGGCGATGGTGCCGCTGCCGCAGCAGGGGTCGTACAGCGGCTGGGGGTTGTCGCCATGCGGGTCCCAGCCGCTGGCGGCGATCATGGCGGCGGCCAGGGTTTCCTTCAGCGGGGCATCGCCCTTGTCCTCGCGCCAGCCGCGCTTGAACAGCGGCTCGCCGCTGGTGTCGATGTAGATGGTGGCTTCGTCGGTGGTCAGGTGCAGGTGGATGCGCACGTCGGGCCACTGCGTGTTCACGTCGGGGCGCACGCCGCTCTTGGCGCGGAAGCGGTCGGCCACGGCATCCTTCACCTTCAGGCCCGCAAAGTTCAGGCTCTGCAGCGGGCTGTGCTGGGCCGTCACTTCCACCTTGAAGGTCTGGCGCGTGGTGAACCAGATTTCCCAGGCCACATCGCTGGCCGCGGCATACAGGTCGTTTTCGGAGCGGTAGGGGCGGTGCGCCAGTTGCACCAGCACCCGCTGGGCCAGGCGGCTGTGCAGGTTCAGCAGCAGCGCGTGGCGCCACGATGCGCGCAGCAGCACGCCGCCGCGCCCGACCAGCAGGTCCTGCCCGGTCAGGCCGGTGATGCCGTGCACCTCGTCAGCCAGGAAGCTTTCGACACCTGCGGCGCACGGAAGAAAAAGTTGGAGTTGGTTCATAGCAGGGCGTGAGGATAAGCCCTGCGGCGCACAGGGCACGCGGGCAGCACGGTTGCAGCGGCTGCAGACGGGCTGCCGGTGGCGCGGTGATCATGCAGCGGCCGCAGGCTGGCCCCGGCAGCGCCCCCGGGGCCAGCCAGACAAACGCTATCAATAACATAGCAATAGAGGCAATCAGTGCCTGGACCTCAGCCCGATATGACCAAAAATGGTGCATTTACCCCCCGCGGGGCCAGACAGGCGCCCCCCAGGCCCCTGTGCCGCCTGACGCAGGAACCGCCGCTCTTCGCGTTCGCGCCAGCGTCATCGCGGCTTTTGCGGCCGCGCTGTATGCAAAGAAGCGCAGCCCGCGCAGGAAGGGCTCCGGCGGTTCAGGTACGTCGCTGCACCCCGGGCCCGCTGAATGCGGATCCCGCCTATTGCCTGCACGCCGGGCGTCCTACACAGGGGGCCCTGTCGCGCGCTTACCGTACACCACAGGCTGCCCCAGGCCGCCCCCTTCCCCCACCTGAATCCGGAGCGCCCGATGACCCGCAAGCCATGGCCTTTTCCCACCGCGCAATCGCATCCAGAACCGAGCCCCGCGGCACCCCCCGCAGGCCCGGCAGTACCACAGTCCATGGAGGTGCAGGAGGTCAGCGAACCGGCCCTGGACCATGCCGTGGAGGAGAGCTTTCCGGCAAGCGACCCGGTGTCCGTGGTCGCGACCAAGGTGGTGCGTGATGAGCGCCAGCCGGGCAAAACCACCAGGCCCTGACAGACCGTGCCGTGATGCCCCTGCCGTGCTGACAGCGGCCTCGGAGCCGGCTGGACGAATCCGCGGTCAGGCCGGGGCCGCCTGCAGCAACCGCAAGAATCCATCCGGCACGGGCGCCACCTTGCGTGTGTGCTTGCCGATGAAGACGATGCCGATCTTGCCGCGCGCCACCTCTCGGCCACCGGACTTTTCGGTCATGCAGAACACCAGGTCAAAGCCGTAGCGGTTGAAGTCGTCCGCCACCATGGCCACCTGCATGGTTTCGCCATGAAACCCTTCCGACTTGTACTGCGCCACGATGTCTCCCACCACGATGGAGAGATCCCCCACATCGGCCTCCGAATACCCCAGGGACTGGAAAAACCGCACGCGCGCTTCAGACACCAGGCTGAGCAGCTGTGCATTGTCGAGATGCCCGCCCTGGTTGACGTGGCTGATGTAGATCTGCATCTCGGTGCTGAAACTGAAATGCGCGGGGAGTTCAAAGACGATACGGGGCATGGGAAGGACAAACACTCAAGAGGTTGTGCCAGCTCGCGGCGGACGCCAGCGACTGCGTTCCTGCGATCCTGCGATCTTACGCACGGGCCCGCGGCAGCGGCCGGGTGTTGGCCACCACCGTTGCCAGGTCTGGCAACAGCCTGCAGGGCGAAAGCACTGGCGCGGCGGATGCGCAGCCGCGCCACCTGTCGATGCAGGCAGACAAAGCTGAACCGGGGCTGACGACACACCCGTCTGGACGGGTCACAGGCGGTCCGTTCAGGGTTTCCTCGGGGCATTCACCAAGGGCGCAGGTCTACTACTTGTAGCGGGTTACAGATTGTGACGCGCGGTGTCGCAACTTGCTCGCCCCTTCAGATGAAAGGAATCCCCATGCAATTTCTCAGCCGTCGCACATTTGCCGCCATCGCGGTTTTGGGTGCGCTCTCCACTGGAGCCTATGCACAGGAAAACGGAACAAGGGACGAAGCCAAGGCCATGGTTGACGCTGCCGTCGAGCATGTAAAAAAGGTCGGGCCGGACCAGGCGTTCAAGGATTTCACCGACAAGAACAACAAGTCCTGGCAAAAGAAAGACCTGTACGTGTTTGCCTACAACTCCGAGGGCGTGAGCGTGGCCCACGGTGCCAATGACAAACTGATTGGCAAGAATCTCATCGATCTGAAGGATCCCAATGGCAAGCCCCTGATCCGGGAATTGCGCGATACAGCGCAAAAGGGAGGTGGCTGGGTCGAGTACGACTGGCCACACCCCCAGACCAAAAAGATCGAAAGCAAGATTTCCTACACACGAAAGATGGCCAACTTTGATGGCTTCGTGGGCGTAGGGGCCTACCGCTGAAGCCCCACGCCGCGCTGGCGCACGGGCGTCGGCGCGGATAGTCGTGCGCACAGCCACGGCCGGCACTTGCCGCCCCCAGGGCGGCCACCGTTCCCCCGAGGGTAAGGATCAGCAAAATGACACAGTGGATACGAAACACGGCGGTGGCCACCAAAATGGCGCTGGCGCCCGCCTTTGCGATCTTTTGCCTGGTCGTGGTGGGCCTGACCGGCTTGCTGGCAAACCAGCGCCTGAGCGCCGCACTGATCAACCTCGGCGAAGAACGCGTGCCGCGCATCGTTGCCGATGCCGCGCTTTCAGAGCAGGTGACCAGCATCCACGCCCTGGTGAACCAGAGCCTGGCCTGGGAAGGCGCCGGCTACAAGGAAGACAAGATCGCAGCACTGGACAAGAGCATTGCCAGCCGGCTGGACGCCTACAAGCAGTCACTGCAACAGAACATCGATGCACCGAAGATTTCGGAGAGCGAACGCGCACACCTGCGTGTAGCGATGGGGGAGTTCGAGAAATACGCCAACAATGCCAGACAGGCACTGGACATCAAGACCGGCATGCTGGGCAACGCGGCCTCCTTCATGACCACCATGGATGGCCACTACGCCAAGCTCAAGGGCGAGCTTGACGCGATGGTGAAAGAGCAGACCGACGAATCCGCGCAGGCGGTGGCCGCCGGGCGGGCCCAGGCAGAGCGCAACAGCACGCTGATCCTCGTGGGCTTTGGCATTGCGCTGGCCGCGACCGTGTTCCTCTCATGGCTCATCTACAACATGATCGTTCCAGCCCTGACGCTCGCATCGCGTGTTGCAACGTCGGTGGCGCAGGGCGACCTGAGCCAGCGCCCCCAGGCGACTTCCACCGATGCAACCGGGCAGGTGATCGAAGCGCTGGGAACCGTCACACAGAACCTGTCGCGCGTGGTGGTCGACATCCGGTCCACCGCCGAACTCATCAACAACGCAGCCAGCGAGATCTCGCTGGGCAATGCGGATCTGTCGCGTCGCACCGAAACGCAGGCCGCCAACCTGGAAGAGACGGCCGCATCGATGCAGGAGCTGAGCTCAGCCGTAAAGAACAACGCGGAAACGGCGCGGGAGGCCAACCGGATGGCCAGCTCGGCCAGTGCCGCTGCTGCGGCTGGCGGTACCGTGGTGGGGCAGGTGGTCAGCACCATGGAAGAAATCACGGCGTCGTCACGCAAGATTTCCGACATCATCGGCGTGATTGACGGCATCGCGTTCCAGACCAACATCCTCGCGCTGAATGCGGCGGTAGAAGCGGCACGCGCTGGCGAACAGGGACGCGGCTTTGCCGTGGTGGCCAGCGAGGTGCGCAGCCTGGCCGGCCGGTCTGCCGAGGCCGCCAAGGAGATCAAGACCCTGATCAACGCCAGTGTGACCAAGGTGGATGCGGGCAGCCGCCTGGTGGGCCAGGCAGGCACATCCATGCAGGAGATCGTCGCGCAGGTCAAACGGGTGGCAGGCCTGATCGAAGAGATCAGCGCAACGGCCACCGAGCAGACCCAGGGCATCGATCAGATCAACCAGGCCATCGCGCAGCTCGACAGCGTCACCCAGCAGAACGCGGCGCTGGTGGAGGAAGCCGCAGCGGCCGCCGACAGCCTGAACCGCGAAGCGGGCCGCATGGTGCAGGTGGTCAGCGTGTTCAAGGTGCAGCCCCAGGATGAAGCAGGCGCCTCCCCTTCACTGCCGCCACCCGCGGCGGGACAACCCGGCATCCGACACCAGGGTGCGGCCACAAGGCTTCGCGTGACGCACAACCCCTGAGCGGCAAGCGCGGCACCGCGTCACGGAGCCAAGCGAATGCGCTTTCCCCGGTGGATGCGGCCCTGACCGCCCCGCGGGGCTGGAACAGCTGTGGGATATGCTGCGGATTTCCGACACCACACCCACGCCATGCCCCATCGCCGGACCAGGCTCTCCGTTTTGTGTGCCATGGTGCTGCCGACCGCCCTGGTCGCAGTTCAGGCACAGACGCTTTACAAATCGGTGGGAGCCGACGGGCGTGTCGTCTACAGCGACCAGCCGCCCGCAAACGGCGCCGTGCAAAAGGCCATCAAGCTTGACAACCTTCCGGTCAGCGTCGTCCCTGGCATGGCAGTGCAGCCGTCCGGCGTTGTCAGCGCGACCGTGGCCAGCGGCAATGCTGCGAGCGCGCAGCGGCCGGGCGACGTGGTGCTGTACACGGCGGTCTGGTGCGGCTACTGCAAGGCAGCCAAGTCGTACCTGGGCAGCAAAGGCATACCGTACCGCGAACTGGATGTGGATACGCCCGCAGGCAAGGCGGCCTTTGCGCAGCTGGGCGTGCGCGGGATACCGGTGTTGCAGGCCAACGGCCAGCGCCTCACGGGGTTCACCCCTCAGGCTTACGACGCTGCATTGAAGGTGCCCAGGTAGGCAGCGGGCACGAGGCATGTGCCGCTTGATGGCTTAAGGCTGATGGCTGCCGGCTGATGGCTGCGTCAGGTCTCACCCTGCAAGTCGTGGTGCTGCCCCTGCGACCGCTATAGCGTCTTGCGCAGGTTGGCGGGCGCGATCTTGAGCGCTTCGCGGTACTTCGCCACGGTGCGGCGCGCGCACTCGATCCCCTGCTCCTTGAGCATCTCGGCGATCTGGCTGTCGGACAGTGGCTTGGCCGCATTTTCGGCGGCGACAAACTGCTTGATGAGCGCGCGCACCGCGGTGCTCGACGCATTGCCGCCGGTTTCGGTACCCAGCCCCGAGCCAAAGAAATACTTGAGCTCGTAGGTGCCGATCGGCGTGGCCATGTACTTGGCGGTGGTCACGCGGCTGATGGTGGATTCGTGCAGCCCCAGTTCGTCGGCAATGTCGCGCAGCACCAGCGGGCGCATCGCCAGCTCGCCGTGGGTGAAGAAGCTCTTTTGCCGCTCCACGATGGCGCGCGAGACGCGCAGGATGGTGTCAAACCGCTGCTGGATGTTCTTGATGAACCAGCGCGCCTCCTGCAGGCGCTGCTGCATGCCCTGGTGGCCCTCGCCGCCCTTGTGGCCGCGCAGAGCGCCCGCGTAGATGTCGTGCACGCGCAGGCGGGGCATCACGTCGGGATTGAGCTGCACGATGAAGTTCTGCTGCCCGTCGCGCCCGTTGGCGCGGCCTGCCTTGCGCACGATCACATCGGGGATGATGATGTTGCGCTCCACGTCCGCAAAGCGGCGCCCCGGGCGCGGCTCCAGCCGGGCAATGAGCGCCATGGCGGCGCGCGTGCGCTCCTCGCCGCTGGCGCCGCCTTCGCTGCACAGCACCGTCAGGCGGCGCACGTCGCGCTTGGCCAGCATTTCCAGAGGCTGCTGGCAGATGCGCAGCGCCGTCTGCACGGTGGCGGGGTCGGCGGTGCAGTCTTCGTCAGCGGCCAGGGCCTGCAACTGCAGGGTCAGGCATTCAGACAGGCCGCGCGCGCCTACGCCCACGGGCTCGAGGCTCTGCAGCAGGCGCTGTGCCACTGTGAACCGGTGCACCAGCTCCTCGATCTGCTCCAGGTCTTCGGGCCCTGCCAGCGCGATGGCAAGCTCTTCCAGCGATTCCTCGAGATAGCCATCGTCGTTCAGGGATTCGATCAGGAAGCGCAAGGCGGCACAGTCCACGTCGGACAGCCGGAGCGCCAGGGCCTGGCGATGCAGGAACGCCGTGAGCGATTCGTGCGAACGGGCCAGTTCGGTGGCATCGGCCTCGTCGCCCTCGCTGTCGTTGCGCGTGCGCGGCGGTGCGTCGCCACCCCACTCTGCATCGTTGGGCGCCATCTCGACCGTGCCGTCGCCGCTCCAGTCGGGCTCGTCGGCTGAACCCGTCGGCGTTTCCGCGTCATTCTGGGCCTCAGTGCTGGTAACTGCAGCACTCGACGCTCCTGAAAACATAGCATCATCGGCACCGTAGTCGTCCGCCTGGGGTGGGGTGTCCGCGGCCTCCAGGCCAAACTCCTCGCGCGGTGCCTCTTCGGCAGTACGTTCCAGAAACGGGTTTTCGTCGAGCATCTGCTCGACCTCCTGCGACAGCTCCAGCGTGGACAGTTGCAGCAGCCGGATCGACTGCTGCAACTGCGGCGTGAGTGCGAGATGCTGCGAAACACGCAGTGACAGGCCGGGCTTCATCCGGGGCCCGCCTTCACGCAGCCCGTCAGGCCGGCTTCAGGCCTGCAGGGAAAGGGCAATGGCAACGCGGCATCCAGGTGCATCCGGTTCATGCCCGTCACATGCGGAAATGCTCGCCCAGGTACACGCGGCGCACCTCGGCGTTGTCAACGATCTCGGAGGGCGTGCCCTGTGCCAGCACACGGCCATCGCTGATGATGAAGGCGTGGTCGCAGATACCCAGCGTTTCGCGGACGTTGTGATCCGTGATGAGCACGCCGATGCCCCGAGCCTTGAGGAAGCCGATGATCCGCTGGATTTCGATCACGGCGATGGGATCGATACCGGCGAACGGCTCATCCAGCAGGATGAAGCGTGGTTGCGTGGCGAGGGCTCGCGCGATCTCGACCCGACGTCGCTCGCCGCCTGAAAGCGCCATGGCGGGCGACGCGCGCAAATGCTCCACGCGCAGCTCCTGCAGCAAGGCGGTCAGGCGCTCTTCGATGGTGGCGCGTGGCAGGGGCTTGTCGTCATCGCCGCGCTGCAGTTCCAGCACGGCGCGCACGTTTTCCTCGACCGACAGCTTGCGAAAAATCGAGGCTTCTTGCGGAAGGTACGACAGCCCCAGGCGCGAACGCCGGTGGATGGGCATGTGGGCTACCGACTGCCCGTCGATGCGGATGTCTCCACCATCGCTGCGCACCAGCCCCACGATCATGTAGAACGACGTGGTCTTGCCCGCGCCGTTGGGGCCCAGCAGGCCGACAACCTCGCCCTTTTGCACGACCAGCGAGACATCCTTGACCACCTTGCGGCTGCCATATGACTTGGCCAGGTGGCTGACCTCCAGCCGGCTGCCGGCCGGATCTGCCGTACCGGTTTGCATGGGCTGCACACTCACTTGGCGCCGCCGCTGAGGCTGTTGCTCTGACGCAGGGCGGGGGACGATGCCGCCGGTGCGCCGGCGCCGCTGGCGGCTGGCGCGGGCTCCTTGGGCGCAAGCACGGCGCGCACCCTGCCGCCCTGGCCCGTGCCGCCACCTGCGGCCGGGCTGCCAGGCACCGTGCGCTGGCCATCCACGGAAAACACGTCGGTCAGGTTGTTGTAGACGATGACGGCCCCGGTGATCTCGTCGCTGAGCACCGAGCCCCGGTAGCGCCGCAACTCGGCCCGGGTGATGAAGCGCACGTTGTCAGCCTTGCCGTCGTATTCGATGGTCTCGCTCTCGCCTTCGATGAACTCGTCCGGCGCGCCGGGCGCGGTATCGCGCTTTTGACGGAAGAACGCGCGCTTGCCCGGTTCGGCCGTCACGACACCGTACTGATAGCCCTCGGCGTCCTGGCGCACGTCCAGGCGCGCGCCACGCAGCACGATGGAGCCCTTGGTCATGACCACCCGCCCCGTGAACACGCTGGTCTGCTTGAGTTCATCGTGGCGCAGTGCGTCGGCCTCGATGTTCATGGGCTTGGCGCGGTCGGCCTTTTCGGCATGAACGGCTCCATGGAGGCTGGCCATGGCGGTGAGCAGGAGGATCGGTAGGAGGCGATGGTTCATAGGGCACGAATCTTGCAGATCATTGTAGCCACCCCTGCCCGGCAGGCCATGAAAAAAGCCCGCTCGCGCGGGCTGTGGTCAGGTGGCTGCAATGCGCCTGCAGCAGGGCATGGCAAAAAACGGCTTCAGCCCTTGCGAGCCGTGGCCGCCAGGTGTTCGACCACCTGCAGCACATTCTGCATGTTGCCGGCCATGGTGCCGTCGGTGTAGTACTTGCCAGCCACGCCCATCGAAGGCACGCCTTCCACGCCGTAGGCATCCTGCAGCTGCGATGCGCGGCGGATCTGGTTGGACACGGTGAAGGAGTTGTAGACCTCCTTGAACTTGGCCGCGTCGGCGCCCTGCTTGGCAACCCAGGCAAAAATCTCATCGTCCTTGGCGAGCTTTTGCTTCTCGACGTGGATGGCACGGAAAACCTTGGCGTGCATTTCGTCGAGTTTGCCCATGCCTTCGAGCGCGTAGTACAGCTTTTGCTGGGGCACGAAGCTGGCATTGAACGCCACGGGCACGCGGCGGATGCTCAGGTCCTTGGGGGCGGCCTTGACCCAGGCTTCCAGCGAGGGCTCGAAGGTGTTGCAGTGGGGGCAGCTGTACCAGAAGAACTCGATCACATCGACCTTGCCGGCCGGTGCGTCCGGGGCCACAGGCTTGTCCAGGCGCTTGTAGTCCTTGCCCTCCTTGAACTGGCGGGCCTGGGCCAGCGCCGTGTTGGCCACGGGCAGTGTCAGGGCGGAAGCGGCCACTGCGGAAGCGGCAGACAAAGAAAACTCACGGCGTTTCATGACAAAGACTCTCCTGTTCTGGTCTGCGGTATGGGAGACGACCCCCGGGAAAAAGTTCAGCCGGCCTGGGCTGCACGCAGCAAGCCCACCGGCTGTGCCGCGTCAGCGCTGCACGCGCACCAGCGCGGACTCGACCCCTGCTCCGTCGAGCTTTTCCTTGATGTGCTCGGCGTCGGCCCGCTTGGTGAAGGGGCCTACGCGCACGCGAAAGACCTGGCGGCCATTTTGCTCACGCTCGCTCACGCGCGCCTCCCAACCGAGCATGGCGAGCTTGGCGCGCTGGGCGTCGGCGTCGGCCTGGGTGCGAAAGGCACCTGCCTGCACAAAATAGTCAAACGGATCAAGGTTGCCTGCCGCCGCGGCCTTGGCCACCGCCAGGTCACCCAGCGGATCGGCGCCGGGCTTGGTCTCGGCCTTGGCGGTTTCGGGCTTGCTGGCCGCAGGCTTGGCCGCCGATGCCGCAGCACGGGTCTCAGGTGCCGACGCCGCTGTGACGGGTGCAGACGCGGCGGCCGTATCTGCCACCGCCGGAGCGGGCGGGCGTGCCGGGTTCTTGCCGTACAGGGGCGAGTTCGGGTCCCAGTCCTTGTTTTTCTTGGACTCGGCGGCGTCCATGTCTGCTGCCCGGCCGCTGCTCTTGTTGAGGAACGGCACCGGCACCTTGGTCACGTACACGGCCACGGCGAGCGCGGCGCCCAGGCCCACGATGACCCCGACGATGAAGCCGATGATCGTCCCGCCCGTCTGTTGCTTTTTCATGGTGATAGTGGTTGCTTACATTCTGGCCGGGGCCGAAACGCCCAGCACGGCCAGGCCATTGTGCAATACCTGTGCGGTGGCAGCGACCAGCGCCAGGCGGGCCTTCTTGACCGCCTCATCATCGACCAGGATGCGCTCGGCATCGTAATAGCTGTGGTAACTGGCAGCCAGATCGCGCAGGTAGAAGGTCACATCGTGCGGCGCTTCGCCTTCGGCGGCAGCGGTGAGCATCTCGGGGTACTTGGCCAGCTGCAGCATCAGGGCTTGGGCCTGGGGGCCTTCCAGGGCCGACAGGTCCACGTCCTTGAGCGACGCCACATCGGCGGCCCCAGCCTCCTGCCACGCCCGCAGAACTGACTGGATGCGTGCGTGCGCATACTGCACGTAGTACACCGGGTTGTCGTTGTTCTGGGCCACGGCCAGGTCCACATCGAAGGTGTACTCGGTATCGGGCTTGCGCGAGAGCAGGAAAAAGCGCACCGCGTCCTTGCTGGTCCATTCGATCAGGTCGCGCAGCGTCACGTAGCTGCCCGCGCGCTTGCTGATCTTGACCTCTTCGCCGCCCTTGACCACGCGCACCATGGTGTGGAGCACGTAGTCGGGGTAGCCCTGCGGGATGCCCACATCGGCCGCCTGCAAGCCGGCGCGCACGCGGGCGATGGTGCCGTGGTGGTCCGTGCCCTGGATGTTGACCACCTTGGTGAAGCCACGCTCCCACTTGGCGATGTGGTAGGCCACGTCGGGCACGAAGTAGGTGTACGTGCCGTCCTGCTTGCGCATGACGCGGTCTTTGTCGTCGCCGTAGTCGGTGCTCTTGAGCCACAGCGCGCCGTCCTGCTCATACGTCTTGCCGTTGGCCACCAGCTTGTTCACCGTGGCCTCGACGCGGCCGCTGGTGTACAGGCTGGATTCGAGGTAGTACTCGTCGAACTTCAGGTTGAAGGCCTGCAGGTCCTTGTCCTGCTCGTTGCGCAGGTAGGCTACGGCAAAGCCGCGGATGTTGTCGTAATCCTCGACATCGCCGTTGGCGGTGAACTCGCGGTCATCGGCCTTGACCGTGGCTTGGGCCTTGAACGCTTCGGCAATGTCGGCGATGTAGTCGCCGTTGTAGAAGTTCTTGGCCAGCGGGTTGTCGCTGTCGGTGGGCCAGCAATCGTCGCCAGGCTTGAAGCCCTTGGCGCGCAGCTGGGTGCTCTTGGTCAGCGTGTCGATCTGCACGCCCGCGTCGTTGTAATAGAACTCGCGGTGCACCTTCCAGCCCTGGGTGGCAAACAGGTTGCAGATGGCATCGCCCAAAGCGGCCTGTCGGCCATGGCCCACGTGCAGCGGCCCCGTGGGGTTGGCCGACACGAACTCGACCAGCACCTGTTTGCAATTCCCTGGCTGGTAGCCGAATTGCCCACCGGCGGCCAGCACTTCGCGCACGATCTGCTGCTTGGCGGCGGGCTTGAGGCGGATGTTCAGGAAGCCGGGGCCTGCGATTTCAATGGCGCTGACCCAGCGCTGAAACGCGGGAGTGGCCTCCAGTGCGGTCTTGAGCTGTTCGCCCAGCGCACGGGGGTTGAGCTTGAGCGGTTTGGCCAGCTGCATGGCGGCAGTGCAGGCGAAGTCGCCATGGGCGGCCACTTTGGGGGATTCGAATGCTGCCTTGGCGCCAGCGCCTTCGGACAGGACTTCCAGCTCGGCTGCCAGCGCAGCGAGCAATTCATTTTTGGCGGTAAGCATCAGCGAATTTTACGGGGCGGCCACCGGGGCCGTTGCCAGAGCCAGCGGCACAATGCACCGCAGTGCCCGTTCACAAGGAAATTGCACATGCCACCCCAGCCCATCGTGATGTACCGACGCCGCTGGACCCTGCTGTTTCAGGTGCCCTTTACGCTGCTCATGGTCGCGTGCCTGGCCTACTCGGTGCTGCTGATCTATGCGGCCGACAACAAGTTGCTGACTCTCATCGGCTCGGTCGGGGCGTTCAGCTCGTTTTGCATCGCTGGTACCTTCGGCCGTTCGGCTTGGGAGGCCTATCGTGAACGAGACCCCGTGGTGGTGATTGACGAATCCGGCATTACCGACCTGCGCGACGAAGATTCGCACACCGTTCCATGGGAGGCCATGGAACGCGTACTGCTGGACATCACCGAAAACACCATCCGCGTGAAGCTGCGCACGAGCAGCACAGAGTCGGCAATCGGCGTGATCGTCAAAGCCCTGCAGCGCTGGCAGCGAGGCGGCGACATGGTGTTCCTCCTGGGGGGACTGGCCTACGACGCGCGACAGGTCCAGATGGCCCTGCGTGCCCACCACGCCGCCGCGGTGCCGCGAAGGTCCGCATTGCAGTAGACCGCTGCGCGACCCGCCGTTACGGCGTTGTGGCCCGTGGCGTTCTATGGTGCAATGCCCGCGGGTCCCCCCATAACGTATCCACTCCAGGAGATTCCATGAGCAAGTTTCTTTCCCTGTTGGCCGTTGGCCTGGCACTTTCGCTGGGCACTGCCGCCCACGCTGCAGAAGACAAGGCAGCGGCACCGACCAAGCAGCAGTCCAAGATGGCAGCCTGCAACGCCGACGAAAAGGCCAAGACACTCAAGGGCGACGAGCGCAAGGCCTTCATGAGCGAATGCCTCAAGAACAAGCCCGCCACCCAGCAGGACAAGATGAAGAGCTGCAATGCCGACGCCAAGACCAAGGACCTCAAGGGCGACGAGCGCAAGGCCTTCATGAGTGAGTGCCTCAAGAAGTAAAGCAGCACTCCCTGCACGCAAAAAAGCCGCCGGCCCGCAAGGTCCGGCGGCTTTTTTGTGCCTGCAGATTACAGGGCCTGCGGTCCCTACCAGCCCCGCGTCCAGAACACCGCAATGATGGCCACTACCGGCAGCACATGCGACTGCACCATCACCAGGCGGCGCACGCGTGCCACCTCGGCAGCCTGGGGCAGAGCCCCGGTGGCACGCAGGTCACGCCGCCACCGGCGAAACGCGATGGACGGCCAGAACGACAGCACGGCCATGGCGACCACCAGGGTCATCTTGACGTGGAACAGCGGCTGGGACATGTACCACGACGGCCCTTTCACGCCCCACACCACGCGGGCAATGCCGCTGGCAATCATCAGCACCGCTGCAACGGCATAGATCACGTCCAGCCGCCCCAGCCGTTCGACGACGGCGGCGTTGAGCCACTCGATCCGGCACAGCGCCGCCTGGCTTGAAAGGAAGACGACAAACGTGAGGATGGCCAGAAGGTGCAGGGCGGCCAGAATGGCTTCGAGGGTCATGGTCAGGTTCCTTGGTAGCCGGGCGGAGCGCAGTGGCTCACGCCCACAACGGCGGGGGCAGCCGCCATTGTCCACGGCGGCCCAGGACATCTGACCGTGCGCACAAAAAACGGCGCAGTCCGTAGGGACCTGCGCCGTTGCGGCTGGAAACCCGGGAAACCGGTCAGGCCGCGGTACGGGCCACAGCACCCACTGGCACATCCGCGGGTACCACCGGGGCAGACGCAGTGGACACAGCCAACGGCAGCGGCTGGCCGTTGAGCGCAGCATTCAGGCGCTCGGTATCCAGCGCGTTTTCCCAGCGTGACACCACCACGGTGGCCACGGCATTGCCAATGAAGTTGGTGAGCGAGCGGCACTCGCTCATGAAGCGGTCCACGCCGAGGATCAGCGCCATGCCGGCCACGGGCACTTCCGGCACCACGGCCAGCGTGGCAGCCAGTGTGATGAAGCCCGCGCCCGTCACGCCCGCCGCACCCTTGGACGACAGCATCGCCACCAGCAGCAGGGCCACCTGGTGTCCCAGCGTCAGTTCGGTATTGGTCGCCTGGGCAATGAACAGTGCCGCCAGGGTCATGTAGATGTTGGTGCCATCGAGGTTGAACGAGTAGCCCGTGGGCACCACCAGCCCCACCACCGACTTGCTGCAGCCTGCCTTTTCCATCTTCTACATCAGCGACGGCAGGGCGGATTCGGAAGACGATGTGCCCAGCACCAGCATCAGCTCGGCCTTGAGGTAGCGGCACAGCTTGAGCACGGAAAACCCGCACAGCCGACACACGAAGCCCAGGATCACCAGCACGAACAGCAGCGACGTGATGTAGAACGATCCCACCAGCCAGGCCAGGTTGACCAGTGAGCCCAGACCGAACTTGCCGATGGTGAACGCCATGGCACCAAACGCGCCGATGGGAGCGGCCTTCATGACGATGCCCACCACCTTGAACACGGGCGTGGTCAGCGCTTCCAGAAAATGCTGCACCGGCCGCCCTGCGTCCCCCACCAGCGCCAGGCCCAGGCCAAACAGCACGGCCACCAGCAGCACCTGCAGGATGTTGTCGCCGACAAAGGGACTGACCAGCGTCTTGGGGATGATATCCAGCGCAAAGCCGGTCAGGGTCATCTCGTGCGACTTGGCGACGTAGCTCTTGACGGCGGTCTGGTCCAGGTCGGCTACGTTGATGTTCATGCCCGCACCGGGCTGCACCACGTTGGCCACCACCAGGCCAACGACCAGCGCCAGCGTGGAGAAAAACAGGAAGTACGCCATGGCCTTGCCGAACACCCGGCCCACGCTGGAGAGCTGCGACATGCCCGCGATGCCAGTCACGATGGTCAGGAAGATCACTGGCGCGATGATCATCTTGACCAGCTTGATGAACGCGTCGCCCAGCGGCTTGAGGGCCTCGCCGTACGCGGGCTCGAAATGCCCGAGCAACACGCCCAGGACGATGGCAAGCACCACCTGGAAATACAGCTGGCGGTAAAAAGGCAGCCGTTCGGCGTGAGCGGCAGGGGCGGAAGGAACGTGCATGGATGTCTCCGGAAAATCGGTTTGCACCGCACCACAGGCGTGCGTGTGGGGTGCCGTTTGTACCGCCGCACCCCACCGGATGCCGATAACCTATTGGTATTAGTCGCAGCGCTCGCCATAGGGGCCGCCCGATGCGGAATCCGGGTAAACACCTAGCCCGCCACCGATGGATACGCAGCGTCCACAACAGTCCCACCTGCCCGCTCCTGCACACTGGTAGCGGGCCTCTTGCGGGGCCTCGACGTTTTTTGACTGATCGCGTACCCACCTCTTCGCCCGCCGTTGAACGCCTCATGACCCCCTCGCGCCTGCGCCAGTTCTGGACCGTACTGATCCTGCTCGCCGGCATGGCAGGCAGCATGTACGCGGTCGGCCAGTGGGCATGGCAGCGCTCGCTGCACGACGAGAGCGACAGCGTGCAGCGCCAGCTGGCCCTGTACGGGCAGGCACTGGCGCAGCGCATCGACCGCTACCGCACGCTGCCCGAGGTACTGGCGCTGGACGTGCAGCTGCGGGATGCATTGAGCCGCCCGCTGACGCCGCCAGAGGCAGAGCAGCTCAACCACAAGCTGGAGCAGGCCAACGGTGCGAGTCAGTCGTCCACCCTCACACTGCTCAACCGCGACGGTCTGGCCGTGGCGGCCAGCAACTGGCGCACCGCCACCAGCAACGTGGGCGTGGACTACAGTTTTCGCCCCTACGTGCAGCAGGCGCTGGCCCAGGGGCGCGGCAGCTTCTACGGCATTGGCGTGACCACGGGCGAGCCAGGCTACTTCCTTTCGCAGGCGATCCGCGACGACAACGGCCGCACGCTGGGGCTCGTCGTCATCAAGATCGCCCTGCAGGCGCTGGAGCGCGAGTGGCTGCAGATACCCGACATCGTGCTGGCGTCGGACGCCCATGGCGTGGTGTTTCTGGCCAGCCAGGACGCGTGGCGCTACCGGCTGCTCGCGCCGCTGTCTGACGCCGAACAGCGCGAACTGAACGCGACCCGGCAATACGCCGACCAGCCGCTGCGCCCCCTGACCTACCGGGCCGATGAGCCCTTGGACAACGGCGGGCGCCTGGTGCATCTGCTGGCCCCCGACGAGCCTGGCCTGACCGGCCGCGTGCTGTGGCAAACGCAGCCGCTGCCCGGTACCCCATGGCAGCTGCACCTGCTGCACGACACCCGCAGCAGCGTGACCGACAGCCGCTGGGCCGCTGCGGCCGGCGCGGGGGGCTGGCTGGCGCTGGCCCTGCTGGTGCTGTTCGTGCGCCAACGCCAGCGCCTGTCGGCCCTGCGCCAGCGCAGCCGCCAGGAGCTGGAGACCGTGCTGCGCCAGCATGCGCAAGAACTGCGCACCGCGCAGGATGGCATCGTGCAGGCGGCCCGGCAGGCAGACACCGGCCTCTCACGCAGCCTGGAGCACCTGCCGCAGGGCGTGGTGATCATCGACGCCCGGCTCAACCTGCTGGCCTGGAATTCGCGCTACGTGCAACTGTTCCGGTTTCCGGCCGACCTGATGCGCGTGGGCCAGCCCGTTGAAGACCTGCTGCGCCACAACGCACGGCGCGGGCTGCTGGGGCCCGGCCCGGTCGACGAGGCGATCGAGCGGCGCCTGGCCCACCTGCGCAGCGGCACCCCGCACCTGCACGAGAGCGCCAAGGACGACGGCACGGTGCTGGAAATACGCGGCAACCCGCTGCCCGAAGGCGGCTTTGTGACCAGCTATGCCGACATCACCAGCTACAAGAACGCGGCGCGCGAACTGCGGTCTCTGGCCGATGCACTGGAGCAGCGCGTGGCCGACCGCACCCGCGACCTGGACGCCGCACGGCGCGAGGCCGAGCAGGCCAACCGCTCCAAGACGCGCTTTGTGGCGGCCGCCGTGCACGACCTGCTGCAGCCCCTGAACGCTGCCCGCATGTTCACCTCGCTGCTGCGCAGCCACCTGCCGGGCGATGCCGACCGGCACGCGGTGGACAGCATCGACGGCGCACTGGCCGCGCAGGATGCCATCCTGGGCAGCCTGCTCGACATCTCCCGCATGGAGTCGGGCCAGTTCGACGTGCACATCCACGACGTGGCCCTGGGCCCGCTGCTGCAGGTGCTGGGCCACAACTTCGGCGTGCTGGCGGAAAGCCAGGGCTTGCAGCTGGCCTGCGTACCCACGCGCGCCGTGGTGCGTACCGATGAGAACCTGCTGCGCCGCATCCTGCAGAACTTTGTCTCCAACGCCATCCGCTACAGCCGACGCGGCCGTATCGTGGTGGGCTGCCGCCGGTCGGGCGACCACCTGCGCATCGAGGTGCACGACCAGGGCCCTGGCATCCCCGAAGCGCTGCAGCGCGAGATCTTTGAGGAGTTTCGCCGCCTGGACGAAGGCCGGGCCGATGACCGCGGCGCGGGCCTGGGCCTGGCCATCGTGGAACGGCTGGGCCGCCTGCTGGGCCACAAGATCGGCCTGCGATCGCAGCTGGGGCGCGGCAGCGTGTTCTGGGTGTGTGTCCCGCTGGGCAACACCGCCGCGGTGGCACCAGCACCTGGGCACGACGCTGCGCTGCAGCCATCCGACGAAACCCCGCTGCTGGGCACTAGCGCCTGGGTGATTGAAGACGACGGCCCCACCTGCGTGGCCACCCGCGCCCTGCTGGAGCGCTGGGGCTGCGCCGTACCGCTGGCCGGTGGCGCGCCCGAGGCGCTGGCCGCCGCGCAGGCCGGCCAGCCCCCCCGGCTGGTGCTGCTGGACGTGCACCTGGGCCCTGCCCACCACGGCCCAGACGTGTTCGCGCAACTGTGCGAGCGCTGGGGCCAGACGCCTGCCGTGATCCTCGTCACCGCCGAGCGTGACGCCACCCTGCGCCGCCAGGCCGCCGAACGCGGCTGGGGGTTTCTGGCCAAGCCGGTGCGCGCGCCGGCGCTGCGGGCGTTGATGAGCCAGACACTGCTGCGGCTCCGCGAAAGCAACACACCGTAGGCGCCCTCACGACCGGAGGAGAACTTGCGAGAGGCCCGGGCGGTGCCCGCCCGCACCGGGGTTTCCATCCGATGCAGAGTCAGCGCATGATTGATAGGACATCCGTGCCGTGCGCGTGGCACGATGGCAGCAACGAAACACGCCACAACGGAGGGAAGACGATGAGCGAAGCCATTCTGTACGCGATGGACGCGCCGCGGGTGAAGAACGCGGATGCAGCTGCAGACTTTGTGGAAAAGTGGCAGGACAGGGAAGATGCGCCCACCGCCAGCATGACAGCCTTCTTCGATCATGTCTTGCAAACCTGGCCCGCAAACGGCTCCGGCAGCGCGGTCTGGTTCGAAGGCTTTGACCACAACCGGCCGGTCGGCCCGGTGTTCACGATGACGTTCGAACTGCGCGGGTTCGACAGCGAGCGGCTACAGCAGCTGCGTGCCATCGCCCAGGAGCATGGCGTGCACGTGTTCGATCCTGAAGGCCATGTGCTGTACCTTGCGGACGGCAGCGAAGCCCGGGCGCTGTCGATGGCCACCCCGGCACCGGGTGCTCCCAGCCAGTGCAAATCCGGCGTGCGCTTTGACGGCGTGTACGAGACGAAAACGGCGACCGGCTGGAGCTACCTGTGCTTCACCGCCGATCAAAACATCCTCTGGCAAAGCGCGGGGGGCCGGTTCACGGCACGTGCCGCGATGGACAGCTTCGCCACCGGCGACTCGTTCGTCGTCAAAGGCGCGTACAAGCCTGGCGACCACGCATTCAGCGCACGTCTCAAAGCCTCGTTCGGCGCGTTCAAGATGGACGGTGTCTTGAAGGAAGATGGCCTGCACGTCCATTCGGAACGCACCAACGGCAAGTACCCCTTCGACGCCGTGTACACCTTCGTTCCGCTGTAGCGCGCTCTGGTTCTGAGCGTGCGCCACCGGGTCACACGGAACCACTCACCGCTCAGGCTGTGGATTCGGTCTCCAGGCTCTTGACCAGCACCGCTGCCTGCGTGCGGCTGTAGCACCCCAGCTTCTTGAGGATGGCCGTGACGTGCACCTTGACGGTGTTTTCGGCCAGGCCCAGCGCGGCAGCGATCTGCTTGTTGAGCAGGCCGTCGGCCAGGCACAGCAGCACGCGAAACTGCTGGGGCGTGAGCTGGGCCAGGCGGGCGGCCAGTTCGGCGTCCGCCTCGGAGCGTTCGGCCGCCATGGGCGGAAAGCCGCTGCCGCCGTCGAGCACCGACAGGATGGCATCGCCCATGGCGTCTGCCGAGGCCGACTTGGGGATGAAGCCCGCCGCGCCAAACTGCTGCGCACGGCGGATGACGCGCGGGTGGTCGTTGGACGAGATGATGATGACCGGAACACCGGGGTACTCGCCGCGAACATGCAGCAGCGCCGAGAACCCCCGCGTGCCGGGCATGGTCAGGTCCAGCAGCACCAGTTCGATGTCCGGGTGTTCCTGCAGCATCTGCCCCAGCGTGGCGGCGCTGGCGGCCTCCAGCGCCCGGTACTGCGGCAGCCGCTCGCGCAGCACATGCAGCACCGCGGCGCGGAACAGCGGGTGGTCGTCTGCGACAAGCAGCGTGGGATCAGGCATGGGGTTTAAAGGGTCGCGCCCACGTGCATGCGCGCAGCAATGCCGAGGGATCGTTCACTGGCTGCGGCGACATCAGCTGCCCCGCCAGAACGCCGGCTGGGCGTAGTGGTGCTTGAGGAAATCGATCCACAGGCGCACCCGCAGCGGCATGTGCTTGCGCTGGGGAAACACCACATAGATGCCGTTGGGCGGCGCTGCAAAACCCTCCAGCACCTCCACCAGCCGCCCGGCGGCAATCTCCGCTTCGACCTCCCAGGTGCTGCGCCAGGCAATGCCGTA
>LNEG01000173.1 GCA_001464865.1 Burkholderiales bacterium Ga0074133
CTCGCTGGGGTGGCGCGGCGTGCCGCGGCGCTGCAGATAGGCGGGGGTGGCCACGCACAGGCGGCGGTTGTCGGCGATGCGCACGCTCACCAGCGAAGAGTCGGGCAGGTCGCCCACACGCACGGCGCAGTCAAAGCCCTCGCCGGCCAGGTCCACCACCCGGTCGCTCAGGTTCAGCGAGATCGTGACATCGGGATGGGCCGTGCGAAAGCGCGGCACCAGCGGCGCCACGTGGCGGCGGCCGAAACCGGCAGGCGCCGTGATGCGCAAATGCCCGGTGGCCTTGACCCCACCTTCGGACACGCTGGCCTCGGCATTGGCCACATCCGACAGCAGGCGCTGGCAATCCTCCAGGAAGGCGCTGCCCTCGTGCGTCAGGCTGATGCGGCGCGTGGTGCGCACCAGCAGCTTCACCCCCAGGTGCTCCTCCAGCGCATCCAGCCTGCGCCCCATGATGGCGGGCGCCACGCCCTCGGCCTTGGCTGCGGCCGTGAGGCTGCCCCGGGTGGCCACCGACACAAATGATTCGAAGGCCTTGAGTTTGTCCATGGGCGCCAATTATGCGGACCGGGCAGATTCTTCCGAGCGTGCCATGCAAGGCTCCACGACGGGCCCGTGGGGGCGCCGCCTGCAGGCCGGAGGGCGCTGCGAATGGCCGTTTTCACATCGATTTGAAGTCAAATCGGCCTGTAGTCCAGGTTTTATCTGCCTGGAATGCTATTATTTTAATAGCGCATGACTGATTTCAGCATCCGGCGGCTACGGGCACCGGTGTCTGTTCGCGTGGAACCAGGCAGATCACGCCACGACTTTTGCGAAAAAGTCACTGGTTTCCAGCGTTTCGCCATATTTATGTGGACAAAGATTTGCAATACAGTGTCCACACGCTTGTCCGGTGACAGGCACCTCGTTTTTCTTTTTCCTATCCAGAGGCTCTCCATGACCGATCGCACCTCCGTCCACGGCCTGCAAGTGGCCAATTCCCTGTACCGCTTTGTCGAAGACAAGGTGCTTCCCGGCACAGGCATTGATGCGGCGGCGTTCTGGAAGGGTTTCGACGCCATCGTGTCGGACCTGGCCCCACGCAACATCGCCCTGCTGGCCGAGCGCGACCGCCTGCAGACCGAACTGGACACCTGGCACAAGGCCAACCCCGGTCCGATCCAGAACATGGTGGCCTACCGCAGCTTTCTCGAAAAGATCGGCTACCTGGTGCCCCAGCCCGCCGATGTGAAGGCGACCACCGCTAACGTGGACGACGAGCTGGCCACCCAGGCCGGCCCGCAGCTGGTGGTGCCCATCCTCAACGCACGCTATGCGCTCAACGCCGCCAATGCCCGCTGGGGCAGCCTGTACGACGCGTTGTACGGCACCGACGCCATCCCCGAGACCGATGGCGCGGAAAAAGGCAAGGGTTACAACCCGGTCCGCGGCGCTAAGGTGATCGCGTTTGCACGCCAGGTGCTGGATGACACCGCGCCGCTGGCATCCGGTTCGCACAAGGACTCGACTGGCTACAAGGTCGCAGGCGGCCAGCTGGTGGTATCGCTCGCCAATGGCAGCACCACCGGCCTGAAGGATGCCTCGCAGTTCAAGGGCTACCAGGGCAACGCTGACGCGCCTTCGTCGGTACTGCTGGAGCACAACGGTCTGCACCTGGACATCCAGATCGACCGCAGCACCCCCATTGGCCAGAGCGACGCCGCCGGTGTGAGCGACCTGGTGCTCGAAGCCGCGCTGTCCACCATCCTTGACCTGGAAGACTCCGTGGCCGCGGTGGACGCCGAAGACAAGGTGCTGGGCTACAGCAACTGGCTGGGCATCATCCAGGCCACGCTGACCGAACAGGTCGCCAAGGGCGGCAAGACCTTCACGCGCGGCCTGAACCCTGACCGCGTCTACACCGGCCCTCAGGGCGGCGAAGTGCGCCTGCACGGCCGCTCGCTGATGTTCCTGCGCAATGTCGGCCACCTGATGACCAACCCGGCCATCCTGTGGACCGATGCGCAGGGCGCGCAGCGCGAGATCCCCGAAGGCATCCTCGACGCCGTGGTGACCACCACCATCGCGCTGCACGACCTGCAGGGCCGTGGAGCGAACGGCATCCGCAACTCCCGCAAGGGCAGCGTCTACATCGTCAAGCCCAAGATGCACGGCCCTGCCGAAGTGGGCTTTGCCGCCGAGCTGTTCGGCCGCGTCGAGAATCTGCTGGGCCTGCCCGACAGCACCGTCAAGCTGGGCATCATGGACGAAGAGCGCCGCACATCCGTCAACCTCAAAGCCTGCATCGCTGCCGCATCGAGCCGCGTGGCGTTCATCAACACCGGCTTCCTCGA
>LNEG01000174.1 GCA_001464865.1 Burkholderiales bacterium Ga0074133
TGCGCGGCAAGGCGCAGATCGGCAAGGGCATGTGGGCCATGCCCGACCTGATGGCCGAGATGCTCAAGCAGAAGATCGGCCACCCCAAGGCCGGCGCCAACACCGCGTGGGTGCCCAGCCCGACCGGGGCCACGCTGCACGCGCTGCACTACCACCAGGTCAAGGTCAGCGACATCCAGATCGAGCTGGAAAAGACCGACGTGAACGCCGAGCGCGACAACCTGCTGACGGGCCTGCTCACCGTACCCGTGGCCGCCGCCCCGAACTGGAGCGACGCCGAAAAGCAGCAGGAGCTGGACAACAACGCCCAGGGCATCCTGGGCTATGTGGTGCGCTGGGTGGACCAGGGCGTGGGCTGCTCCAAGGTGCCCGACATCAACGACGTGGGCCTGATGGAAGACCGTGCCACCCTGCGGATCAGCAGCCAGCACATGGCCAACTGGCTGCACCACGGCGTGGTGACCGAAGCCCAGGTGCGCGAGACTTTTGAGCGCATGGCTGCCAAGGTGGACGGCCAGAACGCTGGCGATCCGCTGTACAAGCCCATGGCAGGCCACTTTGAAACCAGCATGGCCTACAAGGCGGCGTGCGACCTCGTCTTCAAGGGCATGGAGCAACCCAGCGGCTACACCGAGCCGTTGCTGCACGCGTGGCGCCTGAAGGTGAAGGCCACGGGGGGCTGAGTTCCGTGAGGGCGTGGTGATCGGGCGACCCCGGACACCTCGCTGCTTTTTTTCGCGCATGCCCAAGGAGGGCGGACATGCGCGGTTGGATGAATGGCTGCCAGTGCAAACGGAACATGCGCTGGCAGCTTTTTCTGTTTTGCGCCGCACGAGCGATTGACCTGCCAAGCCCTGGGTGCGGCGCGGTGGCTCTTCGGGCTGCGTGTGCAGGCATCCACATCCGGGGGCTGACCTGGGGCGATGCCGCCGCATGGCCACCTGCCCTTTGCTGCATCACGTTCTCCCAGGGAACGGCCAGGCCGTCACCGTAAACTGGTCGGCTTCTTGCCTTGTGCGCCTTCCGTCTGCATCCTCCATGCATCACCCACACCCCAACGATCGTTCGGTATGCCCACTGTGCCAGGGGCCCAACGCGTGC
Source organism: Burkholderiales bacterium Ga0074133 (assembly GCA_001464865.1). Taxonomy (GTDB): domain Bacteria; phylum Pseudomonadota; class Gammaproteobacteria; order Burkholderiales; family Burkholderiaceae_C; genus Acidovorax. The sequence goes on from LNEG01000174.1 coordinate 1,102, forward strand.
GCGATGGCCGCCGGGCTACCGCCGCAGGCGTGCTGGTGCATGAGCGTAACCCTGAGCGATCAGGCATTGGCGGCCGTTTCCTCCAGTGAAATCGGCGCCCGGTGCATCTGCAGGCGGTGCGGCGCGGATACCCGGCCCGCCGGAGCAGGCAGCGGCACGGATCAACCGTCGATATGATGCGTGCCTTCGCGCGATGCCTCGCGGATGTCATGCAGTTGTTCGTTTCATTCAAGGAGATCCCATGCCCACGTACCACGTCGAGATGATGGAGGGCCGCACGGTCGAACAAAAGCGCAAGCTGGTCGAAGAGATCACCCGCGTGTCGGTGGAAGTGCTGGGCGGCTCCCCTGAGTCGGTGGATATCCTGATCACTGACATCAAGCGCGAGAACTGGGCCACCGGCGGCAAGCTTTGGTCGGAGCGCAGCTGAGTTTTCTGGCACGCGCGTCGCGGCTTGCTCGAGTCAGCGGGCGCATGTTCGGGCGTTCAGCGGCAACCTGCGTCACGTCCAGCGGCACGGTACGATGACGGAAGGCTCTGGCTCGCTTGCGGTATTGCGTGAACGCTATGGCGAGCGCTATCGCTGGCTGGTGCTGCTGTCGGTGATGGTGGGGACGATGGCATCCATCATGTCATCGACCATCGTGAATGTGGCCATCCCGGACATGAGCCACTTTTTCACCCTGGGTCAGGAGCGCGCTCAGTGGGTGACCTCCGGCTTCATGGTGGCCACTACCGTGTCGATGCTCACCACGCCGTGGTTGCTGTCGCGTTATGGTTACCGGGCGACATATGTAGGGGCCATGCTGCTGTTGCTCGCCGGGGGCGTGGTGGGCGGGTTCGCGCGCGACTTTGGGTTGGTGCTGGCGGCCCGCGTGGCCGAGGGCCTGGCTGCTGGCGTGGTTCAGCCCATCCCGGCGGTGATCATTCTTTATGCATTCCGCCCGCACGAGCAGGGCCGCGCGAGCGGTATCTTTGGCATGGGCGTGGTTCTCGCGCCGGCCATCGGACCCAGTATCGGTGGACTGCTGGTGGACGCGTTCGGCTGGCGCTCCATCTTCTTCATGGTAGTACCGCTGTGCCTGTTGTCCATCGCGCTCGCGTACCGCTTCGTGCCGACCACTGCCCCAGGCGGGGTGGCGGCCAATCGCGATGGCGACGGCCTCGACTGGCGTGGTCTCCTGCTGTGCGCCATCGGCACACTGTGCCTGCTCAACGGCCTGGTCACGCTGCATGGCGGATCTGTTGTCGAAGCTGGCGTCTTGCTACTGGGCGCTGCCTTGGCGGTGGGAGGTTTTATTGCCTGGCAAGACAGACAGTTGCGTCAGGGGCGCAAACCCCTGATGGACTTGCGGCTGTTTCAGTACCGCCCGTTCGCGATGGGTTGCATCGTGGCGTTCATCTACGGTACAGCCTTGTTTGGCTCGACATATCTGCTACCCGTTTTTCTGCAGCTCGGGCTGGAGCTGTCGGCATCTCACGTTGGTACGCTGATGCTTCCGGCCGTTTTCGTGCTTGCCTTCACCATTGCGTGGGTGGGGCGTCTCGCGGATCGGAAACCCACCCACCTTCTTGTTGCAGTCGGGCTGGCCCTGCTGGCGTTGTCGTTTGGATTGATGGTGTTTGTCGGGCTAGGCACTTCGCTGTGGTTTCTGGTGGCCCTGGTCATCCTGGGCCGCATCGGGCTCGGCTTCATCCTGCCTTCCCTCAATCTGAGCGCGATGCGACCGCTGGACCGTTCTCTCATATCCCAAGGTTCGAGCACGATTGGGTTCGTGAGAATGCTCGGGGGCGCCACCGGGGTGAGTTTGTGTGGAATCGTTCTGGAGTGGCGCCTGGGTGCGCACAGCGCCGCCCTGTCGGATGTAGCGAGTAGCTCGGCGCGCATTGCTGCATTTGGTGAGACATTTCTCATGCTGATGCTGTTGTGCGGTCTGGCGCTGCTAGCAGCGTGGCGCTTGTGACCTTCAGCAAGCGATGGAACGGTGTCTCATGGTCCCCATCATTGAGCCTGGTAGTGCGCGGTGGTTTCGCGCAACGCGGATTTTCAGTGGCACATGATGTGAACTTCACAAAGGTGCTTGGCGAGCGTTTGTTGCAGGCGCAACGCACGGCAGTTGACGTCAAGCTTTCCACGCAGAACGTCGAGGCATCTGCGGCGTGATGGCGACCCGGAGGCCGCGTCCCCAGGCCTTCTCTGTGACGCCTTGCATCGCATGGCTCGGTGGACGGGCACAGCCGGGATGGCATCGCCGCACGGCATGGACGGTACCATCAGGGCGTATCGGACATCGTCCAGGCTGTATAGGGAAGAGGGAGAGCGACATGTGCCAACTGCTCGGCATGAATTGCAACGTACCGACGGACATCACGTTCAGCTTCAGCGGATTCGCCCAACGCGGAGGTCGGACCGACCATCACAGCGATGGCTGGGGCATTTCCTTTTTCGAAGACAAGGGCATACGCCACTTCGTGGACCATTTGCCAGCCGTGGACTCGCCGGTGGCTGATCTGATCAAGCGGTATCCGATCAAGAGTCGCAACGTCATCGCTCATATCCGGAAGGCGACACAAGGCGAGGTGAAACTTGAGAACTGCCACCCGTTCGTCCGTGAGCTGTGGGGCCGTTATTGGGTGTTTGCCCACAACGGCGACCTTGGCAGCAAGCGGCCCAAGCTGCATGGCCAGTTCAGGCCCGTTGGGGACACAGACAGTGAGCACGCATTTTGCTGGTTGATGCAGGAGCTGGCGAAGTCCCACGCCACGGTCCCAAGCGTGACGGAGCTGACGCTTACGCTCCGCGAGTTGACGGCCCACTTGAGGCCGCAGGGCACGTTCAACTACCTGTTGTCGAACGGACAGGCGCTCTGGAGCCACGCCTCCACAAAGCTTTACTACCTGGAGCGAAGGCACCCGTTTGGGCAAGCACATCTGAGTGACGACGACATCGCGCTCGACTTCGCACAAGAAACACGTCCCAGCGACCAAGTGGCCTTGATCGTGACGAGTCCGTTGACGCTCAACGAGAGGTGGACGGCGTTCGATGCTGGAGAGCTGGTGGTATTTTCGGAAGGAAGAAGGCTGGAGAGCTGAGCTGGGGGCAACGCCCCTCGCGGGCAGACATGCGCTGCCTCAACTATTGAACGCTCTCAACATGAACCAGCACGCCCCTTTGCTGATTCAATTTTCGGACCTGCAAAGCAAAACGCCCCTCTACTCGATCGAGCAGAAGGGCGGTTTGGGCTGTAAGAGCCTGACGATGACCTACTTTCACACGGGAACCCGCACTATCATCGGCGCAAAGTCGTTTC
>LNEG01000175.1 GCA_001464865.1 Burkholderiales bacterium Ga0074133
CGCCATCCACGTCCGTGTGCTGCACGAGCTTCCGCTGGAGAAGCTGGAGCGGCGCTACTTTTTCGAGACCGACATGCTGTTCCGGCTCAACACGGTGCGCGCAGTGATCAAAGACATTCCAATGGACTCGGTTTACGCCGATGAGCAGTCGCACCTCCGTGTCAGCAAGGTGATTCCTGAGTTTCTGGCAAAGCACTCGTCACGGTTGTGGCGGCGGTATGTCTACAGCTATCTGGTACGCGACTTCAACCCTGGCACCATCTACAGCGTGGTAGGCGTGCTGATGCTGCTAGGTGGCTCCATCTTTGGCCTGGCACGCTGGATCGAAAGCGCCATATCGGGGACCCCTGCCTCCAGCGGTACGGTGATGCTGGCGGCCCTGCCGATCCTGATTGGCATCCAGTGCCTCGTGGCATTTCTGCACCACGATGTCGCCAGCGCCCCCACCGAGCCGTTGAGTACCATCTTGGGGGATATAGCTTTCAAAACTGGCACGGCAACTTCTGCAGGCGAACCTCTGCTAGGGGATGGGAATGGCAGCCCCACCGGCGAAACCGCCGAAACCCTCTCACGACATCCCCTCATTCATCATTGCGCCGACAGTGGAGGGACTGCTCGCCTGTAGCGATGCAGAAAAGGACAAGTCGGTTGCGACCCTGGCGCAGGCGCAGGCCTACTGTCAGCAACGCAAGCAGAACGCCGCGCCTGCCCTGAATTCACTGCTGAACACCCTGGAGCCGGGCGGTCCCCGCGGTGCCGTGCAGATCGGCTACACGGTCACCCTGCAGCTGCTGGCACTGTACCGACGCACGCCTCAGGGCTGGGAGCTGGACCAGGCGCAGGTCGACAACTGGATGCGACTCATCACCGACGTACAGCGCCCGGTGGTGATCTATCTATCTGCAGGCCACTTCGATACTACGGGCCCCCTCACGGACGAGCTGCTGGCCGATCCGCGCAACCTCATGGCCATGCGCGACGGCAAGGCGCCGCAACTGGGCTACTTCGGTTACCGCATCGCGCCCTACACCCTTCGCACCGACAGCTCACTGCCGGTGAACCGCTACCGTTTCGCTGCGCTGGACACGGTGGCGAAGCGCATCCTGGCGCTGCCGCAGCCGGTGCGCCAGCGCATCGTTGCCGTCACGCTGGCGGGCGAACTCCACCACCTGTACACAGACTTTGAAAACGGCATGGGCCGCCACCAGGAGGTTCGCGTGACGGACTACCACCCGGAGTCCATCGCCGAGTTCCGCCGCTGGCTTGCCAGGGAGTACCGGACCATCGACCAGTACCGCAGTGCCACTGGCATGGTCGCCCTGCGCAGTTTCAATGAGGTGCCAGCGCCGTCGCGCGACATCCGCAAGGAGGCCCTGGCGAGCTACGCGGAGCACTACGACGCCTATGCGGATGGTAACCTTCCCGTTTCAGGATGGCTGTGGGACCCCAAGGGGGCCGTGCGCCGGCTGCAGGTGTACCTGAACGGCCAACCGCTCGCCGACGTGCCCCGCGGGTTCAATCGCCTGGACGTGTATCGTGCCGTGCCGGAGATCACCGACCCCAATGTCGGTTTCCGGTACGAACTGGACTACCGCAGCCTTGCGCCTGGAAGGTATCGTGCGCAGGTCATTGCCGACACGGCACAGGGTCCGCTCGAAGTGGCCCAGACCGAGTTCGTCGTCATGGGCCGGGACCAGAAAACGCCTCGGTCGCCCACACCACCCTCGGCCAGCGCGCGCCCGCTCAAACAACTGCCCGGCGTACGCGCCTGGCTGGACCTCCCCCAGCCGCCACAGGACCTGTACTACAACCCGGTGGCACGCGACTGGAACCGTTTTCGCAGCCAGCAGGCGGCCAGTTTTCTGGCAGAGTTTCACCGCCGGGCGCTTGCTGCGGGTCTGCCGGCCAAGTGGCTGTTCTCGCACCAGATCGTGCCGCGCGCCAACAGCACCTGGAACCCCCAGCTGTTCGCCATGGATGACACCCTGCGCGGTGACGCCGCCTGGAACCACGGCCTGAACATGTATGGCGGGATGACAGACAGCGCTTGGATGGCGGGCTACCTGGCCGCCAACGGTATCCGCGGCTATGGAGCGCCCGAGTTCCACCCCCAGCAGTGGAAGCTGCCTGACGTCGCGCTGCGGTCGCTGCAGCGCCACCAGCAGGCCGGTGCAAGGTTCGTGAGCCCGTACTACTTCACGGTGGTTCCGCCGCGCTTCAAGGGCGGCGAAGAACATGGCGTCAACCGCATGGAGCTTTCTCCCGGCAACACCAAGGACGGCTCTGACCAGTTCTACCGCGCCATCGTCGAGTTCGCTCGGCAGTGATCCGCCCACGCCACGGGAGGGCCTCAGCACAGCTTCTCAGGGCCGGTACTCCCACCCATGGGGATTGGTGTCCTTCTGCATGCACAACGCCAGACCCAGCGCCGTGACGGACCCGCTGAAGCACACGAAGATCGCCTGGTGGGTGCCCCACTCGCGCTGGCAGTGGTGCTGGAAGCTGACCCTCACGCGCCCCTGGCGGTGCTCTTCGGCCAGGGCCATCACGGAGCGGTTCCTGGACTCGGCCTTGAACTCCACGACCAGCTCAAGCCACTCCGGGACCAGGCGTTCCAGCTTGTCGGCTGCGCGCTGGCAGACGGCTACGGAATCGCCATGCGGCTGGGCCAGGGCAGGAACCCCGGTGCAGCCCCCCACCCCAACGAAAACCAAGATCATGGCTGCACGCTGTAACACAAACATCTCCCGGACAATGGCGCTCTTTGGCCCAAGAGCCGCAGCATAACCACATCCCGCATGCAAGCCCTGAACCATTGGCCCCCGGAGGCCCGCCGCGACCTCGTGGGCGTTTTCACCGACATTGACGACACCCTGACCACCGAGGGCGCCATCACGCCCGATGCACTGCAGGCGCTGGCCGACCTGAAGGCCGCTGGCCTGATGGTCATCCCCATCACGGGACGGCCGATTGGCTGGTGCGAACCCTTCATGACCGGGCCCGAGGGTACGACGTGGCCGGTCGATGCCATGGTGGCAGAAAACGGGGCTGTCGCATTTGCCCGAAGCCCCGGCCTGGGACAACCGCTGACCAAGCTCTATCAGCAGGACGCCAACACCCGCCTTGCCAACCAAACCCGCATGCGCGAGATAGCCGCCCTGGTCGCGGCCGAAGCTCCCGGCGTCGCGCTGAGCAGCGACAGTGCCGGGCGCGAGACAGATATCGCGTTTGACTACGCCGAATTCGCCAGGCACACGCCCGAGACCGTGCAACAGGTACTGGCTGTGCTGCAGCACGCAGGCATGCAGACCACGGTGAGCAGCATCCACATCCACGGCTGCTTTGGCGACTTCAACAAATGGCAGGGCGCCAACTGGATCGTGCGCGAACTGCTGGGCCGCAACCTCGCGCAGGAGCTGGACCGCTGGGTGTTCGTAGGCGACTCGGGCAACGACCAGGCCATGTTCCAGCACTTCACCCACAGCGTGGGCGTGGCCAACATTGCGCGGTTCGCGCCGCAGCTCACGCACCTGCCACGCTACGTGGCGCGCGGCGAGCGCGGTGCCGGGTTCGCTGAAGTCGCGCGTGCGGTGCTGCAGGGCCGGTGACAGCGCGCCGCAGCGAAGCAGAAGGCGCACCGCAGCCCGATGCTTCGCTGGACGGCCTGCAGTCAGCAACCTGGTCTTTACCGCGTCCAGGCCCCGTCAAGCTACTCCGTGGTCGGATTTTTCTTCGCTGCCGGCTTGCGGGCACGGGGGCGCGAGCGTGCTGGGCTGGCTGCGGCTGCCCCGTCGCGATCCGTTTCGCTCACGGTCGGCGCATCTCCCGACTCGTCTGGCACAAAAGCAAAAGGCTCGACCAGGGATGCCGGTTGCTCCCGGGTCCGCGCACTGCGCGAACGGGAAACCAGAGCAGACCTGGGCTCGCCGACGCGGCCTCGGCCCCGCTTGCTGCCGGCGACCGGGGTTTCCTCCGTGGCAGGCTGGGCAGCATCCGCCACCGGGCTGGCTTCGATCAGTGGCGTCTCGGCCGCTGTCCGGCCCTCTGACTCGGCATCGTCACCCCCACGCGAGTCTTCTGGCCCCTCCTTCATTCCCGGCATCTCTGCCGTGAACGGCTGGTTGAAGTAGCGGCCCGCCGGGCGCTCCAGTGCGCCCTGCTGCAATGAGGTGCCCTCACGCTGGGCGGCAGCACGCCCGGTCTCCCCGCGCCCCTCGCCATGGCTGTCTCCACGGCCGCCTGCGTCATTGCGACGTCCGCGTGCGCGCGAGGAACTGGCGGCGCGCGCTTCACCGCTGCCGTCCGGGAGCTCAGGCGCGGTGGCCACTGCGTGAAAGTCGTGGCGCGTGGCCCCGCCACCGCCCTGGGCTGCGCGCTGGGGATCGCCACCGCTGTTGTCTTGCACGGCGACAGCCTGGGTGGATGCCGGCAGGCCGTGGCTGCGGTACACGTAGGCACCCGATTTCTCGTCGCGCCCGAACTCCAGCAATCCGCGCGCCTGCGCTTCTTCCAGAAGGTTGCCAAAAGTGCGAAAGCCGTAGCGGCCTTCGCTGAAATCCGGCTTGCGGCGCTTGATGGCCTCCTTGAGGACGGACGCCCAGATCTTCCCGGTGTCACCCCGTTCGGAGAGCAAGGCCTCAAAGGTCTCTGCCGCCAGCTCCACTCCCTGGGTGCGGCGCGCATCCTGGGTTTCCTTGCGGCTGCGCTCCTCTTCGGGGCTGCGGCGTGGCGCGGGTGCAGGGTTGCTGCCAGGGCTCTGGCGACGGGCCTGCGCGCGCTGGTTTTCACGCACCAGGTCATCGTAGAAGATGAATTCGTCGCAATTGGCGATCAGCAGGTCAGACGTGGACTGCTTGACGCCCACGCCGATCACCTGCTTGTTGTTCTCGCGCAGCTTGGAGACCAGCGGTGAAAAGTCGGAGTCGCCGCTGATGATCACAAAGGTGTTGACGTGCGACTTGGTGTAGCAAAGGTCCAGCGCATCCACCACCAGGCGGATGTCGGCCGAATTCTTGCCCGACTGGCGCACGTGGGGGATTTCGATCAGCTCGAAATTCGCCTCGTGCATGGTGGCCTTGAAGCCCTTGTAGCGCTCCCAGTCGCAATAAGCCTTCTTGACCACGATGGAGCCCTTGAGCAGCAGGCGCTCCAGGATGGGCTTGATGTCAAACTTTTCGTACTGCGCATCGCGCACGCCCAGGGCGACATTTTCAAAGTCGCAAAATAGGGCCATGCTGATGCTATCGGTGGGGGATGCCATATCGTTTGTGAGTTCCGTTCAATGCTGCGGATCATCACACGGAACGCGTTGGCCACTTGTAGAGTGCACGCCGCAGGCAAGTTCGGGCAGCATGACCACCGACGCCAGTGAGCCACAGCAAATCAGCAGAATGTCGTCACGGGCGCGCCTCAGGCCAGTGCCCCCGCGCGAGGGCCGCCGAGCTGCTCTGGCAGCGCGTCTCTTGCGTGCGCTGGGGGCGTCCCTCTCCTGCAAGCGCAGCGCAGCGAGAGAGGGGGAAGCGGCACAGCCGCTCAGGGGGCGCTTTGCGTCAGCCCGGCTTGGCCAGCCCCAGCTTTTCCACCAGCGCCTTCTCGCGGGTGAAGGTTTCCTGTGCAAACTTCTGGTAGGCCGCGGTGCTCATGTACATGGGCACCATGTCGTAGCGGGCCAGCGCTGTGCGGTAGCTTTCCTGCTCCATGGCCTGCTTGAAGGCATCGTGCAGGCGCTTGACCACGGCGGTGGGCGTGCCCTTGGGCGCACCAATGCCAAACGGCGAGTTTTGCACCAGGTTCAGGCCCAGTTCCTTGAGCGTGGGGGCATCGGGGAACTTGGCCAGGCGCTCGGCGCCCCAGGTGTTGAGCACACGCAGCTTGCCGGCCTCGACCTGCGGCGCAAAGCCGGTGGAGTCGGCAGCGGCCATGATCTGCCCACCCAGAATGGACTGCATCAGGTCGGCACTGCCCTTGTACGGCACATGCAGCAGCTCCAGCCCCAGTTGCTGGGCAATCAGTTCCATGGTCAGGTGCGGGCTGGTCATGGTGCCGGTGGAGCCATAGCTCAGCTTGCCGGGGTTGGCCTTGGCCCAGGCCACAAAGTGGGTCCAGGTCTTGAGCTGCGAATCGGCGGGCACCACCACGCCAAAGGCGTAGCCCGTCACGTTCAGCACGTAGCTGATGTCCTTGATCGGGTCCCAGTTGATCTTGGTCGTGTACGGGAGGCGGAACACACCCAGCGGAATCTGCGCCAGGGTGTAGCCGTCGGCAGGCGAGGTCTGCAGCGTCTGGGCGGGAAGCGTGCCGCCCGCGCCAGGCTTGTTTTCCACGATCACGGCCTGGCCGAGGATCTTGCTGGCGTTGTCGGCCAGCGCCCGCATGGTGATGTCCGTGGGCCCGCCCGCCGGGAAGGCAATGACCAGCTTGATCGGCTTGTTGGGAAAGCTCTGGGCCTGGGCCATGAAAGCAGGAGCGGCAAGGCTGGCAGCTCCCCATTGGATGACGTGACGACGTTGCATGGCGGATTCCTCGGAGTTCAGACAAAAAGTCTTTCCATTGAACCGCAGGGGGTGCAATGCAGCATGATGGAAAGCCCCTAGCGAATGTCACGAAGGCGCCAGAACTTTCCGCCTGCGCCCGCGCTCAAGGGGGGCCTGGGGACCCGCTGCACGAATCAGCGCGCCGTGTGCGCCTGCAGTCTCGGGCAGAGCATGCCTGGCGAATGCTCATGCGCCGGTTGACCTGCTGGACGCGGTGCCCCGGGCCACCGCCGCGGCCATCGCCCAGCGCCCCGCACACAGCAAAAGCCCGACGCCTTTCCGACGCACGCGGCGTGGCATCGCATGCGGGCTGCCAGCGGAATGCAGTGCCCCGGTCGGCCCGGTCCGGGGAACGCCTGGCATCCCGGCCCGGGAACCCGGTGGGGAGGCCCCGAGGATGAAAAAAGGCACAAATCGCCTCCAGGCCCTTTGATCAATTGCCCCCAATGCTACATATACGATAGCAAATCACGATACACGGGGCGGTTGATCGGACGACTCAGGCACCTGTGCGACCAGATCCGCATCACACCCCGTGCCAGATGCGATCCATCGGTGAGCGAGCGCTGACAAGGCGCGCACGGCCCACGGGTGGCTCCATCCTGTCACGCCACCCGGGTCGGCCACCATGCCGCACAGGTAGCGCTGCTCGGCGTCGCTCCACTGCAGGGCCACGCAGGCCCCGGTGCGCCGCCGCGAGACAAGCACGCCCAGCGGGCACGGTTCCGCCAGGCAGCACAGCCCGCAGCCATTGCACGGCGCGCCCACAGCGGGCTTGGCAGGCGCCAGGGGCTGCAACCAGATCGTGGCGGAAGGTTTGGAAACGGAACGGGCCATGGTCCCCGCGATTCTCGCGGAGACACATGGCCCGTGCGCTGCAGCCCCGCAAACGCGGGCTGCAACATGGGGACGCAGATCAGCAGCCTGCGGGGCGGATCGGGCGCATGGGCACGACTCCGGTGACGCGCAGGGTGCCGTTGGAGCCGTCGCTGGCCGTCAGCGTCTTGCCGCTGAACCGGATCTGGTTGGAGTCGCGCAGCACCGACGTGTCGTTGGATTCACCGCTGGCGTATTCCTTGCCATCAAACGTCATGAAGACCTGGTAGGTGCCACTTGCGTCAGGACGGTAGCGGATGTCACCAAACGCCGTGGCCGACGAGCCCACCTTGCCTGCACCGTCGAACTTGAAAGTGCACAGCTCGGGCGTGGAGCCCACGGGGTTTTTCTTGTCCACATCGGTCAGATTCAGCGAGCCGTTGCCGTACACGCCGTTCAGGCCTTCCGATGAAGCGCTGGTCACGGTGAGCACGCCCGACTGCTCGCTGGGTGTCGGATCGTCGTCATTGCCGCCGCCACAGGCGACCAGCAGTACGGAAGTGGCTGCCACGATGGCGCAGGTCTTGAAGGTGTTTTTCATGGTGATGGTCCGCAGACGTGGAGGTAGAGGTCAAAAGAAGATGGACTTGAGGATTTGCGCAGTGGCGTCACCCCTCATGCGCATCCTAGGAAGCCCCCTCCTCGCCCCGCGTGCTCCAACTTCTGCGGCGTGCGTAGGACCGGCACCGACAACCGTGTGAGCGCCACCCCGCCAACGCACTGCCCCGCCCCACCGGCGGACGGTTGAGGTCAGACCGTCGCGCATCTGCTCGCGCAGGAACGCTGCCGCGGCGAAACGCCCCTACCGCGCCAGCACCGGCGCCAGCGCCCTGCCTGTGTGCGTGCCCGCAGCCACCACGTCTTCGGGCGTAGCGGCCGCCACGATGCGGCCACCAGAGCCTCCGCCCTCCGGGCCCAGGTCCAGAATCCAGTCGGCTTCGGCGATCACGTCCAGGTCGTGCTCGATCACGATCACGCTGTGGCCTCCATCGACCAGGCGATGCAGCACGCGGATGAGCTTGTCCACATCGGCCATGTGCAGACCCACCGTGGGCTCGTCCAGCACGTAGAGCGTGTGCGGCACCTTCTGGCCCCGGCGGCCGACCTCGTCGCGCACCTTGGTCAGCTCGGTCACGAGCTTGATGCGCTGCGCCTCGCCACCGCTCAGCGTGGGTGACGGCTGGCCCAGCGTGAGGTAGCCCAGGCCCACGTCCTGCAAGAGCTGCAGCGGGTGCGCAATGCTGGGCATGGTGGCAAAGAAGCCCACGGCCTCGTCCACCTCCATCTGCAGCACGTCGCCAATGCTCTTGCCGCGCCAGGTCACGGCCAGCGTTTCGGGGTTGAAGCGCGCGCCGTGGCAGGTTTCGCAGGGCACCTTCACATCGGGCAAAAAGCTCATCTCGATGGTGCGCACGCCCGCGCCTTCACAGCTGGGGCAGCGGCCCTCGCCGGTGTTGAAGGAAAAGCGCCCGGCCGCATAGCCGCGCGCTTTGGCCTCCAGCGTTTCGGCAAACAGCTTGCGGATGGTGTCCCAGAAGCCGATGTAAGTGGCGGGGCAGCTGCGCGGCGTCTTGCCGATCGGCGTCTGGTCCACTTCGAGCACGCGGTCGATGCTCTCGAAGCCCGACAGGCCCGTGCAACCCACCAGCGGCGGCGCCTTGCCCGCGTCCATGGCATCACGCCCTGCCTTGGTACTGCGCTGCTGCACCCAGGCTTGCACGTTGGCCAGCAGCACATCGCGCGCCAGGGTGGACTTGCCCGAGCCGCTCACGCCCGTCACCGCCACCAGACGGTGCAGCGGCACGGTGGCTGTCACGTTCTGCAGGTTGTGCAACTGCGCGCCGTGCACGGTGAGCCAGCGCATGGCGGCGCGTTCCTTGGCCTCAGTCAATGCGTCGGCCGCCAGCGATGCGGCCTGGGCTGCGCGCTTCTTCACCGCGGCGCTCTGGCGGCCAGTGGGCGCTGCCGCCTCGGCCTGGGCGAAGGCGGCCGTGGCCTCGGCGCTCACCTCGCCGGGTGCCATGCTGCGGCGCAGTTGCAGCGGGTGCTTCATGGCGTGCAGCAGGTAGCGGCCGGTTTGCGAATCTGGGGCCCCTGTGATGTCGGCCACGCTGCCCTGCGCCACCAGGCGCCCGCCGCGCTTGCCCGCGCTGGGGCCAATGTCGATGATGTGGTCGGCACGGCGGATGGTGTCTTCGTCGTGCTCCACCACCACCAGCGTGTTGCCCTTGTCGCCCAGCTTGTGCAGGGCGTTGAGCAAGATCTGGTTGTCACGGGCGTGCAGGCCGATGGTGGGCTCATCCAGCACGTAGCACACACCCTGCAGGTTGCTGCCGAGCTGCGCAGCCAGGCGAATGCGCTGCGCCTCCCCACCGCTGAGCGTGGGCGCGCCACGGTCGAGCGTGAGGTAGCCCAGGCCCACTTCTTCGAGGAACTCGAGGCGGCTCTGGATCTCGGGCACGAGGTCACGGGCGATGTCGCCTTCTCGTTGGGTCATGCCGCCTTCGATGCGCAGGGTTTCGATCCAGCGGCGCACATCCGTCACCGACAGGGCTGCGATGTCAGTGATGCCCACACCGGCAAACTTGACCGCGCGGGCCGTGGCGTTCAGGCGCGTGCCGCTGCAGGTGGGGCAGGCGGTGTCGGCCAGGTCTTCCACCTCGGGCTCGGCAAAGGTCTGCTCGCGGCCTTTTTCCTTGTCGTCCTGCACCGAGTCGTCAAATACCTTGCGCTGGTCCTTGGTGAGCTTGACGCCCGTGCCCACGCAGTCGGGGCACCAGCCGTGCTTGCTGTTGTAGGAAAAGAGGCGCGGGTCCAGCTCGGCATAGCTGGTGGCACACACGGGGCAGGCGCGCTTGGTGGAGAAAGCCTGCAGATGGCCGATGCCAGCCGTGGCGGCACCACTTTGCATGGCTGCCGCCAGCGTGCCAATGCTGCTGAGCACATGCACCACGCCCTTGCCGTGCGTGAGCGCGTCGGCCAGCGCGGTGCGAAGCTGGGCTTCGTTCTCGGGCGACACATCGAGGCTGGCCACAGGCAGCTCGATGGTGTGTTCCTTGAAGCGGTCGATCCGCGGGAAATGGGTGGTAGGCAAGAAGTTGCCGTCCACGCGCAGGTGCGTGTAGCCGCGCGGGCGGGCCCAGTCGGCCAGCTCGGTGTAGACGCCCTTGCGGTTCATCACCAGCGGCGCGAGCAGCCCGATGTGCTGGCCGCGGAACTGGGTGAGGAGCTGGGCGGCAATGCTCTCGGGCGTCTGCGGCTGCACGGCCGCGCCGTCCTTGGTGCAGTGCTGCGTGCCGAGCTTGACGTACAGCAGGCGCAAGAAGTGCCATACCTCGGTGGTGGTGCCCACGGTGGACTTGCGCCCGCCGCGCGACAGGCGCTGCTCAATGGCGACGGTAGGCGGAATGCCATACACCGCATCCACTTCGGGCCGACCGGCGGGCTGCACGATGGAGCGCGCATAGGCGTTCAGCGATTCGAGGTAACGGCGCTGGCCCTCATTGAACAGGATGTCGAACGCCAGCGTGGACTTGCCCGAGCCGCTCACGCCTGTCACCACGTTGAACTTGCCGCGCGGAATGTCCACGCTCAGGTTTTTGAGGTTGTGTTCCTTGGCGTTGACGATCTGTATGGCGTTTTTGGTTTCTGGCGTCAGATTCATCTGCGCTGCGCGTTCCTCTTTTCGCAGCGCAGCAGCCTTCTCATGAACGGAGTGCCCGCCGATGCCCAGCGTCAGTTCGTAGTCGCTCAGCGCCAGGCCGGTGTGCGATGTGGCGTGCTGGCGCACATCCTCGGGCGTACCCTCGGCCACGATCAGGCCACCGGCATAGCCACCCTCGGGGCCCAGGTCGATGAGCCAGTCGCTCGCGCGGATCACGTCCAGGTTGTGCTCGATGACGATGAGCGAATGGCCAGCGTCGATGAGCTTGCGCAGCGCGCGCATGAGCTTGGCGATGTCATCAAAGTGCAGGCCGGTGGTCGGCTCGTCGAACAGGAACAGCGTGCCCTTGCGCGCCACCGCCTGGCGCGACTTGGACGCGCTGCGTGCCGCCTCGGCCAGAAAACCGGCCAGCTTCAAACGCTGGGCCTCGCCGCCGGACAGGGTCGGCACCGGCTGGCCCAGTGCCACGTATTCGAGCCCCACATCCACGATGGGCTGCAACGCGCGGATCACGTCGCGATCGCCCGCGAACAGGTCGGCCGCTTCGGCCACGGTAAGGGCCAGCACATCGGCCACGTTCAGGTTGCGGCCACCGCGTTCGATGGTGATTTCCAGAATTTCAGGCCGGTAGCGCTTGCCATCGCAGTCCGGGCAACGCAGGTACACGTCGCTCAGAAACTGCATCTCCACATGCTCAAAGCCCGAGCCACCGCAGGTGGGGCAGCGCCCGTCGCCGCTGTTGAAGCTGAACTTGGCCGAGGTGTAGCTGCGCTGTCTGGACAGCGGCGCTACCGCAAACAGCTCGCGGATGCTGTCCCACGCGCCGACGTAGCTCACGGGGTTGGAGCGGGCCGTCTTGCCAATGGGCGACTGGTCCACAAACACCACGTCGGACAAATGATCAGCGCCCAGCAAACGGTCATGCGCGCCGGGGGTGTCGGTGGCCTTGCCAAAGTGGCGCAGGAGCGCGGGCGCCAGCACGTCCTGGATCAGACTCGATTTGCCCGAGCCGCTGACACCCGTCACCGTGACCAGCCTCTGCAGCGGGAACTCGACCGACACGTTCTGCAGGTTGTGCTCGCGCGCGCCTTCCAGGATGAGGCGCGGCGTTGCATCCGTGACCATGCGCTTGAAGCCAAAGCCCACCTGCTTGCGCCCGCCCAGGTAAGCGCCCGTCAGCGTATCGGCCTTGCGCAAATCAGCGGTGGTGCCGTCAAACACGATCTGCCCGCCCAGGCGGCCCGGGCCGGGGCCCATGTCGATCATGCGGTCGGCCGCCAGCATCACGGCCGGGTCGTGCTCCACCACCACCAGGGTGTTGCCCGCGTCGCGCAGGCGCAGCATGGCCTCGGTGATGCGGTGCATGTCGCGCGGGTGCAGGCCGATGCTGGGCTCGTCCAGCACGAACAACGTGTTGACGAGGCTGGTGCCGAGCGCGGTGGTGAGGTTGATGCGCTGCACCTCGCCGCCGCTGAGCGTGCGGCTTTGCCGGTCGAGCGTGAGGTAGCCAATGCCCACATCGCACAGGTATTTCAGGCGCGTGGTGATTTCTTCGTGCAGCAGTTTCAGCGCCTGGGCATCGCCGCCCTTGGCATCGTCGCCCACGGGCAATTGCATGCGCGCAAAGAACTGGCGCAGGCGGTCGATGGGCAGCAGCATCAGGTCGTGCAGGCACAGGCCGGGCAACGCTTCGAGTTGCTCACGCGACCATTGGACGTCTTCGGGCATGAAGCGTTTGCCGGGCTCCAGCACCGCGTCGGCATCTTCCTTGCGGCCAATGCGCCAGAGCAGGCTTTCGGTCTTGAGGCGTGCACCGGCGCAGGTGGGGCATGGCGTGTAGCTGCGGTACTTGGACAAGAGCACGCGGATGTGCATCTTGTAGGCCTTGCTCTCCAGGTACTCGAAAAAACGCTTGATGCCGTACCACTGCTTGCTCCACTGGCCGTCCTTGTAGCCGGGTGCGCCGCCGATGACCCATTTCTTCTGGTCATCGGTCAGCTTGTACCAGGGCGTGTCGCGCGGGATGCCAGCTGCCTCGGCGTGGCGCATGAGGTCGTCCTGCGCCTCTTTCCACGCCGGGGTCTGGATGGTCTTGATCGCTCCGGCGCGCAGCGTGAGCTTGTCGTTGGGGATGACAAGGCCGTAGTCCACGCCGATCACGCGGCCAAAGCCCCGGCAGCTGTCGCATGCGCCCACGGCAGAGTTGAACGAGAACGCCGACGGAATGGGATCGCTGTAACGCAGATCGCTGTCGGGGCAATGCAGACCGGTGGAGAAGCGCCACAGATCGGGCTCACCCTCATCCACCAGCCGGTAGACATTGAGGCGCCCGGTGCCGCGCTTGAGCGCGACCTCAATCGCTTCAATGACCCGGGCCTTCTCTGCGTTGCCCAGGCGAAACCGGTCGGCCACCACATCCAGCACCTTGCGCGGGCCGGTGGGCGTGCCCACTTCACGCTCGGCCTGCACCTTGGTAAAACCGCTGGCCGACAGCCACTGCTCGACCTGCTCGGCACTGGTGTTGGCAGGCAGCTCGACCGGGAAGGTCAGCACCACGCGCGGATCGTCCGCTGCGCTACAGCGCGCGGCCAGCTCGGCGTAAATGGTCTCCGGCGTGTCATGCCGCACCGGCTGCGCCGTCTGCTTGTCGAACAACTGGCCTGCGCGCGCAAACAGCAGCTTCAGGTGGTCGTTCAGCTCGGTCATCGTGCCCACGGTGGAACGGCTGGAGCGCACCGGGTTGGTCTGGTCGATGGCGATCGCCGGGGGCACGCCCTCGACCTTGTCGACAGCGGGCTTGTCCATGCGGTCCAGAAACTGCCGCGCGTACGCGCTGAAGGTTTCCACATAGCGCCGCTGGCCTTCGGCATACAGCGTGTCGAACACCAGGCTGGACTTGCCGGAGCCGCTGGGGCCGGTGACCACCGTGAGCTCGCCGGTGCGGATGTCCAGATCCAGGTTCTTGAGGTTGTGCTGGCGCGCGCCGCGGATACGGATCAGTCCCTGGGTCATGGAAGGCAGTCTTTCGGGGGTAAGGCGGAAGATTCTAGGGACGCACCGCGCTGCGCGCCGCCACACCTGAATTGCCCCCAGGGAATGCTGCACTGCTGGCGATACCTTGCAGCATACGTAACGTTCGGAAACTACTGATTCGACTGTCATTCCCCATCGTTACACTCGTTTTTTGGTTGCAAAAAGACACAAGGAGACACAATGAAATCAGGCAGGAATTTGCTGGCGTTGGCGACCCTGTTCGCCGCAGTGATGCTCCCGGGCCACGCGCAGATCATGGTGGGCCAGACGGCGGGGTTCAGCGGCCAGGTGGCTGCCGGCGTGCGCGAGACAACGGACGGCGCAATGCTGTTCCTGGATGCGGTCAACGCCAAGGGCGGCGTCAATGGCCAGAAGATCGAACTCGTCTCGCTGGATGACAAGTTCGACCCCAAGCTGGCGGCTGAAAACGCGCGCAAGCTCATCGAGGAGCAAAGCGTGGTGGCCATGTTCCTCACGCGGGGCACCCCGCACACCCAGGCCATCATCCCGCTGCTGGACAAGCACGGCGTGCCGCTGGTGGCTCCTTCCACCGGGGCCATCGTTCTGCACCGTCCGGTGCAGAAATACATCTTCAACGTCCGCGCCACCTACCAGCGCGAGGCCGAAAAGGCCATGACCCACCTGGCATCCATGGGCGTGAAGCGCATCGCGCTGGTCTCAGCCAACGACAGCTTTGGCGACGACGGCATTGCCGGTGCGCTCAAGGGTCTGACGGCCAGCAACCTGCAACCCGTGCTGCAGGAGAAGTTCGACCGCGCCAAGCCCGACTTCGCACCCATCGTGGCCAAGGCCGCCAAGGCTGATGCGCAGGCGGTACTGATGGTGGCATCGGGCACCGCGGTGGTCGATGCCACCAACGCGCTGCGCCAGGCCGGCTCTGCCGCACAGATCGTGACGCTGTCCAACAATGCCTCGGGCGGCTTCATCAAGAGCCTTGGCGCCAATGGCCGTGGCGTGATCGTGACGCAGGTGTTCCCCAACGAACGCGCCATGACGTTTCCGCTGGTGAAGGAAGCGCAGGACCTGGCCCGTGCAAAAGGTCTGGGCGAGCTGAGCCCGGCCATGCTCGAAGGCTTTGCCGGTGCCAAGGTGCTGGTCGAGGGCCTGCGCCGGGCCGGCCCCAAGCCCACGCGCGAGAAGCTGCACGCCGCACTGGAGTCCATCCGCAAGTACGACCTCGGCGGTCTGGAACTGAATTTCTCGCCCGAAGACCACTCGGGCCTGGACTTCGCCGATCTCTCCATCATCGGCACCGACGGCAAGTTCCGGCGCTGAGCCCGGGCCGCGCTGCGAGGCGCGGTGGCGCTCGTTTGCCCCTGCATGCGGTGTGCAGGGTGCTGCGGCTGCATGAGAGCGCTGGCAAGGCAGTGGCAGCTTCATCGGCAGCGACGGCCGCTTCAAATGCCAGGCAGCTGCCCGACGGGCCCTGCCAGACACGCTTGGCAAACCCATCGGAGCAACATGCCCGAACGACTGCCCATGAAGCGTCGGGCGCAACATCCGAAGCCAACAGGTCTTTGAGGCGTCCGTGCCGCAGTGGCATGAGTCGCTGCAGGGCCTGTCCGACAGATCAGACAGCCTGTTGCCGTCACGGCGCGCTGCCAAAGCAGCCGCGCAACCGGACACACGCCGACGCCCGCCACCCCACCGCGAGGTCAAAAGGTGGTCGCAAGGAGCGGAGCCAGTGTGGTCAAAAGCCCACCCGGCCTCCATCGACCGGAGTCAGTCAACCCTGGCGCGGAACCGCCCTGGGGCACCTCTGAACAAATCGTGCGGCAAGTGAGCGCTGCGGATCGGGATGGGCTGCAAGACGTCAAACGCAAACCGCAGCAATGGCCGGGCTGTTGCGAGTATTTGCAATTCTGCAGGCCGCCAGAGGCCGCAGATGCACACGGCGCACTGGTTGGTGCGAAGGCTCCCTGAACGCGTTCATGAAGCCCGCAGCGGCATTACTTGGCTTCGCTGGCGCCCGAAGCAGGCGCAGCCGGTGCTGGTGCAGGCGTGGCGGCTGCAGAGGCAGGCGCCGCTGGTGCGTGCGAGGTGTCGGTGCCGTGCTTTTCGCCGCCCATGTCCAGGTTACTTCCACCCTTGATGATCACAAACATGGCCAGCGCGGCAAACACGACAAATCCAACAGCAATCTTCCACATGGCAATTCTCCGTAATTGAGGTTCACTTAAAAAAAGGCCTTCCGGCGGGGAAGGCCCTTGATTAAGTGTCCCGGCACTGCGGCCGGGACGCCGGGCGGACCCGTGTTCAGTCGTCTGCGTAGATGTCGTTGTCCTTGGTTTCCTTGACGAACAGGAGACCGATCACGAACGTTGCACCTGCGATGACGACGGGGTACCACAGGCCGTGGTACATGTTGCCGTTCTGGGCCACCATCGCGAACGCAATGGTAGGCATCAGACCACCGAACCAGCCGTTACCGATATGGTAGGGCAGCGACATCGAGGTGTAGCGGATGCGGGTCGGGAACATTTCCACCAGCATGGCGGCAATGGGGCCATACACCATGGTCACGTAGATCACCAGGATCGTGAGGATCACGACGATCATGACCTTGTCAACCTTGGCGGGATCAGCCTTGGTGGGGTAGCCGGCAGCCTTCAGCGCTTCAGCCACTTCCTTCTTGAAGGCAGCGATGCTCTTGGTGCTTTCTTCGTCGAACTTGCTGTTCACCACCTTGGCCGTAGGCGCTGCAATGACCTTGTCGCCGATCGTCACGGTCGATGGGCCGGCGGCCGTGGCCGTCACGTTCTCGTAGCTCACCGAGTTCTGGGCCAGGAAGCGCTTGGCGATGTCGCAAGACTTGGTGAAGTCGATTTCACGTGCCACGGGGTTGCCCTGGAACGAGCAGTCGCCAGCAGGTGCCGACACCACGATCTTGTTCTTGGCCTGGGCCGCTGCGAGGTCAGGGTTGGCGGCATTCGTCAGCATGCTGAACAGCGGGAAGTACGTCACCACGGCCAGGGCCATGCCGGCCAGGATGATGGGCTTGCGGCCGATCTTGTCCGACAGCGTACCGAAGATCACGAAGAACGGCGTACCGATCAGCAGCGACATGGCTACCAGGATGTTGGCCGTGGCACCATCGACACGCAGCACGCTGGTCAGGAAGAACAGCGCGTAGAACTGGCCCGAGTACCAGACCACAGCCTGACCAGCCACCAGGCCGAACAGGGCCAGCAGCACGATCTTCATGTTCTTCCACTGGCCGAAAGCTTCGGTCAGCGGGGCCTTGGAGGTCTTGCCCTCGGCCTTCATCTTCTGGAAGGCAGGCGATTCGTTCATCGACAGGCGGATGTAGACCGAGATGCCCAGCATCACGATCGACAGGATGAACGGCACGCGCCAGCCCCAGTCAGCGAAAGCGGCTTCGCCGATGATGGTGCGGGTACCCAGAATCACCATCAGCGACAGGAACAGGCCCAGCGTTGCGGTGGTCTGGATCCAGGCCGTGTAGGCGCCGCGGGCACCTTGCGGAGCGTGTTCGGCAACGTACGTGGCAGCACCGCCGTACTCACCGCCCAGGGCCAGGCCCTGCAGCATGCGCAGGATGATCAGGATGATGGGAGCCGCAACGCCGATGGTGGCGTAGTTGGGCAGGATACCGACGATGAAGGTCGACGCGCCCATCAGCAAGATGGTCACCAGGAAGGTGTACTTGCGACCGATCATGTCCCCCAGACGGCCGAACACCAGCGCGCCGAACGGACGCACGATGAAGCCCGCAGCGAACGCCAGCAGCGCAAAAATGAACGCAGCCTGCGGGTCGAGGCCCGAGAAGAACTGCTTGGCAATGATGGCCGCCAGCGAGCCGTACAGGTAAAAGTCGTACCACTCGAAGACGGTGCCGAGCGAAGACGCGAAGATGACCTTTCGCTCTTCGGCTGACATCGGCCGCGGTGCGGGATGGGTGTTTGCCATGGGAATGTCTCCTGTTGGTTATTCAGACCGCCTGACAGCGGACTGCACGCATTCTTGGAGATCGCACTGACCACGCTCTGACGCCAAACCAACAGGAGCTTTCACCAAACTGACCGCTCTCTGACAACTTAGGGTGAAACCCGCACGCTTACTTCCGACATGCGGGAGTTGCGCGATTTCAGGCGGTTGGCAGGCCTGCAAGGCTGACAGGCTCGGGCTGCATGGCGCAGCGATTTGTCAGCCTGAATCGAAAAAACGGTGCGTTCTGGCAACGCCGCACGGCGGGCCGCATCAGCCCCGCGGGGGCAGGCCCGAGCCGATCTGGCCCACGGCGTCCCACTGGCCGCTTTCAAACCAGGGGTCGGCATCGAGGTAGGCGCGCAGCATCGGCAGGCCGTCCAGGCCCCAGAAAACTTTTCCATCCACTTCAAACGCTGGCACGCCAAACACCCCTGCGGCCTGCGCGGCCTCGGTGTTGGCCCGCAAGAAGGCCTTGGGCGCGTCGCTCGCGGCATCCTGGCCGGTGCGGATCTGCTCGGCCAGTTCGGCCGCCAGGGCGCTCAGCCGCCCCGCGTCGAGCGCATCGTGCCCGCCCTGCCAAACGTGGCGCAGGACGGCACCGGCCACAAAGCGGTTGATCAGGCCGTCGTCGCTGCAGGCCAGCGACTGGCGCAGCAGGGGCAGCGGGTTGAACGGGTGGCGCGCCGGCATCTGCAGCGGCGTGCCCTGCGCATGGCCCAGCCACGTGACATGGCGGTAGGTCCAGTCGCGCTTGGGCGCAATCCCCGCAGGCCCGGGGTTGCCATGCTGCTGCAGCAGTGCGCCCAGAAGCACGGGCTTGTAGGCCACGCTGTAGCTCAGGCCTTCGAGCACCTCGGGCAAGCGCTCGAACGCCAGCCAGGCATAGGGCGAGACAAAGTCGAGATAGAACGTGATGCGTTTCATGGCGAAGGTCTCCTTGGCAAATTCGTTCATCGGCATTCAGAACACGGCGCACCCGGGGTACGGGCGTGGACTGCTGCGCAGTGCGCAGCTTCTCCCCAAGGCTGCGTCAGGCCGACGGCGGGGCAATCCCCGCACGTGCGAGCAACTGCAGCCAGATGCCGCGCCGCAGGCTGGCATCGGCGCGTGACCAGACACGGATCTCGTCCAACGTGCGAAAGCAGCCCTCGCAATGGCTGCGGTCGGGCGACATCCGGCACACCGAAATGCACGGAGAGGGCACCAGTTCGGCCGATTCAGGGTCAAAATGGCCTGCAGCCCTTGTTTCATTTGCCCTGGTAGCTAGCAAATCTATAGCATTCATGGCGTGATGGTCTCCTGCGCCGGTGCAGGCTCCTGCACCACATCCACCACGGGCGCGCCGGTCAGCCGCGCCAGGTCCGAGGGATGCAGAGCGAACACGGCGTGCGGGTGCCCGGCGGCGGCCCACACCACATCAAAGCGCAGCAGGTCACGGTCGATCAGCGTGACCGGCAGCGTGGCGTGTGCCAGCGGGGCCACGCCGCCGATGGAAAACCCGGTGCGCTGCTTGACGAACTCCGCGTCCGCCCGGCCCACCTTGCCCACGTGGGCCTCGACCTTTTTCTCATCCACACGCCGGTCGCCCGAAGTGACCACCAGCACCGCAGCGTCATCGCTCTTGCGGCGAAAGATGATGCTCTTGGCCACCTGCCCGACCAGGATGCCCAGTGCATCGGCAGCCTGCTGCGCGGTGCGGGCTGCGTCGTCGAGCATGCGCGGCGCATGGGGATGCCCGGCGCGGAGCAGCTCTGCCGCAACGCGCTGCATGCCCTCAGGAACGTTCTGTATATTCATGAACTCTAGGAGAATTGATAGACACGGAAAGCATGTCATGGACGGCGGCAGCGATACGCTGCGGCTTTCATCACGCGGCCGGTGCAGCGGCTTCCGGGCCAGCCAACCGTTCCGCACCGGCCAGGTATAGATTGACGCTCCGCCGCTCCCGCCATGGCACCCGCTGGTGGATGCGAGCCTACCCTGCATTGTCCATGAAGCTGTTTCGCGCGTTCCTGTTGTTGTGCATGGCCCTGCTGGGCGCGCTCCCGGCAGCCGCTGCCACGCCTCTGGTGCTGCAGGCGGGCCCCGAGGGCATGTCGCTGGGCGGCACCCGCCATCTCCAGTGGCTCAGCGATGACACGGGCCAGCTCTCGCTGGAGGACGTGCAGAGCCCGGTCCATGCGGGCCGGTTTGCCCTGGCGCCGCCCGCAGCGCTGCGCTATGCCACCCAACGCGCGCAGTGGTTCAGAGTCGAAGTGGAGCAGCGCGAGCCCGGGGGCGACTGGCTGCTGGCCACATCCACCACGGCGCTCGGCGATGTACGGTTCTACGGCCCGTTCGACGCCTCTGGCAAGGCACTGGGAGCCCCGGTGCACACCGGCCAGTCGCAGCCCTACGCCAGCCGGCCGCTGGGCAGCGAGCGCATCGTGATGCGCCTGCAGCTGCCGCTGCCGGGCACCTACACGGTGTACGCGCGGATCTCCAGCGAGGCCGCCCCGATCCTGGGCATGTCGGTCTGGGAAACGGCGCAGTACCTGCAATGGCGCCAGCACAAGCGGCTTTTTGATGGCATCTGCTACGGCATCCTGCTGGCCCTGCTGGTCTACAACACCGTGCTCGCCAGCGTGTTCCGCATCCCGGCGTACGTGTACTACCTGGGTCAGTGCGTTTTTGCGCTGCTGACGCTGGCCGCCTACAACGGACATGCTGCGCACTACCTGTGGGGCGATTGGCCATGGTGGCAGGAGCGCGGCCATGTCGTGCTGCCGGGCCTGTGGATGCTGTTTGGCGCTCAGTTCGCACGCAGCTTCCTGGAAACCCGGCAGTTGCCCTATCTCGATCGACCGCTGCAGACCATGTCCTGGATCGCAGCCGGGAGCGCCCTGCTGGGCCTGGCCGGTTGGTTCGGCGCTTCACAGACCATCAACGAGGTCCTGGCCAGCGTGGGCTCGCTGTTCTGCATCGTTGCAGCAGTGGTGGTGATGCGCCGCGGCCTCGCTGCAGCGCGCTGGTACCTCGGGGGGCAGGCGCTGCTGTTCCTGTCGGCGCTGGGCGTGGTGCTGGTGAACTGGCAGGTGATGAATGCGCCCTGGATCGTGGCCTACGGGCTGCAAAGCGGCGTGGCGGCCGAGCTGGTGGTGTTTGCCATTGCACTGAGCACCCGCATCAACGGCATGCGTGCCTCACAGGAGGCGCTGCGCCTGCATGCCGATCACCTGGCCCAGGCCGCCGCCACCGACCCGCTCACCGGGCTGGCCAATCGTGCGGGCCTGGCACAGGGCGCCGCCCGGGTGCTCAACGATGGCTTGCCCCATGCGTTGATGCTGCTGGACCTGGACCACTTCAAGCCCATCAACGACCAGCACGGGCATGACGCCGGAGACGCCGTGCTGCTGGGAGTGGCACGCCGGCTGCAGGCCCACATGCGAGCAGGCGACATGGTCGCGCGCCTGGGCGGGGACGAATTCGTCATCCTGATCAAGAGCGACCTGTCGCACGAGGGGCTTTCCGCGCTTGCCCATCGCCTGGGCGCAGCGGTGAGCAAGCCGCTGGACGTGGATGGCCGCCTGCTGTCCGTGGGAGTCAGCACGGGCATTGCGCGCAGCCCCCAGGACGGGCGCACGCTGACAGAACTCATGCGGAGTGCCGACCAGGCCATGTACGTGGCCAAGCAGACGGGCAGCGGTCACGCATTCCACAAGGCAGACGCCGGACCGGCGCGGGCTACGCTGTAGCGGCAGCCCGCTTGTTGAGAAGCGCCACCGCCACACGCGACGCAGGCGCACGCCCCAGGAAACCGCTGATGTACGCGCCCGCATCGATGAGCTTGTCCAGATCGATGCCTGTCTCGATACCCATGCCCTGCAGCATGTAAACCACGTCTTCGGTGGCCACGTTGCCGGTGGCGCCCTTCGCATACGGGCAGCCCCCCAAACCGGCAATCGACGCCTGGAAGTTCCACACGCCCAGTTGCATCGCGGCCAGCGTGTTGGACAACGCCTGGCCGTACGTGTCGTGAAAGTGGCCCGACACGTCGTCGATGCCGAAGTGTTGCAGCGTGGCCTCCAGTGCGCGCTGCACCCGGAGGGGCGTGCCCACGCCAATGGTGTCTGCAACGTCCACGCGCTGCACACCGATGCACTTGAGCAGGCTGGCGAGATACGCCACGCGCTCGGGTGCAATGTCGCCTTCGTAGGGGCAGCCGACCGTACAGCTCATGGCGCCACGCACGCGGATGCCCGCGGCCAGAGCGGCCTGCACCACGGGCGCAAAGCGCTCGATGCTCTCGGCAATGCTGCAGTTGATATTGCGCTGGCTGAAGGCCTCGCTGGCCGATCCGAACACCACGATTTCATCGGGCCTGTCGGGCACCGCCGCTTCAAAGCCCTTGAGGTTGGGCGTGAGCACCGAGTACGCCACGCCCTGCTGGCGCGCGATGCCGCCCATTACCTCGTGGTTGTCGGCCATCTGCGGCACCCACTTGGGCGACACGTAGCTGGTGACCTCGATTTCCTGGAGGCCCGCAGCCTGCAGGCGGTGTACCAGCTCGATCTTGACGGCGGCGGGCACGGGGAGTTTTTCATTCTGCAGGCCGTCACGCGGGCCGACATCGATGAGTTGAACGCGGGAAGGAATGCTCATGGGGCTACCAGTTTGAGAGGGCACAAAACGCCAAGGATGCTCGATTGTCCGGCGTGCCCCCCGCCGGGGCTACCCCATTTTCTGCCAGTCGATACGCCGGACCTGCCATCAGGCAGCCACTGCATTCGCGCCTTCCACCTCGTCGCGCAGCAGGGCCACCATGGCCTGCGCCGCCAGCGACAGCGGCCGCCCGCGCAGCGTGATCAGGCCGATGGGCCGGTGCAGCACCGGCGCCTTCAGCGGCCGGGTGACCACTTCGGGCCGCTGCACCACCTGCGCGGCCAGCTCGGGCAGCGCGCTCACGCCCAGCCCTGCGGCGACCATGGCGGCAATGGTGGCCAGGTGCTCTACCTCGTAGCGGGGCGCAAAACGGATGCGGTGGGTCAGCAGCGCCTCTTGCGCGTACTGGCGCACACTGGTGCCGGCGGGCATGGAGATGTGCGGCAGCGCGGCCACATCGGCCCACGCCACGGCGCTGCGGCCGCGGGCCAGCGGGTGTTGGCGGCCCATCAGCAGCACAAAACGGTCGGACACCAGCGGGGTGTAGTCCAGGTCGGCATAGGCCGGGTTGGCTGCCGTGAGGGCAAAGTCCACCCGGCCCGCGCGCACCATGTCAAACGCCGGGCCGGCCAGGCTGTCAAACAGCTCCAGCTGCACGCCCGGGTACCGGGCAGCAAAGCGGGCGAAGGCACGGGGCACCGCCCCTGCGGCCAGCGACGGCAGGGCCGCCAGCGCAATGCGGCCCACCTGCAGCTGCGCCACCTCCTGCACGCGGCGCACGGTTTCATCCATCTGGTGGCGCAAAAAGCGCGCCTGTTCGGCAAACACCTCGCCAGCCTGGGTGAGCTGCACCGTGCGCGTGGTGCGGTCAAACAGCCGCGCGCCCAGCATCTCTTCCAGCCGCGCAACGGTGCCCGACACCGCCGACTGCGACAGGTGCATCTGCAGCGCCGTACGCCGAAAGCTGAGCGTTTCGGCCAGCGAAAGGAACACATCCACCTCGCGGGCAGACCAATTGATCTTCATGGCCGATCAGTCTATCGAAAAAGACCTCTGGACCGCGCAATGAGGGCTGCCTAGACTGGCCTCCGAAGCGACCGGATTTGCCAAAAAACAAGGAGACAGGATGGACCCGATGGACAACAGCTCGCCACGCAACGCCCGCACCGTGGTCGTCGGTGGCGGCACCATGGGCGCCGATGTGGCTGTGGTGCTGGCCCGGGGCGGCGCCCACGTCACGGTGGTAGACCCGCACGCCGACCGGCGCGCCCTGCTGCGGCCCCACATCGCACAAGAGCTGGCCGCCGCAGGCCAGGCCACCCACGCCGGCCCGGTGCAGGTGTGCGCCACGCTGCAGGATGTGGACTGGAACGGCGTGGTGCTGGTGGTCGAATGCATCACCGAGCAACTGGCCGCCAAGCAAAAGCTGTTTGCCGAGCTGGAAGCCGTAGCGCCCCCCAGCGCCGTGCTGGCCAGCAACAGCTCGGGCTTTCCCATCAGCGCCATCGCCCAGGGGCTGGCCACGGCGCAGCGCATGCTGGGGCTGCACTTCTTCATGCCTGCCCACCTGGTGCCGCTGGTGGAGGTCGTGCTGGGCGAGCGCAGCGACCCGGCACTGGGCACCTGGCTGCACGCTTTCATGCGCGGTTGCGGCAGCGTGCCGGTGCTGGTCAAGAAGGACAAGCCCGGCTTTCTGGCCAACCGCATGCAGCATGCGCTCTCGCGCGAGGCGTTTGCACTCATCGACGAAGGCATTGCCTCGCCCGAAGACGTGGACGCCGCCGTGCGCTTCGGCTTCGGCTTCCGCTTTCTGGCGGCAGGCCCTGTGCTGCAGCGCGACCACGCGGGCATCGAGGTGCACACCGCCGCTGCCGCCACCATGTACCCCACGCTCTCGAGCACCGACGTGCCCGCCCAGGCGCTGCGCGAAAAGGTAGCCCAGGGCCAGCTCGGCATGAAGACCGGCAAGGGCTTTTTTGACTGGCCCGAAGACCGCAAGCGGGCGGAGCGTACGCGCTACGACACCCTGCTGCGCCAGGGCCTGGCGCTGCTGGCCAGCGAGCTGCCCACCATCGAGCCACCTGCCGACACTGCCACCCCTACCGGAGATCGTTCATGACCGCATCGCCCGCATTGCAAGCATCCGCAGCCACTGCCAGCCCGTGGGCCGACCCGCTGATCGTGACCGTAGCGCCCAACGGCGCCTACAAGCAGCCCGCCGACCACCCGGCCGTGCCCATCACCCCCGCCACGCTGGCCACCACGGCCAAGGCCTGCCTGGATGCCGGAGCCGCCATGCTGCACATGCACATCCGCGATGCGCAAGGCCGCCACAGCCTGGATGTGGAGGGCTACCGCGAAGCCCAGCGCGTGGTGCGCCAGGCCGTGGGCGACGCCATGGTGATCCAGATCACCAGCGAAGCTGCGGGCGTGTACCAGGCGCCCGCGCAGATCGCCATGGTCGAAGCCTTGCAGCCCGAGGCGGTGTCCATCGGCCTGCGCGAGGTGGACAAACCCGAGATCGGCGAAGCCGGTCTGCAGCGCTTCTTCACCGGCCTCGCCCGGCACCGCACCATGGTGCAGGTCATTCTGTACGACGTAGCTGACCTGCGCCGCTGGCAGGCCCTGCGCGCCAGCGGCGTGGTGCCCGATGCGCCCTGGTTCCTGCTGTTTGTACTGGGCCGATACAGCGCCGGGCAGACCTCCAGCCCGCGCGACCTGCTGCCGTTCCTGAACGCCCACGAAGGCACCGAACCGTGGGCGGTGTGTGCCTTCGGCGCAGCCGAAAACGCCTGCGTGGCAGCCGCCGCCGTGTTTGGCGGCCATGCCCGCGTAGGGTTCGAGAACAACCTGCTGTGCAAGGACGGCAGCCGGGCGCCTGACAACACCGCACTGGTGCACCAGGCTGTGGAAGCCGGCATCGCGCTGGGCCGCCCGCTGGCCACTGCAGCCGACATTCGCCAGCGCTTTGGCGCGGCCTGACACACGCATTTCATCCATCGACTCCAACCCGCACCAGACGGGCTTCAACCATCCCCACCGGAGACAGACATGCAAACTCCCAACGCTTTTTCAGCTGCCCTTTCCACCGCCTTCACGCCCACCCGCCGCGCCGCGCTGCAGGCCGCATTTGCCGTACCACTCGCACTGGGCATGGCGGGCCAGGTCGCCGCGCAGACGGCGGCCACCGCCTTCCCCAGCAAGACGATTCGCTTCTTGGTGCCCTACCCGCCCGGCGGCCCCACCGACCTCATGGCCCGCATGCTGCAGCCCGAACTGCAAAGCCGCCTGGGCGTGCCCGTGGTGGTGGACAACAAGGGCGGCGCGGGCGGCAACACCGGCAGCGCTGAGGTGGCCAAGCAGGCCCCCGCCGACGGCCACACCCTGCTGCTGGCTGCCAGCGGACCCATGGCGGTGAACCCGTCGCTGTACGCCAGCATGCCGTTCAACCCGCTCAGTGACCTCGTACCGGTGATACAGCTGTCGGCGTTCCCGCTGGTGCTCGAAGTGCATCCTTCTTTGGGCGTGAAAACCCTGGCCGAATTCCTGGCGATGGCGAAGGCCGGCAAACCGGTGCTGAGCTACGCGTCGGCCGGCAACGGCACGCCGCAGCACCTGGCGGGCGAACTCTTCAACACCACGGTCGGCGTGAAGATGGGGCACATTCCGTACCGCGGCGCGGGCCCTGCGCTCAACGACCTGATCGGCGGCCAGGTGAACGTGATGTTCGACATCGTGGGCAGCTCGCTGCCGCACATCCAGGCCGGCAAGCTGATCCCGCTGGCCGTCACATCGAGCGAACGCGCCAAGGTGCTGCCCAACGTGCCCACCATGGCCGAGGCCGGCATTGCGGGCTACCAGATCACGGGCTGGCACGGCATTGCAGTGCGCGCAGGCACACCGCAGGCCACGGTCGACAAGCTCAATGCCACCGTCAATGCGATCTTCAAGGAACCCGCCTTCCGCGCCAAGTGGGAAGCCATTGGCACGCCGGTGGTGGGGGGCACTGCGGCAGACTTCGGCGCCCTCATCAAGGCCGATGCGCAGCGCCTGGGCAAGCTCGTGCGCGATGCGGGTGTGACGGTCGATTGACCGCCACGCAGCAAGGCGGGGCGGCTCAGTAGCCGCGCACCGGGCTCACCACCCCCGCCACGGCCGCGCCCTGCTCCAGCGCCACCATCTTGCGCGCAATCTGGGCCACGCTTTCCTCGCGCAGCGTGCGCGCCGAGGTGTGGGGCGTGACGGTGATGCGCGGGTGTGTCCAGAACGCGTGGCCCGCAGGCAGCGGCTCGGTGCGGAACACATCGAGCGTGGCGCCCGCCACATGACCGCTATCGATGGCGGCCAGCAGATCCTCATCCACCAGATGCGCTCCGCGCGCCACGTTGATCACGTAGGCGCCGGGCTGCAGCCGGGCCAGCGTGTCCTGGTTGATGACATCGGCGGTATCGGGCGTGAGCGGCAGCAGATTGACCAGCACGCGGCTCGCGGCCAGAAAGTCGTTGAACTGCCCCGCCCCGGCGAAGGCACGCACGCCGTCGATGGCCTTGGGGCTGCGGCTCCAGCCGTTGATCGGAAAGTCAAACTGCGCCAGCGCCTTGGCGACCCGCTCACCCAGCACACCCAGGCCCATCACCCCGATGGGGTAGTCGCTGCGCAGGCGCGGCTTGCGGTAGCCCCAACGCCCGGCGGCCGTGTCGGCCTCGTAGCCGTCAAACTCCCGAAAGTGGCGAATGACCGCGTGGCACACGTATTCAGCCATCTGCACGGCCATGCCCGCATCGTCCAGCCGCACTACCAGAGCCTTTGGAGGCAAGCGCAGCTTGAGCAGCGCATCCACCCCCGCACCAATGTTGAACAGCGCCTTGAGCCCCGGCTGCTCGTCCATGAACTGCTGGGGCGGCGCCCAGACGACGGCGTAGTCGGCCTGGTGGGCGCCCGGTTGCCACACCGAAATGTCGGCCTGGGGCAACGCGGCAGAAAAGCCCTGGAGCCAGGGCTCGGGCTTGGCATCGGTACAGCAAAAGGTGATTTTCATGGCGCGCAAGCGTAACGACAATGCGCGCCCCGCGCTGTCACACGAAGCATCCGTTCACGCTCAGCCTGTCGAAGGGTCGCCCGAAACCGGGCCCTGGCTTCGACTGGCTCAGCCCGAACGGATCAAGGCGCGCCGCCGAGCGGGCATCGGTGGAAAGACTCAAGCCTTCTCGGCCACCACCAGCTTGAGCAGCTCAGCCCCTTCGGTCACCTGATCGCCCGGCGCGTACAGCAACTCAGCCACCACGCCATCGGCTGGCGCGGCAATGGTGTGCTCCATCTTCATGGCTTCCATCACAGCCAGCGGCTGGCCCTTGGCGACCTGGTCGCCCGCCTTCACCGCAAACGACACCACCTTGCCGGGCATGGGGGCCGTCAGGCGACCGCCTTCGGCCGCGGCCTCGCCCGCATGGGCCAGCAGGTCGATGGCGGTGATCTGCGTGGCGCCCAGCGGGGTGAAGATGTAATCCACCTCGCCCTGCGCATAGACGGCGGCGCGGGTGCGCTGGCCGCCAAACTGCAGCTCGATGCCTTGCGGCACCGCGCTGAATACCAGCGGCCCCGCCACCTGCGCGGCGCTCTCGCCCACCGCCAGGTGCAGGCTGCCGCCACGCTCGTACGTCAGCAGCGCCTTGGCGTGCTCGCCACCGAACTCGAATTCAAAGCGGCGTTGCACCACGCCGTGGGTGTGAAAGCCATCGCGGCGGCTGAAAGGATCGACGTCTTCGCTGGCGCGCTCCTTCACGAGCATCTGCGCCACCGCTGCCGCAGCGGCCAGCGGCAGGCCCACCGGCTCCTGGTGGAACAGCACGGCCTGTTCGCGCGGGATCAGCGCGGTATCGAGCCTGGCGCTGGCAAATGCATCGGTGCGCGCCACGCGGCGCAAAAACTGCACGTTGGTGGCCAGGCCCACGATGTGCGTCTGCGCCAGCGCCTCGTCCAGCCGCGCCAGCGCCTGCTCGCGGGTGTCGCCATGCACGATGAGCTTGGCCACCATGGAGTCGTAGAAAGGGCTGATCGCATCGCCCTGGCGCACACCGGAATCGACACGCACCACACCCCGCTCAAACGTCACGCACTCGGGCAGCGCATACACATTGAGCGCGCCGGTCGCAGGCAGGAAGTTGTTGTCGGGGTTCTCGGCGCAGATCCGCGCCTCGATGGCGTGGCCGGTCATCCGCAGCTCGTCCTGCCGCAGCGGCAAAGGCTCGCCCGAGGCCACCCGCAGCTGCCACTCCACGAGGTCCAGGCCGGTGATGGCCTCGGTCACGGGGTGCTCCACCTGCAGGCGGGTGTTCATCTCCATGAAGTAGAACTTCATCTGCTCGGGCGCGTCGTAGCCGCCCGGCTGCTCGACGATGAACTCCACCGTGCCTGCGCCCACGTAGTTCACGGCCCGCGCAGCAGCCACGGCGGCTTCGCCCATGCGGGCGCGCAATTCGGCCGTCATGCCGGGGGCGGGCGCTTCTTCCAGCACCTTCTGGTGGCGGCGCTGCACCGAGCAGTCGCGCTCGAACAGGTACACGCAGTTGCCGTGCGTGTCGCCAAACACCTGGATCTCGATGTGGCGCGGGCGCTGAACGTACTTCTCCACCAGCACGGCGTCGTCGCCAAAACTGTTGATGGCCTCGCGCTTGCACGATTCGAGCGCCGCCGCGAAGTCCTCGGCCTTGTCCACTGCGCGCATGCCCTTGCCACCGCCGCCCGCGCTGGCCTTGATGAGCACGGGGTAGCCAATGCGGTCGGCCTCGCGCTGCAGCAGGGCGGGGTCCTGGTCGGCGCCGTGGTAGCCGGGCACCAGGGGCACCTGGGCCTGCTCCATCAGGCGTTTGGACTCGGCCTTGAGCCCCATGGCGTTGATGGCGCTGGCAGGCGGCCCGATGAAGACCAGCCCCGCGTCGGCACAAGCCTTGGCGAAGTCTTCGTTCTCGCTCAGGAAGCCATAGCCGGGGTGAATGGCCTGCGCGCCCGTGGCCTTGGCGGCTTCAATGATGCGCTCCCAGCGCAGGTAGCTGTCCTTGGGTGCGCTGCCGCCGATGTGCACAGCCTCGTCGCACACGGCGACATGTTTGGCGCTGGCATCGGCGTCGGAATACACGGCGACGGTTTTGACACCCAGACGGCGCGCGGTCGTGGCCACGCGGCAGGCGATCTCGCCTCTGTTTGCAATCAGAATCTTTTTGAACATCTAAGCCACCTTGGCAGAACCAGAAAAGAAGGAAGACAAGCGCCGCACCACAGCGCGCAAAAACTTGAATAGCACCACCAGCAGCAGCACTGAAACCACCAGCATCACCACCAGCGCCACACCAAACGCCACCGGGTACTGCGTGGCCAGCCACACCACACCCACCACCAGACCGTCTTCGAAGAACGACAGCCCCCAGTTGGAAAACGGCTCGGGCGAGGTGTTCACCGCCGCGCGCGTGGTCATCTTGGTAGCCAGTGCCGTGGCCGACAGCGAGCCCCCCAGCAGCCCTGCCACCATCGCCATCGTGGCGTCGTCAGCGCCAAACACGCCGTAAGCCAGCGCGGCACCGGCAGGGACGCGGATGAAGGCATGGACGGCGTCCCAGGCGCTGTCCACCCACGGGACCTTGTCGGCAAAGAACTCCACCATCAGCATGAATCCGCTGACCATCAGCACCAGAGGGTGTTCCAGCATGGCCAGGCCGGGTGGCAGCGGCATCCAGCCCAGCACACCCATCATTCCGACCAGAAACACCACCGCATACAACCGGAAACCGCTGGCCCAGCCCAGCGCAGCCGCCAGCGCCATCAGGCTGGGCATGTCGAGCTGCGCCGTGGCAGTGGCCGCAGCGTCGCCCACGGCACGCGCGGTGCTGCCATCGACATGCAGCCCCAGCGTGTGGAGCCACTGCACGATGTGGAGCCAGAGGGTGTCCATTTCAGCAGCTCCCCCCGACACAGCGAAAGACAGCTGATCGCAACAACTGGCACGCCCCAGGCGAGGGACGCCGAGCAAGGGCCGCCCCACAGCGAGGGCGTCGTCCCCTAGCCCGCTGAGCGCAGCGCAGCGAGAGCGGGGGCTGAGTGCCGCGGCTCCAAGTCTGCCTGCGCAGGCTTGGACGGCAACGAAGAGCGGCCGTCTCTGGTGGACGTGCCGAGGCGCGCAGCGCCTCTGGGGGGGTTCTCATAGCCAGTTCGGCTTGCGCTTGTGCAAAAAGGACTGCACGCCTTCCTTGCCCTCGTCGCTGGCACGGATCTCGGCGATGCCCTGTACGGTGGCGGCGATCAGCCCGGCATTGATCTCGCGCTCGGCCACATCAATGACCAGCTTCTTGCAGACGCGCACGGCGTTGGGGCTGGCGGTGGTCAGGGCCTTGAGCAGTTCGTCGAGCTTTGCGTCCAGCTGGTCAGCACCAACTACCTCATGGACGAAGCCGATGCGCAGTGCCTCGGCTGCGCCAAAGCGCTCGGCTGTGAGGAAATAGCGGTGCGCGGCGCGTGCGCCCATGGCACGGATCACATACGGGCTGATGGTGGCAGGGATGAGACCCAGCTTCACTTCGCTCAGGCAAAAGCCCGCCGTGTCCACCGCCACAGCCATGTCGCATGCAGCCACCAGGCCCATGCCTCCCGCGTACACGTCGCCCTGCACGCGGGCTATGGTGGGTTTGGGGCATTCGTAGATCACGCGCAGCATCTCGGCCAGCTTGCCCGCGTCACCCACGTTTTCGTCGCGCGTGTAATCGGCCATGCGGCGCATCCAGTTGAGATTGGCGCCTGCGCAAAACGCTGGGCCCTGCGCTGCCAGCACCACGGCGCGCACCTCGGCGCGGCGGCCTACCTCCATGAATGCGGCGGTGATCTCGACAATGACTTCATCGCTGAAGGCGTTGCGGATCTCCGGCTGCGTGAGGGTGATGCGCGCCACCGCGCCTTCGTAGGTGATTTGCAGGTTTTGGCTCATGGCATGGCTGCAGCCTGTTCGGCCCGCAGAAAGTAAATCAGATCGAGCACCGGGCAGGCATGGCCCAGTGCAGTGAGGGCGGCAGTGATCTGGCCGCGGTGGTGTGTGCCGTGGTTGAACACATGCGCCAGCGTGGCCGCAAAGGGCATCGATACCGCCTCGCCGTTTGTGGTCGTGTAGGCCAGGGCACCGTCCCAGCGGTCGGCAGGCCAGCGGGTGATCAGAGGCTCCCAGCGCGCAACGCCGTCGCGCAGGCGCTGTGCCAGTGCGGTCCGGTCGGGCTCGGCTTCGGCATCGAGCGCCAGGGCGGGCGACCGGCCCTCGTCAAATCGCACGAACCACAACAGGTGCTCCCCCACTAGCAGGTGGTTGAGGGTGCCGTGGATGCTGCCAAAGAACAGCCCCGTGTCGCCCCGGTAGTCGGCATCCGGCACCGCAGCCACGGCGTCGAGCAGGCGGGCAGTGGCCCAGCCGTTGTAGCGCGCCAGCAGGCTGAAGTGTTGGGTCGGATTCATGGCGCCGCCCCGGTGCCAAGCACCCGGCTCCAGAACGCTTGCAGCGCCGCCAGCGAATGCGTGCGCGCCTGCGGGTTGCCGCCCTGGTGCACTCCCTGGGCCGAAGTGCCGTTGGGCACGTCACCGCGCAGCCGCACGGGGGTTGTTCCGTCAAAGCCGTGGTAGCTGCCCTCATACACATGCACCGTCACATCGGTGCCCGCACGGGCCGTGAGCGTGGCGGCCCAGTCCACGCAGGGCTGGGCGGGGGTCCAGTCGTCCAGCGCGCCCAGTTGCATCAGCAGGGGAACGCCTTCGATCTCTGCCTTGCGCTTGAGCAGGGGAACGCAGCCCGGGTAAAACACTGCAGCGCCAGCCAGCGGGGGCTCGCCCGCCTGTGGGGGGGTGCGGCGCTGCTCCAGCAGGTTGAGCACGGTGGTGCCGCCGTTGGACCAGCCCAGCACGCCGATGCGCCGCGCGTCCACCCCCGGCTGTACGGCCAGCCACACCAGCGCGGCGCGGGCGTCCTGCACGCGGTCGTTCACGCCCACGGTGCGGTCGCTGTAGCGCGTCTGGCACACATCGCGAAGCCCGCGCGAGCCGAAGCTGTCGGGCATCAGAACGGCGTAGCCTGCGGCGTGCAGCGTATCGGCCGTCTCGCGGTAGCGCGACGACAGTGCGCCACCCCTGGCATACAGGCCGCCGCAGCCATGCAATGCCAGCACGGCGGGCTGCGAGGGCTGCCCCGACTGCGTGGCTGCGGGCAGCCAGTGCGCGCGCAGCACGGTGCCGGACGGCAGGGGCAGCTCCACACGCTGCATCTCGGGCGCAGCGTGTGCCAGCGCCGGGCCCAGCAGCACAGCAGCGCAAAGCAGCAGGCGCTGCACACACAGTGCGGGGCGAAGGCGTGCGAAGAGGGACATGGCGTGGCGGCGCTGCGGGTTTACGCCATCACATGCGGAACAGGCCGAACCTGGTGTCTTCAATCGGCGCATTGCGCGTGGCCGCCAGGCCCAGTGCGAGCACCCGGCGCGTGTCGGCGGGGTCGATCACGCCGTCGTCCCACAGGCGCGCGGTGGCGTAGTAGGGGTGGCCCTGGTCTTCGTACTGGCGGCGGATGGGGGCCTTGAAGGCTTCTTCCTCTTCCATGCTCCACTGCCCGCCCTTGGCCTCGATGCCATCGCGCTTGACGGTGGCCAGCACACCGGCTGCCTGGTCGCCGCCCATCACGCTGATGCGCGCGTTCGGCCACATCCACAGGAACCGGGGGCTGTACGCACGGCCGCACATGCCGTAGTTGCCGGCGCCAAAGCTGCCGCCGATGATGATGGTGAACTTGGGCACGCTCGCCGTGGCCACGGCCGTGACCATCTTGGCGCCGTTGCGGGCAATGCCCTCGTTTTCGTACTTGCGGCCCACCATGAAGCCGGTGATGTTCTGCAGGAACACCAGTGGAATCTTGCGCTGGCAGCACAGCTCGATGAAGTGCGCGCCCTTCAGGGCCGATTCGCTGAACAGGATGCCGTTGTTGGCAATGATGCCCACCGCCATGCCTTCGATGCGCGCAAAGCCCGTGACCAGCGTGGTGCCGTAGCGTGCCTTGAACTCG